>NZ_CP017943.1:0-300000 GCF_002764115.1 Phyllobacterium zundukense | reverse complement strand
CATTCCGGCCCTCAAAATTTGCTCCCGCAAAGTCTGTCGAACGGCGTCGTTCAGCTCCAGGCGTGAAGCGGAGGCTTTTCGCCGTTAAGGAAATAATTTCCAAGGATCGCATATTTCCAGCGGACCGGATCATGCAAGGTATGGGTCCGAGCATTGCGCCAATGCCTGTCCAGATTGTGTTCGGCTAGGGTTGAGCGTGTACCCGCTAGTTCGAACAGCTTGTTTGTGGCGGCAATAGCGATTTCTGTCGACAGTATCTTCGCCTCAGCCGTGACAATCTGGGCCTCGGCCACCGTTTCTGCATTCGGGTTCAACACCGCGCGGTCGATGGCATAGCCCGCCTTCTCGAGAATCGCCTGCGCTGCATGCAGACGCAGAGTGAGATCACCCACCGCCTGGAGCGTATAGGGATCTTCCCAGGCATGATCCACACCGCTGTCAACCCAGGCACGGCTTTTCGTCCGCACGAAGCTCACCGTTTCATCGATCGCCGCCTGGGCGATGCCCGTATCGACAGCCACCTGAATAATCTGGAAAATGGCACCATCGGCGGTTGGTTTGTCGTAGCCCTTGTAGCCGGGCACCAAATGTGATTTCGGTACTTTGACATTGTCCAGGATCACTGTTCCGGACAGTGTGGTGCGTTGACCGAAGCTTGACCAATCATCAATGACAGTCAGACCTGGCGCATCGCGTTCGGCTATCGCATACCAGGCTCGGCCTTCGTCATCGAGGGCGACGATCGGAACCAGGTGCGCCAGAAGCGCACCGGAAGAGTAAAATTTCTGGCCGTTGACGATGACATGGTCGCCTTTATCGGTGAACCGTGTCTCAAAATCGGCCGCGCGCTTTGACCCGAATTCAGAAAAGGCATTGCCGAAACGCGTACCTTTCAGGACTTCGGCAAACAGTAGCTTCTGCTGATCCGGATCCGAAACGGTACGGATCGCTGCCACAACGCCAAGATGGTTCTGAGCGATCTGACCAATGGAGGAATCCGCAGCGGAAATGATTTCGATCACCTTTGCAAGTGTCGCGTAAGAAACCTCCGGGCCACCGAATTCTTTCGGAACGTTGATTGACCAGAGCCCGCTCTGCGAGAACGCATCAAGTTCGGCAACAGGCCAAATTCGTTCGCGATCACGCTGTGCGGACTCTTTTATGAATGTCTCTGCCAATGTCCGCGCGACAGCTATTGCCTCGGCATCGCTGCCGACAACATGAGCGGGCTCAGCAAGCCTTGGAACCGGCGGGACCGCTCTAGCAGCATTGTCGATGTTGACTTGGGAAATGGTCATGGACTTCTCCTTTTCGATATGGATTCAAATGGCAACTGCAGGCGCAGGGCGAACGGGTGCAGGAGCCGCGAACGACACGGTCTTCTGGCCAAGATAGAAGTTCTTGATGTCCTCGTTATCGCGAAGCTCGTCTGCCGCGCCGCTTAAGACGGCAACACCGTTTTCGAGGATTGTTGCCCGATCGGCATATTTGAGTGCGACTGTGGAATTCTGTTCAGCCACGAGGATGGCAAGGCCGGTTTCCCGGTTGAGCCGGCGGAGCGTCTTGAAAATGTCCTGCACGATCAGCGGTGCAAGGCCCATCGACGGCTCATCGAGCACCAGCAGCCGTGGACGCGACATCAGCGCCCTGCCAATTGCCGTCATCTGTTGCTCGCCACCTGATGTGAGGCCAGACAGTGTCCGGCGCTTTTCTTTAAGGCGCGGGAAATACGCATAGATATTTTCCAGATCATCGGCAATTTCTGCCCGCTTGGCGCTCCGGCCAATCCCGCCGGTAATGAGATTTTCCTCGACCGTCAGGCTGCGGAAACAATGACGGCCTTCCAGCACCTGCACGAGGCCGGACCGGACGAGATCTGCCGGGCTGATGGCAGACACGTCACTCCCATCGAACTTGATGGAGCCGGCTGTGATCTGCCCCCGCTCCGCCGGAAGCAGGTTCGAGATCCCCTTGAGCGTTGTTGTCTTCCCCGCACCGTTTGCTCCAAGGAGTGCAACGATTTCGCCATGCCCGACGGTCAGGCTCACCCCATGCAATGCCGTGATGGCGTGTTTGTAGGTGGCTCTGACACCATCGATAGCAAGCAGAAAGTCTTTGTCGGCCATACGATCATCTCCTGAGGTTGGGCTGAAGCAACGGCAGTCGAACCAGGCAGCGACGCTGCCCGGTTCGACTTGGCTTCAGTTGGTTGCAGCTTCAGCCTGTTCGGAGGTGCGTAATTTGATACCTTTTTCTGCCGCGTAGGCTTCGGCAGACTTCTCGATGATCGGGCGAAGGAGGGCCCAGTCTGGAGCTATCCAATCCGAGACGACATTCCATTTCTTGCCGTCCCACTGCTGGAAGGTGACGTAGCCATTGCCCTCATGATTGTCCCAGGTGACATTGATCGAATGGAACAGGCCTTTGGCACCCAGTGCCTCAACGCGTGCCGGATCGAGTTGCAGATGCTCGAAACCCCAACGCACCTCGTCGCCTGTCAGCGTCCGCTTGCCGAATTTTTCCTGAGCGATGCGGATAGCCTCGACATTCAAGATCCCGTTGACAATGCCAAGGTTGTGGTAGACCGAGCCGATGCGGCTCTTGTCCTCAAGGTTGCCCTTGCCATTGTCATAGAGTGTCTTGACGATCTCTTTGACAACCGGATATTCGGCGCCGGATGCCTGTGTGGTGATAGCCGTATAGCCTTTAGCGGCATCGCCCGCCGGAATGGCATCTTCTTCGGAGTTTGACCAGACATTGCCAACAATATGATCAACCGGGAAGCCAACCTTGGCTGCGCTTTTCAATGCAACGGGGTTCATCACTCCCCATCCGCGCAGCACCACGTAGTCGGGTTTCGCGCGGCGGATCGTCAGCCATTGCGCCTGCTGTTCATTCCCGGGATGCGGCACTTCGATCTGCTGCAGTTCGAAGCCATATTTCTTCGCCAGAAGTTCGTAAATCGGAATGGTTTCCTTGCCATAGGGTGAGCCGTGATAGAGCACGACAATCTTCTTGCCCTTGAGGTTTTCCAGGCCGCCTTCCTTGGAGGCGATATAGTTGACGATGCCTGACGTCTCGCTATAGGGGTTGAGCAACAGTGGAAAAACATAGGGGAAAACACGCCCATCGGTTGAATCGGTACGGCCGTGATTGATGGTGATCAAGGGTACCTTGTCCTTTGTAATGCGGTCGATCATCGCGTAGGCAATGCCGACGGAAAGTGGGTTCCAGGCAGCGACGCCGGGATTGTTTTTGAGACGCTCATAGACTTCAACGCCGCGTTCCACTTCGTACTGCGTTTCGCCTTCCGACCAGGTGAGCTTGACGCCATTCACGCCGCCGTCGCGGGTGTTGATGAGGTTGAGGTAGTCAATGAACCCACCAAAGAAGCCGGTGCCGCCGGCCGCATAGGGCCCGACACGGTAGCTTTGCAGCGGAAAATACTGCTGGTCCGCATAGGCTGCCGGCAGCGCGATGGAAAGGCTCAGCCCTGCTGCAATCGCAGCGACTTTGAGTTTGTTAAAAATCGTCATTTCTGGATACACTCCTCTCGTTGACCGGAGAAATTTGCCGGTCGGATGTTGATTACTAGGTAGTTTTATTGCGGGAGAGCGGTCAGGCTCCGGCATGGATCACACCCGTCCGAAGACGGCGGCAGATCGTTTTCGAATTCTGTCCCAGAGCGACACCAGACCGTCGGGCTCCAGAATAAGAAACAGAATGATCAAGGCACCCAGAACGATGCGCTGGCTCATGTCGAGCACGCCCGAATTGAAAACGTCTCCGAGCAAAAACGAACCGAGCCTGGAAAGAGCCAATGGCAGGACCACCAGGAGGGCAGCGCCGAAAAACGCGCCGCGAATGGATGCGAGCCCGCCAATGATAATGATGAACAGGATCTGGAAGGACCGGTCGAGATTGAACCCGGCAGGCTCCACTGTTCTCAAGTAAGCGAAAGCCCAGAGCACCCCCGCAACGCCGATAATGAAAGACGATATGGCAAAGGCCAGGAGTTTCGTCTTCAGGACGGGAACGCCGATGATCCGAGCCGCCGCTTCATTGTCGCGCACGGCAATAAAATTGCGGCCTGATTGGGAGGACACCAGCCGATAAGCAAGAAAGGTCAGCAGGACTACGACCGTCAACGAGAACAGGTAGCGCCCGGCGGCTCCGTTGAATGCAATGCCGGCGATCGACAGTGCCGGCGCATCGATCACACCCGAGGCGGAATCGTTGGAAAACCAGCTGAATTTCGTCAGCGCCCATTGCACGAAGAATTGCGCGGCAAGGGTCGATACCGCGAGATAGAAGCCTTTGAGACGCAGGCTCGGCAGGCCAAAAACAATGCCGATCGCTGCAGCAGCAAGCCCCGCCAGAATGATACTGCCGATGAGCGGCAACCCCTCGACGCGAAGGTTGAAATTATACGCGGCGAAGGCACCCACCGCCAGGAATGCCGCGCTGCCGAGCGACACCTGCCCGGCATAGCCGGTCAGAATGTTGAGCCCCACTCCAGCCAGGCTCAACGCCAGGAAGGGCAGCAGGATGGCTTCGAACAGATAGCTCGTACCGATGAACGGAATAACGAGATAGGCCACGCCAAGCAGCAGGACCGGAGGCAGCCATCCCGGAATCCGATGGGATGAGGAAAAATCGGAAGCGATAGCGGTCATTGCCTACACCCTTTCCACCAGCTTTTGTCCGAAAAGTCCGGAGGGGCATACCAGCAGGAACGCGAGCGCGACGACATAGGCAAACCAGCTTTCAATGCCACCGCCAACATATTCACCGATATAGACCTCGGCGAGCTTCTCCGCGGCACCAATCAATAGCCCGCCAACAATCGCTCCCGGAATGGAATCGAAACCACCCAGGACCAAAACCGGCAGGGCCTTCAGCACGACGAGCGACAGCGAAAATTGCACGCCCAGCCTTGCGCCCCACAGCAAACCGGCAACCAGCGCGACGATCCCCGCGGCGGCCCAGACGGTTGCCCAAATCCATGGCAAGCGCAAACCGACTGCGAGAGCAGCGAACTGATCATCCGCGACTGCGCGAAAGGCGAGCCCGACACGAGTATACCGGAAGAAAACCGATAACAGCGCCACCATGCTCGCTGCGACAGCGGCAGCAAAGAGATCAAACTGGCTGATGAAAATGCCGCCTAAGTCGAAGGGAATGTCTTCAATGCCGAGATCGAGGCCGTGAACCTGGGTTCCCCATATCAGCTGCGCCGCACCCTCGATGATATAGGAGAGCCCAAGAGTGGCCATAAAGAGCGTCATCGGCGATCTGTTGGTTAGAGGCCGGAGAACAACGCGCTCGATTGCAATCCCGATGGCGACCATCAATGCAAATGTGATTGCCAGCGCCAACGCAAATGGGACAGCTCTCTCCACCAGGCTGACGAAGGTGAGTGCCGCAAAAAGCAGCATCGCCCCTTGAGCAAAATTCAACACGCCCGAAGTCTTGTAGATCAGCACAAAACCGATCGCGACGAGTGAATACATGACGCCTGATAGCAGGCCGCCAATCAAAACCTCGAAGAAGAAGAGCCAATCGAACTCAACCATCAAATCCCCTCACCATCGATATTTTCCGGAGTAACGCCGAGATAGGCATCAATCACGCCCTGATCGGCGCGGATTTCTTCGGGCGTGCCATCGGCAATTTTGCGACCATAGTCGAGAACGGCAATATGGTCGGAAAGGCCCATGACCACGCCGATATCATGTTCAACGAGGATAATTGTCGTGCCATATTCCCGGTTGGCGGCACGAACGAATTCGCTCATCTCGGCTTTCTCTGGAGCGGTCATTCCAGCCATCGGCTCATCAAGCAGCAGGATCGCCGGTTCCGCGACCATCGCGCGTGCGAGTTCGACGCGCTTTTGCAATCCATAGGGTAAACTACCTGCCAGACGATCGCTGACGTGGGTAAGATCGAGGAAATCCAGTATTTGGGCCGCACGTTCGCGGGCATCTACCTCTTCGCGGCGCGAGAGACCAAGTCCCAGTACCTGCGCGAGAAAGGTCGAACGGACCTTATATGCTCGACCGGAGATGACGTTGTCGACGACGCTCAATCCCTTGAACAGCGCAAGATTCTGGAACGACCGCGCAATTCCAAGGTGAGCAAGTTTTTGGGTCGGCACCCGGGCGAAGCGATTGGCCCCGATCCGAACCTGGCCGCGTCCGGGCCTGTAAACGCCACTGATGATATTGATCAAGGAGCTTTTGCCAGCACCATTGGGACCAATAATCGCGCGTATTTCGCCCGATCGCACAGTGAGGTCAATATTATGGAGTGCAACGACTCCCCCAAAGGAGAGGCTGATCCCCTCGAGACCGAGAATAGTATCCGGCTGTTGGGGTGGCCACTCGACCTGCCTCATCAGCTCGATTTCCGGGGTGGCCACCGGCTCCCGAAAGGCAACGGTGGCGGGACCTTCGTGAAGGTAGTTTATCGAATGCATTTTCTGCGTCTCTCCAGGCCCATTTCCCGTTCGATCAAATCGATACGACAGAACACAAAATCCCCTTCGCAGACCCGATACGATACGGGCTACGATACAGCGCTTGGTTTGGCTGACAGAACAGGTCTGCCGGTCTTGGTCGTTGTGGATTATTCGGCTGCCACGGCCGTAACCGTTTCCGCCTTTTCCAGTTTCCGGATCAACGGGATCACATGCTTGCCAAAAAACTCGACCTCTTCCTGGAAATGCAGGAAGCCGAGCAGGATAAGATCTGCACCAGCATTCTTGAGATCGATCACGCGCTCCGCAATCTGCTCTGGCGTGCCGATGAGATTGCTGCGGAAGCCGTCATTGTATTGTACCAGATCCTCGAAAGACGACTTGGCCCAGTTCCCCTCGCCTTCCGGCGAGGCCTTACCGGCATTCTTCACCTGATCGGCAAAGCCCTGCACCGCCTCCGGGTTCGCCTTGGCAATGATCTCGTCCAACACAGTGCGGGCTTCCACTTCCGTGTCGCGAGCAATCGCAAAGGCATTCACCCCAATTTTCACCGAATGGCCGTTAGCGGCAGCCTTGGCTCGGATGTCATCCACCTGCTTCCTGATTTCCGCTGGCGTATTGCCGTTCGTAAAATACCAATCGGAAACACGCGCGGCCATGTCGCGTGCGGCGCGCGAGGAGCCGCCCTGGAAAATTTCCGGTAGTGGATCAATCGGCTTCGGCTTCATCGAGTATTCGTTAAACCGGTAGAAATCGCCCTTGAACGTGAAGCTGTCCTCTGTCCAGATACCACGCAGAGTCCGGATGAACTCCTCCGAGCGTCGATAGCGCTCGTCGTGATCAAGCCAATGCTCGCCAATTGCTGCAAATTCACCCCGGAACCAGCCGCTGACAATATTGACTGCAACACGTCCGTTGGTGAGATGGTTGATGGTGGCAATCTGCTTCGCAGCCAGCGCCGGATTCCAGGGTCCCGGCAAGAGGGCAGCAATCACTTTCAATTTCGTCGTCGCTGCCAGCAGCGCGTGGCTGAAAGACACGGATTCATGCTGATTGTCAGCACCATAACCGGCTGTGAACCTGATCTGGCTCAGCGCATAGTCAAAACCGTTTGCTTCGGCGATCTGGGCCAGTTTGCGATTGTAATCAATATCCCAGCTCGTGCGCTGTTCGATATTGGATATGACCAGACCTCCCGATACGTTCGGGACCCAATAGGCAAATTTAACCGGCTCTCTTTTTATCTGTGACATGTAAATTCCCCTTCAAGATGAAATCAGGTTTGCGCCAAAACAATTTCCCGCTGCGGACTTGAGCGGCTGTTGCCGGAATTGGCATCGGCACGACGAAACAGCTGGGCGAGTTCCGTCACCGAACGATCGATGCGTTTCGCGACGTCGGGACTGGTCAGCTCGTGTCCAGTAAATTCGGCCTCAGTCGCATAGACCGCCGTCGGAATTGTCAGCGCATTGAAAAAGCCGAAGAGCGGACGGAGCTGGTGTTCGGTAACTAATCCATGCAGCTGCGTGCCGCCGGTAGCAGCAAGGATGATGTGTTTTCCCGTCAATGCGCGGAAGTGCACAAGATCGAACAGATGCTTGAGAGCACCCGTATAGGAGGCTCTATACACAGGCGAACCGACGACGAGGATATCTGCCGCTTCGACGGCATCAATAATATCGCGCCCCGCCTTGTCCAGTTGATCAGCTCTTAAAGCACGGAAAAGGACCGGCGCCGCATCGGCGAGTTCAATAACCCGGCCATCAACATCGAATAGCTTTCCAACCGCCGCGGTAATTGCCCGGACAAGGGACGCCGTGCGCGATGGCCGGCTGATATTGCCTGACAAACCCAAAATTTTTAAGCGCTGCATACCACATTGCCTTATCTATACCACTTTACTGGAGATTAAGGATTTGGCGGCCTCCGTAAAAGAAAGGCATTCCAAAATGAACGCCCGACGTGAAACGGCTGATGCGTATATTTGGCAGCGACGATCTAATTGTATGGCTGGGGCTAAACTTGGATGCGGTCCAATTTCCGTTGGCGCATGAATGTGTGACCGAGCGAACCGACGTATGAACCACGCGAAGGTGCAGGCGCCCAAATCCGGCCCAATGGATCGTGACATCTCTGCCGACATGGCGGACACGGCACTGGCCTTAGCCCATGACCGCAGTGATCCGAATGCTCTCCAGCACTCTGCGAACCACGGTCGCTCTGGGAAATCGGCTGCGATGAACCGGCTCAGGCGAGACCAGGGAAAGAGCTGACTAAGCGCTCTTTCTCAGATAGTCGTGGAAGATGTTGGCTTCTTTCGCTGCACCAATAAATGCCGAACGCGCATCCGCAGCGCTCGCTTTCCCTTCGAGGGCGTCAAAGCACAGCTGGCGGGCAATCTTTAATTTGGGTCCGTCATGTATCGGCCATTTCATAAGCAGAAACTCGGCTGCTTGCGTGACGGAACAGATATTCGTTGGCTTGCCCAACCAGGCGGCTTCGATTGTTACTGGAGGGAAGGATTTGATCATGCGCTGAAAACGTTCCTGTGACATTCCGGTTCCACGCCGCTTCGCAAGATAATGCTCCAGTTTCTTCACACACATATGACACGAAGAGAGGCCGATCCCGTTATTCCGCAGCGCTATTTACAACGGACCTTTCGGCCGCCACAAACGGACGGACCTCACTTACGGCCTGGGTGATCCGTGCGTCGATGTGGGCAGTTGCAATTTCGTAGTCCAGAAAGTCGCGATCTACAGCAAAAACACCCGTCGGCAATGTGTGTGCCATGAAGAAACCAAAGAGCGGTCGCAGCTGGTGTTCGACAATCAACGCATGGCGGTCACTGCCTCCCGTGGCGGTCAGGAGAATGGGTTTGCCCTGCAAGGCCAGCGGATCGATTAAATCGATGAGGTGCTTGAAAAGCCCGGTGTAGCTCCCCTTGTATGTCGGGGTCCCAACCACGAGAACGTCAGCCGCCAGGATCTTCTCGACAATTTGCGTTGAGGGAGCGTCAAGATCATTGGCGTAGCGGGCCGCGCCAAGGTTGTCACCGAAATCAACCAGATCGAAAACTTCGGAAGCAAGCCCATATCGATGACTGATCCGGCTGACCACGTTGGCGACAAGTGATCGTGTTTTTGATGGGCGCTGGAAGTTGCCGGAAAGGCCGACGACGGTCGGATTGGACATGGGAGGATCCTTTGAAACAAAACAGCGCACATGCTGCCGCGCAGGAACACTAACAAGAGCCGTGAGATAAAGAAGGAAAACCAAGCCCGAACTTCGCCGCTATCGGGACAAAATATTCTCAACCAAGGCGCGCTTGTGGGACGATGCATGACTGCTGACCTCGGAGCGGTGGGACAGACTGCCCATGACGGGATTGGACGAGTGAGGGGTTGCAGGCCGTCAGATTGTCGCCAATCGGTCCATTTTGTATTGTGCGTGGCAGAACGAGCTGAATGGGGCCATGACAAGAACACCCCGAAATTGTACGGGACCTTGGATGAACCGTGAACAGGTACGAACGACGGCTCATGCTCGATGAAGTACCGCGGCGGTTTCCCGCAATGGCCGGGTTCCGGGGGTATTTGGCAAGGTAGTCTGTATTCCACTGAATAATGGCGCTGACGACGAGATTCCGACCGGAAGCACGAAATGATTGGCTGTCGAGTGAACGATCGCGAATCTCACCACGCTCATGACAGTCAATCTCGCCCTCGAGGCAGGTGGGAGCCGGGCAACCGCGAACCGCGCTTCCAAGGTGCTGGAGGCTTTCCGCCATGCGGTTGCCGAGTCCAGGGAACGGTACAACACGGCGGATCAACGGGCTGATGCCACCCGAGCCGAACAGTGCCATCAATGACATCCTTGCCCAGCATCATCAAGTTCGTGCGCTATGCGAGCTCATGGAACAACGACGTTACGGCTACGACGTCATCCCGATCGCGGGACGAAAAGGCCTGTGAGACAGGTTGACTGTTCAGATAAACTCCGATCTGTCCTTCGACCTCAAAGAGGGTGACCGGGACCATCAGGGTCCGGGCAAGATCGAGTGCGTGGTTTTGCGCGAGGCTGTTATGCCGATGGCGGCGTTAAGGCTGAGGTCGTTCGACATGACCGCGGCCGGGCCCGGATCAAACGGGCGGGATGCCAGACAAGAGAGCGGGATTGGCAACGCCCGGTTGGTGCGGCTGCTTGTACGCAGCGGATCGCGTTGCACCAGCAGCTCTTTTTCGAAGGGACCGCTGGTCATGGGTCCGCTCCCTGTGCAGATCTGAGCGATGAGCGCGTCAGGCATGGCAGCCCGCATGAGTGAAGACTTGAAACCAAGGCTTCAGCGCAGCCATCCGCCCGGCCTGATCGGGCGACGGCAATCTGGACCGAAAAGGACTTGGCTTCGATACCGGCGAGTGGGTCCTAAGCCCGCTACTGACCAAACTTTCGATATAAATTTTGGTCAGTAAGATTGATTGGTTGCTACTGACCAAAATTTATATATAATCTTCGGTCAGAAGGTTGAGAGACATGCCTGATCCGACGTCCGACACTCTTGAACGCATTCGCGATCGCATAGCGGCCGCGTCCCCCGGGGGCGTATGGTCGCGTGACGACTTCCTCGATATCGGAACACCCCACGCCGTCGAGAAGGCGCTGCAGAGGCTTACCAGCCGGGGAGATATCCGGCGCCCATATCGAGGCTTCTACGATAAGCCAGGCATCAGCCAGCTGACTGGAAAAATGGTGTTCCCGCCGCGCGCCGCATTCATCGATGCAATTGCGCGGCGTGACAAGTTGCGCGTCCTTGTCGACGGAATGACAGCCGCGAACGACCTTGGTTTGACGACAGCTGTCCCCGCCCGTTCGACGATCTATGCGGATACCTACCCCCGTACGATTGAGATCGAAGCCAATTCCGGCGATCCGAACGCAGCGAAGCCGGTAATCTACCGGCTCGATTTCAAGCGAATAGCGGCAAAAACGGCATTTTGGGCGGGGCGACCCGCCATGCGGATCGTCCAGGCCCTCACCTGGTTTCGAGATGAACGATCGAATTTCGAGACCATCGTCGATGGTATTGTCCGTCACCTCGCGCAAAGCTCGCAAAAGCGATCGATCGTCCAGGACCTGCGCGATAACATTCGCGCGCTTCCTGCCTGGATGTATCCCGTGGTGGAGACAATAACGCGCGACATTCGCGTCGCAGAGGAAGGAAATGCGCCAGGGCTTCATTAATGTGCTTCGCAGTAGCGCCGATGAGCGCCGGGCCTTGTTCGAAACGGTGGCTTCCGACCTACAAACGCGAGCTGAGAATATCGAAAAAGACCTATACGTTTGCTGGGTCCTCGACTTCCTATTCAACGGACGCGCCGACGATCCGATCGGTCTTTACTTCAAGGGGGGTACCAGCCTCAGCAAAGCCTACGGCCTGATAAATCGCTTCTCCGAAGATATCGACATCGGCATTTATAAAGCCGACCTGAAAGTACCGACAGAGAGCGAGATCGCCGCTCTCTCCTCGGTGACCAAGCAGCAAAAGGCACTGGCGGAAGAGGTCGACGAAGCCGCACGTCAATATATGTCTGGACCTCTGAAGGGAAGACTTAGCCAAGAAATCGCTGCGGTCGAGGCCACGATCGGCCAAGCTGGGCATTTCTCTCTCAATTTTGGTTACGATGCCTACCGAAAAAAAGAGGCCCTCGACGTTCTGGTGCTCGGATACAAAAGCGTTTTCGATACGAGCGGGGACTATGTTGAGTCAGCAGTACGCATTGAAGCCGGCGCGCGCCCAGACCCGTCACCTGCAGAGGCGCGCACGATTGTTGCCTATGTTGCTAAAGAAATGGGAGAAGGTGATTTCACGGTTCCCAACGTAACGACCGCCAAGCCGGAGAGGACGTTTTGGGAAAAGGTTCTCATTTTGCACGCGATGACGGAAACGACCGAAAAGCGCAGCGCTGAAGAAGACCCGGAAAGAAGGATCCCGGACCTCAATCGGTATTCACGCCACTATTACGACGTCCATCAGATTTGGACACACCAGGACTACGGTCTCACAACGGCTTCGATGCGTGAACTCGCAGAGGCGTGCCGACAGCATAAGGAACTCATGTTTCGATCTCCGGACCACCGATACGATCTGGCCGTGCCGGGCACATATCGCCTCGTACCGACACCAGCCATGCGCAAGAAACTTGCCGCCGACTACGACAGAATGTCGGCGATGATCTTTGCAACGCCGCCAGGCTTCGAAGCGGTGATGAAGAGTATTGAAGAGCTCGAGGCAGCGGTCAACTCGACCAAATAGCCTATCCGAACTATCGACCCTCATTCATAGCTCCACGAGATCAACAGAATGCATGAAGCCCTAAAGATGAGCCTCGACGCCAGTATCGCGGTGTTGGCGGTTGATGGGCAAGCAATAGCGCTATAAAAAGTCTATCGCGGAGTCAAATCGCTACGGGAATTCAAGAGGAACTGTCATGCCCACTGGTACTGTTAAATTTTTCAATGACGACAAGGGATTTGGTTTTATTACACCCGAGAATGGTGGAACGGATGTCTTCGTTCACGTCTCTTCCTTGCAGCGAGGCGGCTCGCTCAGAGAAGGTGACAAGGTCAGCTTCGAGGTAGGCCAGGACCGCAAGACCGGGAAGTCGAAGGCCGAGAACGTCAGCGTGCTTTAACCACAAGGGCGCGTGCTAGCCTGCCTGCGAATTCGGGCAGGCTGAACGCCTCCGAGATCGGCGGCGTTTACTGAAAATTCCGGCTCTTCACCTTCAAAGTACCGATGTGAAGGTCGGGCACGAACATGTCCCGCGGCTTCACACCGATCGGCGGCAGCTCTCGGCTGTCCGGACTGCCCGGTAATCCATGGGCGAATTCGTCGCCGCGGCCGGTCGGCAGCCGGAAACCAACCCGCATCCGTTCGGTTCCAGAAGCCCAATCCAATGAAAACTATCTGACCATCAAAAACTTCCCGTTGTCGCCCGCGGTCCCGCGCAGAGGCTCCGCATTGCCGACACGGTCGAGGTAGACGCAGTGCAACTTCTCCACTCCCTTGGCGAGTTGGTCGACGGACATGGACGCATAGCCGAAAATATATCCGGCTCGCTCATCAGTCGGGGATGAGAACAGGCGTGTGACAGGATAGATTCCGACGTCATGGTTTCGAGCGGTATCGGCAAAACGCTCCTCGTCCTTGGAGCGCATCGTGTTGAACCACACGACGACGTGAAGTCCCGCGGTCGTGCCGACGATCTCGATGTCGTCGGCAAAAGCGCGGGTCATTGACGCTAGAAATACAGCGCGTCTTTCCGCGTTCAGTCTCCTCATCTTGCGGACATGTCGCTCATAAGCGCCAGTCTCGATCAGCGCCGCGAGAGCTTCTTGCTCGAACGTGGAGGTGTGCCGATCGGCGATCTGCTTGCAGTGGACGAACGCCTCGACAAGTGGATGCGGGAGCACGATGTATCCAAGCCTGAGCGTTGGTGACAGGGTCTTCGAGACCGTTCCGACGTAGATGACGCGGCCTTGTCCAGACAGATATAGAGGCGGTATGGGGCCAACGTCGTACCGATACTCGCCGTCGTAGTCGTCCTCGATAACATAGGTATTCGCCGAAGCGGCCCACTCCATCAATGCTTGGCGATGCGCAGCAGGCAAAACTCCTCCCAGGGGAAACTGGTGGCTCGGAGTCACGTACGCCACCGCGATGTCGCCAGCCTCGGGAAGCTTCGTGGTGTCCATGCCATGAGCGCCACAGGGCACAGCAACGGTGTTTGCTCCGACGGCGAGCATGACGTTTTTTGCCATGGCATAGCACGGGTCTTCGACCACGACCCCGTCGCCGGGATTGACAAGGACCCGCGCGCAGAGGTCCAGTGCCTGCTGCGATCCGTTCACAACTAAGATTTGGCCGAGATTGCAGCTGATGCCCCTTGACCGCCAGACATAGCTCTGCAAAGCCTCCCGCAAGGATCGGCTTCCGGCCGGATCATCGTATCCCAATCTGTCGCGATGCATGAGGAAGGCGGTGTTCAGCGCTTTTCGCCAGGGTGTCTTTGGAAAGTCCACCGCTGCGACATCCCCGTAGCGGAAATCGAATTTGAGCTGTGGCTTCCCGGCGGTGCTGTTCGACGGCTGAGCCATCGTGCGAGTTGCATAGGCCGAAAGCTGGCGAGCGGCGATCGCCGAACGGTCGGACGGGGTAACTTGACTCAGCCGCCCTGCGGACGCAACCGTTGCTTTTCGACCCTGCTGTACCTGGACATAACCCTCCGAAATGAGCTGGTCAAAAGCGGTGGTCACCGTTGTCCTTGAAACACCCAGTTCTTCCGCAAGCGAGCGGCTCGAAGGCAAAGTGTCGCCGACACCGTATACTCCGGCTTCGATCTGCGTGAGCAAGGAATGATAGATCCGACGCGTTGCTCCCGTTCTGCGAGACCCGTCCTTGTACTGGACCAATGAACATCCCCATAACTGGCAGTTTCATTTGTGCCAGTGAACTGCAATAGTGGTTTCCAGTCAAGGAGAGGTGTTCGTCACTCGTCGCGCCGCTCATGGATTGCCTTTGCCTGAATTGATGGAGTTGCCTGGATGTTTGAGAAACCCGTCATCGACGGTCGAATACAGAATATTGCACCCGGATTCAGAGCAGTGAGCGTCCACGTCGATGCCAATTCCGCAGGAGAAGGGCGTTTCGATCCTCGATTGCTCGCTGAAGCCTGCGATTGCGTGTTGGCGGGTGGGCCGGCTTGGGCAGAAACTCATCTGGCGAGTTGGTCCGACGCCTATGTCCGCTTTGGGGCGAAGCCGAACCGCACGCCATGCTCAGCCCAGGCCCTGAGAAAGCGTGTCCTCAAGGACGGTAGCATTCCGACAATCAACCCGATCGTCGATCTCTACAACGCCATCAGCCTCAAATACGCAATCCCGGTGGGCGGCGAGAACTACGACTCCTATGTCGGGAGACCCTTCCTGACGATCGCGGACGGGACGGAAACGTTCGACACCGTAATGAATGGGGAGGAGGTCATCGATCCGCCTTTGTCGGGAGAGGTCGTCTGGCGCGACGACAACGGTGTAACCTGCAGACGCTGGAACTGGCGACAAGGAACTCGAACCCGCCTGGAGGCCACAAGAGGCCGGATGTGGTTCATATTGGAGGCTTTGGAGACCATGCCCGACGAAGCGCTGGCGGAGGCGACGGATGCCTTGGTTGAAGGGCTGAATGCGTTGATGCCGGGCTGCACGATCGTGAGCCAAACAATCGCCATCGCCAAGTGACGTTTCGGGTCGAGTGATCGCATCCACCGATTTGAATGAGATTTTTAAGGGTTCAGAGAATGAATGTCGATGTCCATCAGTTGCTCATAGTCTACGCAGCATATGTCATCGCCGCGGGAAGCCCCGGCCCGAGCAACATGCGCATTATGGGCGTGGCGATGGCTCGCGGCAGAGGTGCCGCGCTCATGCTCGCCTCGGGCGTTGTCAGCGGCTCGATCTTCTGGGGTCTGATGGCCTCGACGGGCATCTCCGCCTTGTTGGCCAGGTACGCCCAGGCGCTGATCGTTCTCCAGATTTTCGGGGGCCTCTATCTGCTATTCCTCGCCTTCAAGGCGGGACGTTCGGCCCTCACGTCAAACGAGAAGCTGGCAGCGCGCGCGTCTGCCGACGAAGTCACTCTTTCACCGGGTGCGCTCTATCGAAGGGGTCTCGTGATGCATTTGGCGAACCCAAAATCCGTGCTGGCATGGATCGCGCTGGTAACACTGGGGATCGGCCCGAATTCCTCATGGCAGAGCATTGCTGCGATATTGAGTGGCTGCGCCGTCCTGAGTGTCGCGATCTTCTGCGGCTACGCCATCGTTTTCTCCACACCCCCGATGGTGGCTCTGTATCGCCGCTGTCGTCGCTGGATCGAAAGTCTGCTGGCGATGTTTTTCGCGTTTGCAGGGCTGCGCATGCTGCTCTCCCGTATTTAGTTTCGAAAGGATAGATGATGACTTTGTTTCGTGGACTGTCGGCGTTCCCCCTCACTCCAACCGATGCCGAGGGGCATGTCGACACCGATGCGCTGGCTCGCTTTCTCGAGCGGATTCATCACGCCGGCGCAGATTCCATCGGCCTGCTCGGCAGCACGGGCGGCTATGCCTACCTCACGAGGGAGCAACGGAAGCGTGCGGTCCAGGTCGCCGTGGAATGCATCGGCGGCAAAACGCCTCTTGTCGTGGGTGTGGGAGCATTGCGTACCGACGAGGCTAAGGCGTTGGCGCGCGATGCCAAATCCGCTGGCGCTGACGGCCTGCTCCTCGCACCCATGTCCTACGTTCCCCTAAAAGACGACGAAGTCTTCCGGCACTTCGTTGCCGTGGCCGAGGCGGGAAACCTGCCTTTGTGCATATACAACAATCCAAGCACCACGCACTTCACATTCAGCGATGCATTGATCGCCCGGCTTTCAGCGGTGTCCAACATCGTCGCCGTAAAAATGCCTCTGGCGGCAAATGACGATTATGCGGGGGAACTGGCACGCCTGCGGCAGATCACCCCTGACACGTTCTCGATCGGATACAGCGGCGATTGGGGTGCGGCCGATGCCTTGCTTGCCGGATGTGACACCTGGTACAGCGTTGCGGCAGGTCTGCTGGCGGCCCCGGCGCTTGCGCTGACGCGTGCGGCGCAGTCAGGGGACGCTGTCGAAGCCGCGCGGTTGAACCACGCTTTCGAACCGCTCTGGACCCTGTTCAAGCGGCACGGCAGCTTCCGCGTCATGTTCGTCATCGCCGAGCGCAGGGCATAGGTTTCCAGTGTAACCGCTGACAGGTATTGGTGCAAAGCGAGCGTGGTGGTCAAGCTCCTTGTCGTCTTGCTGTTGAATTCCGCTGTGATTTGACCCGTCTTTCCGCGTGGCGCTAAACCCCTGCTAAGCGGAGGCAGGTCTATGAAGTGCATCGTAATTAGAACTAACCGTGGGTTACCGCGAAAGGGCGAACGGGGTGAATTTTGTATGGAATTCGACAGCGCAGACGTTATTCACGCTTCGGTACGCCATTGGCGCCGAGAAGTTCGATTTCCCCTATCGCAATTGGTTGCGGGCTCGACCAATCCGATTTGCACTAGCGGAACTAAATAACTGATTTATTAGACGGAGGATCGCAGCCGCGATATGGGGCAACCCAAGAAAACGGCAACCTATGGGATTACCGAGGTATTTTCATCTTATGCTGGATGCGGTGCCTCACAACCAACGATTCCCGCGCCTGGTCGAATGGCGCCACACCAGATGGAACTGCGCGCAACATAACTGCGGGTTCCCCTAACAGGAGCGCGTTATACCACCGGCCGTGGCCCGCCGTTTACTTCGAGCCTTGGCCGACAGCTGGGCTCGTATCCGCATATGCATGCCGCAGATCCGCAGCCTATCTAATCCTTTGGAAAACGGCATGCCTTCCCGAGCCACGCGTATCGTAGGTTTCGCCCTCGCGAATGATCCAGAGCCCGGCCGCAGCACATGCTGTCACCGGGCGCCTGGAAAAGACGTTTCGGCGGGCGATCAGCCTTCTGCCATCTTGGGAGTCGCGTAAACCTCGCTCATCATCAGCAGCGGACCCAACTCTTCTGCCGATGTCGCAACGACTGCAGCGCCGGCTGAGAGCAATCGTTGACCGTGGTCCTCAAGGCAATGGCCGCCTGCCGTGAAACCAATCACGGTCATTTCTGCCGCGACACCTGCGCGAACGCCGGCAATGCTGTCTTCCACCACGACGCAGCGCGCCGGCGCAATGCCCATCTGGGTTGCGGCGAACAGGAACAGGTCCGGTGCCGGCTTGCCGGCCTTTACCATGACCGAGCTGAAGACGTGTGGATCGAAGTGCGTCCAAAGCCCGGTCAGTTCAAGACCAAGTCGCAGCTTGTCCGGCGCGCTGCTCGAGGCGACGCAGCGCGGTAATGGCAACTGGTGCAGGAGCCGGTCAATGCCACTGATCGCTTGCAATTCCGTCCGATAGCTTTCCTTGATCCGGGATTGCACGATGGTATCGAAGTCGCTCGGCAGGGCACGGCCCCAGTCTTCCTCGATCATCTTCCGCATGGTCGCCGACGACAGGCCGGTGAAGCGTAGAACCACATCAGAATAAGACGTCGGATAGCCGATGCGGGTCAGTTCCTCAGCGTCGATGCGACTTGCCAGCGTCTCGCTATCGATCAGAACGCCGTCGCAATCGAAGATGACCAGTTCATAAAAATTCTGTTGGTTCATTGTTCGCCCTCCGGAACTGGACCTGCAGCGGAGATCTCAACCACGTGGCGGTCGCTCACTTCCAAGCGATGGACCAGGACGCCATCAGCGTCTATCAGCGCGATGTCGAAGGCCGGCGCGTCCTCGACGAAATCCGCATCCCTGCGCGTGAAATTCGGAATGATCTGATGCGCAACGCCGCGGCTTGCGCTGAAGGGGATGCCACTCCACGTACCGCCGACATCGACATGCACATGACCGTGGAAGATGTGCCGCACATTGCCGGCCCCAACGATTGCCCGCATGTTGTGACGCCAGTTCTCTGTGTTCCATGGTTCAAAATGCGGCAAACCGATCGGCTGCAGCTGATGATGGACGAAGAGAAAAGTGGGCGCTTCCGGCTTCTCGGTAAACCGCGCCAGCAGCCATTCGAGCCGCCCCTCGTCCAGCGCGCCATGGCCGGAACCCTCCACAAGGGTGTCGAGGAAGATGAGGCGTCCCGCGGAGCTCTCGTGGACCGACTGGACGAAGCCGCTTTCATCGCGCGGTTCACCGGGAAAGGCGCGCACGAAGTTCTCACGGCTGTCGTGATTGCCGAGCAGAAGCCGGGTGGGTACGCGCAGGTCCCGCAGCACGTCGCGCAGCAGTTCGTAGGAAGCGAAGTCTCCCTCGTCAGTGAGATCGCCGGTCACGACGCAGAGCTCGGCGTCGGCGTGATCACGGTTGATACGCGCGATGGTTTTTCGCAACCGTTCGGCAGGGTCGAAGCCAAAGAGCATTGCGCCCGGGCGTACAAGGTGGAGGTCAGTCAGATGAATGAGTTTCATAGGTAAATCCGCGAAAAAAGGAAGGAACGCCGCACACATGTGCAGCGTCCCGGGAGGAGTGGATCAGTTGGTCTTCGGCAGAAGGGCGCGAACCTGGGACGCCATGTCCGCGAGAGCGGCTTCCGGCTGCTTGGAGCCGAGCGCGATGGCCGTCATTTCGTCGCGTAGGACCTCGCCGATCTGAACACCGTTATCGCCAGGCCAGGAGAACCACGGGCGAGCGCGCGGCGTCTGGAGCACGCTGGTGTACCAGTTGGGATGCTTGTCGTAGAAGGCGCCGAGATGATCCTTGTCGAGCGCAAGCGTGTTGGTCGGCATGTAGCCGGTATTCGGCACGACAATGCTCTGGCCTTCAGGACTTGTGGCGAACTTGACGTACTCCCAGGCAGCGGCGCGCTTGGCGGGATCGTCGGTCAGGACTACTGCAACCATGCCGCCCGTCGGCATTGTCGCATCTTCAACGCCGAGCGGCTGCTTGGCCGTGCGCAGTTTGAACCGGTCTCCAATTTCACCTTCGAAACCGCTCACACTACCGGCAGAGGCGAAGAAGAAGCCAAGCTTGCCGGAGGTGAAGAGTTGCCGGGCGGCGCGGGAGTCGATCGCCGGCTGAGCGCCATCGGTATGGAACCGCTTGAACAGCTTGACCGCGGCCTGGCCGGCAGGACCGTCAAAAGCGATGTCGCTTTCCTTGTCGTTCATCATCTGGCCGCCGAAGTTCCGCACCAGGTTCTGCGTGGTCCAGTCGTCCGAGCCAAGCTGATAATACATGCCGGACGTTCCGTCGCCGAGCGCTCCGATTTTGCCGGCGAGCGCAACAAAGCTGTCCCAGTCGGCCGGGATCTTGTCGGGATCGCCACCCGCCTGCTTCACAAGATCGGCATTGTAATAAACGACCGGCGTCGACATGGCGAAGGGAAGACCGTAGAGATGGCCGTCGATCGTTGCGAGAGACAGGACCTGCTCCGTATAACCCTTTTTGGCCAGGTGGTCCGCGGCAACGAGATCATCGATGGGCTTTACGAGGCCACGCGCGACGAGCGGACGCAGCACGTTGAACCCGACATAGTGAACGTCCGGCAACTCGCCCGCCATGCTCTGGCGGATCAACGCCTGGACAGCTTCATCATAGCTGGGTGCAGCGGCACGGAAGTTGATCTTGATGTCCGTATGGTCCGCCATGAAGCGATCGGCGATCGGCTTGTGGATGACTTCGTGTTCGGGCCAGGCGTAGTACACGTCGAGTTTCGTTTCGGCTTGCGCCGGCAGGGCTGCTAGGGCGACAGTGATGCCGGCAGCAAGGATCATGGCAAGTGTTTTCACATTGCTCTCCTAAGGTTTGAGAATTAGGTTGGAAAACGGAGTTAGTGTCGGACGAGCACCAGGCCCCGGATAAAGTGCTTCTGCATGAGAAGAAAAAGACCGACCAAGGGCGCGGTCACGAGAACGCCCCCGGCCATCAGCGCACCGACATTTCCGGCGCCCTCGCCCGCCTGCCGGAAATAGGCAATGCCGAGCGACGGCGTCATCATGTCGGGATTGGTCGTCACCACCAGGGGCCAATAGAGATCGTTCCAATGGGCCACGAGGGAGAAGATCGAGAAAGAGGCGACGGCTGGCCACGCTGCAGGCAGCATGATCCGCCAGGCGATCGAAAGTTCGCTGAAACCGTCGAGGCGTGCTGCGTCCAGCACCTCGTCGGGAAAGGTCACAAAGAACTGCCGGAAGAGGAAGATGGCAAACACCGAGATGATCCAGGGCAGCACCAGCGCAGCGTAGCTATTGAGCAGCCCGGATTTCGCGAGCGCTATGTAGATCGGGATCGTCGGTATTTGGACCGGCACCAGGAGACCGACAAGGACGGCCCCTAAGAGGATCGGGCGGCCGGGAAAGGAAAGTTTGGCGAGCGCATAACCACAAGGAATGGCAACCGCGATCTGCAGCACAAGAATTGCGAAGCAGACGACGATGCCGTTCCCCATGAATCGCAGGAGCGGAATGGCCGAAAGTGCGTTGCCGTAATTGTCGATTGCGCCACTGAGCGTCGGGACCGGCAGGAGGCTGCCGCTGAATATCTCGCTCTGCGGCGTCAGCGAGGCCAGTAGCATCCATAAAAAAGGGAAGACCATGACGATCGCGCCAGTTGTCAGTATGGCGTGCGAGGCAAGGCGGGAGGCCGGAGACTGCGTGATGATCATGACCGGCCTCCATTGGTTTTAGAGCGACCCCGGCGCTCGGAAACACGCATCTGGACGAGCGACAGGATGGTGACGAAGACGAAGAAAGAAACGGCGATTGCCGACGCATAGCCCACTCGAAAGTAGCGGAAGCCTTCTTCATAGAATGTGTAGAGAATGACGGACGTGGACTTCATCGGCCCGCCCCCTGTGAGAACAGCGACCGTCTCGAACACCGAAAAGGCGCGGATGATTGTCATCACCGTGACGAACAGCGTCACCGGCGCCAGCATCGGCCAGGTCACGAGCAAAAAGCGTTTCCATCCATGGTCTGCCCCATCAATCGCTGCGGCTTCGTAGAGTTCCTTTGGAATGGTCGAAAGACCGGCAAGGAAGAGGATCATGTTGAAACCCACCAACTGCCAGATGCCGATCGCCGCGAGCGAATAGATGGCCGTTGCCGGATCGGACAGAAACCTGACGGGAGAGGCTCCGAAAAGCTGCAGCAGGGTATTTGCGAAACCGAGACTGGGATGGAGGATTGCTTCCCAGGCGGTTGCAAGCGCCACCAGGGTCGCTGCCACAGGCAGAAAGTACGCTGTGCGATAGAGTGCCGCAAACCGAGATTGGGCGATCAGGAGAGCGACCAAAAGCCCCCATCCAATAGAGGTCGGCACGACCACAAGCACATAAAGCGCGGTGTTGCGCAAGCTCTGCGCAAAGCCGGGGTCGGTCAGCATGCGCGTATAGTTGGCAAGCCCGACAAACCGGGCACCGGCAAGACCGAGCGAAGCGTCTGTGAACGACAGAAAGAAGACGAGAATGGCAGGGCCGATCACAAGAGCGGCAATCAACAACGTCGCGGGCAGAGCCAGAATGACGCCCGCGCGAGCCTGGGCACGCGCGTAAAGATCGTGGGTTGAGGCGTTATCAGCCAAGGAACGGATCGGGATATCGTCGACCACGGCCATCTCAAGCCGCCCTGCTGTGGTCGCGACGCTGGCGGGACCCGTTAAAGGGGAAGAACCATGCCTTGTCCTGATCGATGCTCAGTCCGAGGGTCTCCCCGCCTCGCATCGCATGAGCGCGTTCAGCCGCGATCCGAACGACGAACTGCCCACCCGCGCTAGCCTCGGCAAAGACATAAGCATCGGTCCCAGCGTGCTCGATGCGTGCGACTTGAACCGGCAGCACGCCCGGCTCATTTGCGCCAACCAGGAACGCATGTTCCGGCCGG
The DNA here is from genome assembly GCF_002764115.1 of Phyllobacterium zundukense. NCBI lineage: Bacteria > Pseudomonadati > Pseudomonadota > Alphaproteobacteria > Hyphomicrobiales > Phyllobacteriaceae > Phyllobacterium > Phyllobacterium zundukense. The sequence continues at coordinate 277,037 of NZ_CP017943.1, read as the reverse complement.
AAAGCCAGCGTGCCAGCCTCCCCGGATCCGAGCGCATCGCGAATAATGATCCTGTTGCCACCGATCATCAGCCCGCCGCCGATCGGTGCGGTCACAGCCAACTCATTCAGGAATGGCTGGGCCAGGAACCGGGCAACATCGAGATCGACAGGTTCGCGATAGAGATCGGCGGGGCTTGCGACTTGGCGGATCTCACCGCCAAACATGATGGCGACGCGGTCCGAAAGCGCTGCCGCCTCAGCCTGGTCGTGGGTCACGAATATCGTCGTCGTTCCCATTTCCCTATGGAGCCGAGCGATCTCGCCACGCGTATGGATGCGCAGCGCTGCATCGAGGTTCGCCAGCGGTTCGTCCATCAGGAAGATTTTCGGGTTGCGCACCATGGCGCGACCCAAAGCCACACGCTGGCGTTGTCCACCCGAAAGTGCTGCCGGCCGGCGGTCGAGCAGCGCGTCGAGCTTGAGCAACGCCGAGGTCTGGCGGACCCTCTCTTCGATCGAGCGGTTGCGTTGGCCAGCTCCGGGCAGCAGAGCGCCGATCACCGGAAGACGTTCAAAGCCCGTCAGTTCGCGCATGATCAGCGGGGCTGCGATATTGTCGTAAACGCTGAGATGCGGATAAAGCGCATAGCTTTGGAATACGAAGGCCAGCTCGCGATCCTTCGGCGCGATAGCGTCCAACCCCCTGCCCCCTGCACGCACATGGCCGTGATCCGCGCGCTCCAGTCCAGCTATGATGCGCAGAAGGGTGGATTTGCCGCAACCGGACGGCCCGAGCAGGGTCAGAAATTCCCCTGCGGCAACCCTTAAAGAGATGCCGCGCAGCACATCCGTCGCGCCATAGCGCTTGCTGATTTTGTCAATGTGGAGGTCCAAAGCTGCCATTCCAGTTCCTTCGGTTGGGGCAGCTTTAATGGTGTATTATTTCATATTGATGACAATATGGAGTTTAGTTTCATTTTCCAGACAATTCCTCAATCGCTTTTCCGAGCGCCAGCATCAGGCTTTCGATCACGAAGATCTTTCCGACCATCGGGGTCAGCGTGCCGCCGATCGGGCGGTCATGAAGACCAGATGCCTGCAGAGTGAAGTCCGCTGCCTCACTTAGCGGACTGCGGGCGCGGTTGGTGATCGCAACGGTCACTGCCCCCGCTGAGCGGGCGCCTTTCAGAAATTGCACGGTATCAACCGACAGACCGGAGATCGAGCAACCGATCGCCACGCATCCCGGGCCAAGTCCATTGGCGACTTCATGCGCCATGTTGGAGTTTTTGAACGCCACCGCCGTAAGTCCAACCCGCAAGAGCCTGTAGGCGAGCAGTTCTGCCGTTACGCCGGACATCCCTGCTCCGTAGAGATCAATCCGTCTGCTTGCCGCAAGCACCGCGGCGACCTTCTTGAGGGTTTCGAGATCGGCATTGCTGTGTGCGATGCCGAGGTTTTGTACCATGGTGTCATGGAGCGATAGCAGGGCGCTGTCCGCATTTTCAGGACCAGCGGTAGGCAGTCCCGGACGGCCAATCTCTCCAGCCAGCGCCAACTTGAAATCGCGAAAGCCGGAAAAGCCTATCTGCCGGCAAAGCCGCACTATGCTTGCTTCACCGCTTCCCGCGAATTCACCCAACTCTGCGACCGATTGGTGCAGCACCTTTTCGGGGTTTTCCAAAATGTACTTGGCAATGCGAGCAAGCGCATTCGGCAGACGATCGATCTCCTCCTGCAAGTGAGCCAGGATGCTCTCGTGCCGTGCCGCTGTCATTGCTGGCGGGTTAATGCTCATTGCCAAAATACCTGTTCCTTGTAAGGCCGAAGAAAACAAAAGCCGTTTTCCTAAAAAGCCGAGAATGCTCCCTACGAGTTAGCATGGTCGGTCCCAATAATTCCCCTTCAAAATTTGCCTGGGACGCATTTGCGGAGCCGTAGCCGCAATCAATGTCCTTCTCCAGTCGCAGGCGCGCCATCAACCTGTTCCTGCTTCAACACTGGAGCCAGGGCTGCAGCCAACACGGCAGAAACCCCAACCACGAAAAAGCAGACGCGCAAGCTAGTGGCTTCCGCAAGCAGTCCGATCGCGGGAGGCCCGAGGACCATGGCGCCATAGGCGAAGGTTGCGACGGAGGCGATCGCCCGGCCTGGCGGCACATGACGGTCCGCGGCTGCCCGACTGAAGGCAAGCGGAATGAGGGCAGCGTAGCCGACCCCCATGAGCACGAAACCCAGCAGGACAAGCGGTAAGGTGTCGGAGGCGACGATTAGGAAAATTCCAATGGCGGCCGAGTATCCGCTCAGCCGTGCAACGGCGGCTGGCCCCAAGCGCGAGACGAGGAAATCCGCAGCGAGCCTCATGATCACCATAGCGGCGGAAAAGCCCGCGTAGCCCAGCGCGGCGTGCGCCTCCGCCGTTCCGACAACATCGTGCAGGTAGACGGCGCTCCAATCGGCAGCAACGCCCTCGCCCAACCCGGAAGCAAGCGCAATGAACCCTACAAGAAGGAGAGTGCAGTTAGGTAGCGCGAAGCTGACCGCTCCCTTCCGCTTCGGCCGGGTGGTAGACGGCCAATCGAACCGGAGAAGCGGTCCCAGAAGGGCGCCGGCGACGACCGCGGTGAAAGCGAAATGGATGTGCAGGGGTGCCTCGGCATGAGCGGCAAAATAGCCGCTCGTTGCGCCGAGCCCTGCACCAAGGCTCCACATCGCATGGAACGACGACATCACTGGCCGCCCCATGTGTTTTTCCACTTCGCTCGCCCAGCTGTTCATCGTCACATCCATAGAACCATGGCACATTCCGAAGAAGAAAAGCGCGACCCCCAGCAGCGGCAACGTTGGGGCGAAACCAAGCAAGACGATCGAAATCAGGAATGCGGCCGCGATCCTTCGGGTCACTCGCACAGCACCCAAACTATCGGACATCCGGCCGGCAAGCGGGAACGAAATGAGCGCGCCCAGCCCCAGAAGCAGCAACAGCGCTCCGAGGCCCGCCTCGTCAAGATCAAAGCGCGTCATCACGGCTGGGACGCGAGAGGCCCAGGTTCCGAACAAGACACCGTTCAAGACAAATGCCGCAGCGACACTTCGCCAAGGAGTGAGCAGACTGGACATTGTCTCCAGAAGAACGTTGGCGCAGTCGGCCGCCTGGCCGATTTGCGAGTTGCTGATCCAGAGTCAATGGAGTTCGATTGAACGGAGAGCTCCCGTGCCTCCCGATGCTCTGTGTTAGCGGCAGCCTTTAACGGTGTTTTATTTCATTTTGATGACATTGTGGAGCCTGGCTCCACAAACGAAGATCGCCTCGGAGAAGCAATGGGCTCGGCAAACGATCCTCTTACTCGCTTTGCGAGCCTGCAAGCGCTTCTCGGTCGCATCGCTACCGCACATCTGTGCAAAAAGCACTGAAAGTCGAAGGGCTACTGTAAAGTCACTTAGCCGGCAGACATGTGCACGCCGACCAACCCAAATCACGCGCTAAGCAAGTTAGTGTCGCAGCATACTGGTGGCTCACAACCAACGATTCCTGCGATTGGTCGAGCGCTGCATCCCGAGGCTGGCGGCGTGAGAATGAGCTGGTCGAAGATGAAAGCACCATCGGCAAACGGGCCCGATGACGCGCCCGATGTCCGTGCACTCAACAGCGGTGATCAAAGAAGACTTTTCAGCGTCTTTGGACTGATGCGGGATCCGCAAATGACGAGAACAACTGTCTTGCCCTCGAAGCGTGCAGGATCATGCTCTGCGGCTTCGAGCAGAGCAGCGATGGCAAGTCCTGCTGACCCTTCCAGAAGATGGTTGTCGTTCTCGATGTACAGCCGCATCGCGGCCTTCGTGGCCTCCTCCGAAAGGAGATGCCATTCGTCAACGAGCCGAGTGACCAATGGAAGGGTGATGGCATCCTCTTCCATGCCCCCGGCGCATCCGTCAGCAATCGTTGGATCAGCCTCGAAAACCACAACCTTGCCAGCCTGGATTGATGCATACATCGCATGATCGGCTTGTGGGGAGCATGCGCAGACCCGAAGTGTCTGACCAATTCCCTTCAGGTATCCGGCAATGCCGCTGAGCAGTCCGCCGCCTCCGACCGACAGGAATAACTCGTCGACCTGGCCAATCTGTTCCATCAACTCCTTGCCGATCGTCCCCTGCCCGCCAATAATTGCCGGGTCATTATAGGGGGAAGCGAACGTGAGACCGCGCTCATTCGCGAAAGCGCGGGCGTGGATTTCGGTTTGTCCGCTGTCTTTCGAGTAGAAGCGAACCTCTGCACCAAGTCCGCGGACTGCATCTATCTTAACGGACGAGGCGTTCTCCGGCATGAAGATTAGGCTTTTTGCTCCGAACGCATTCGCAGCATGTGCTACAGCAGCGCCATGGTTGCCTGTAGAAGCAGCGACAATCCCCCTGGCACGCTCGGCTTCTGACAACGAGGCGATCTTGTTCACGGCCCCGCGCGCCTTGAAGGAACCAGAAACCTGAAGCTGTTCAAGCTTGAAGAAAACGTTCGCTCCAGTACGGCTGCTGAAGTAGGTGGACCGTTGTAGAGGGGTGCGGTGAATATGGCCGGCGACCCGGGTATGTGCAGTTTCCACGAGGGCGGGAATGTCACTTACCGCAAGAGCTTGAGCTTCAGTCACCGTTCGGTCCTTTCTTTAAGAAGTTCGCGCTGGACACCATGTCAGAGAGCCCTTGCGTTGAAAGAGTCCAGTTTTTAAGAAAGTGGTATCATCGGCTTCTGCAGATGGATGCCATTTTTGAGCGTGCAGTTCTTAGTAATGGATGGAGGGATCGTGGTGCGTTCTGAAGGACTGGTGCGAGTGTTGTCTTTTCTTGGCGACTGGAGCAGACCCGGTGAGCCACTTTACAAGAGTCTCGCCGGCGCCATTGAGGCTTGCGTGGTGCGGAAGGAGATGATTCCTGGCGACCGATTGCCTTCGGAGCGAGAGCTCGCTGCAGGGCTTGGTATCAGTCGAACCACCGTCTTGCGAGCGTTCCTGCATTTGAAAGAAAGTGGCATAGTCGTGGGACGAAAGGGTAGTGGGACGCGGGTCGCTGGCGCCCCTGGCGCGAAGGTTTCTTTGTCCAGGGACGTGCGCGCAGCCTCGCGACTGGCACCCGGGGGCCAAAAGGCATCATCAGGAACAGTTGACTTGTCCATAATTGCGCCTGAAGCTCCAACGGCTTTCGCTCAGATCATCGCTGATCAGGCAGCTTTCCTGCTCGCAGAGAGGGATTACCATCCCCAGGGCCTGCCCCAGCTTCGAATGCTGATCGCGAGCCGCTACGACAATGCCGGGCTCCCTACAACACCTGAGCAAATAATCATTACGACGGGTGCGCAGCAGGCCATTAGCCTGGTAGCCGCGGCGGAGCTATCCCGTGGTGATCGGGTCTTGATCGAAGATCCAACATACCACGGTGCAATCGACGCCTATTCGCTCGCTGGAGCGCGCCTCGTGGGGGCACCATTGGGACGCTTTGGCTTGAGCCCAAGTGTAACGAGGCATATGGTCCTCTCGATATCGCCCCGTCTGCTCCATGTAACTCCCAACCACCAAAATCCAACGGGAGTGGTCTACACCTCCGATGTGCGCGCAGAGTTAGCTGAGATTGCTGACGAGACGGGCCTAACGGTGCTTGAGGATGACACCCTAAGCGAATTGTGGTTCGACAAGGAACCGCCACCGCCCCTGGCATCTTGGAGCAGAAAGGATCGCGTGGTCACGGTCGGTTCGTTCAGCAAGACCCTCTGGGCCGGGCTTCGCGTTGGCTGGCTTCGTGTTCCCCCTCGAGAAGTAGGCCGTTACGTTACGATCAAGACAGCTGCAGACTCGTCAGCGCCGGCAGCACTATTGATTCCTTGATCCGAGCAAGAGTGGCACATCTCCGATCCGCACGAGATGTCATGTCAAAGTTGCTGCGCCAACACATACCAGACTGGACTTTTGTGCGGCCAGGCGGCGGTGCCTTCCTTTGGGTCGATGTGGGAGGTGTAAACACAGCTGCTTTTCAGCAGCTAGCGTTGAGGCAAGGTGTCCTGTGTACCGACGGTGATCTTCTATCGCCTACCCGCAGCGTGCTCCACCACCTACGCTTGGCATTCGATCAACCCGTCGAGAGCCTCGAACTTGGTGTAAAGCGGTTGGCGGCAGCAATGGCGAATTCGGTGCGTAGTAAATAATCGCGCTTCGCTTGACACTATTCACGTGTTGATCTCCACAAGAAGTGACCGGTATAGCAGTGAAACCCCGGGGCTGAACCACGCGCCGCGTGCTGATCAACATTCTCTCTTGCCGCCGTGGCAGTCGTGCAGGAAACGGCCAATTCAAGGGCTGACGCATGCGACCTCCTTGGTTGTTCTTGCCTCAAGTGAGACAAACGCAGTCGCAAGGTAATGCTCGACTTAGGTGACGCTTTACCCTCAAGCGAAGCGATTTCGGGAAGGTTTTGCCTTGAGACAACCACCAGAGGCAGGCCTTTTCAAGCGAGAGCATCTTTGCCTGCATACCAGAACCGGCTTACACAGTTATCTTAGAACATAACTGCCACCTGGGCCGGATTGCAAAGGGGAGAGAGCGGGTCTGGGGAAACAGTTCTTGTTCTGAACCCCGTCTTGATGAACAATCGAATGAATAGGCCCATACCGCTAAAATCGCCGTTGGAAATCCTTTCCCGTGGCACACGCAGTTGCCACGGGACCACGTTTAAGTCTTGGGTCAGGAAAGATGATGCACTTCTTGAAGGCCGTAGACAGGCGTTTCGATACCCTCCATGCGGGCCTTCAGTTGGAGGGATAGGTATTGCGAGTAGTGACGCGATTGATGCAAGTTGCCACCGTGGAACCACAGCGCCTCCTGTTGTGTGGGTTTCCACATATTGCGCTGCTCGCCTTCCCAGGGTCCAGGATCCTTTGTGGTACTGGAGCCAAGTCCCCAGCATTTGCCGACCTTGTCAGCAACCTCTTTCGAGATCAGATCGGCCGCCCAGCCGTTCATTGAACCATAGCCCGTTGCGTAAACAATCAGATCAGCCTCGAGTTCACGTCCGTCTTCCAGCACGATCCCATTCTCATTAAGTTCGCGGACATTTGCACCGCTAATGAGCTTGATCTTGCCATCGGCGACGAGGTCGCAGGCGCCGACGTCAATATAGTAGCCCGAACCACGGCGCAGATACTTCATGAACAGGCCAGAATCATCATCGCCGAAATCAAGCATGAAACCTGCTTTCTCCAGTCGCCTGTAGAAATCGGCGTCCTTTTCGCGGATCTTGTTGTAGATTGGGATCTGGAACTCATGCATGATGCGATAAGGCAGCGACGCGAAGATGAGATCGGCTTTGCGTGTCGTCATTCCGCTGGCCACGGCGCGTTCGGAATAAAGATCACCAAGGCCGATTTCCATCAGCGAATCTGATTTGACAATATGTGTCGATGAGCGCTGCAGCATGGTCACGTCAGCCCCGACTTCCCACAGCGCCGCGCAGATATCGTGGGCCGAGTTATTGGATCCAACAACCACAACCTTTTTGCCCGTATAAGCTTCTGGCCCCGGATGCTGGGATGAATGCTGTTGTTCGCCCTTGAACACATCGATCCCCTTGAACTTCGGCCAATTGACCTTGCCGGACATGCCTGTCGCCAACACCAGCTGTTTTGGTCGCAGCACAATTTCCTCGCCTTCGCGCTCGACGACAACCGTCCATTCGCCACTGACTTCGTCGAACTTGGCGGATTTGCAGACCGTAGAACTCCAGTAATTCAGCTCCATGACCTTTGTGTACATCTCCAGCCAATCCCCGATCTTGTCCTTCGGCGCAAAGACCGGCCAGTTGTCCGGAAACGGGATATAGGGGAGATGATCGTACCAGACCGGATCATGGAGGCAGAGCGACTTGTAACGCTTTCGCCAGCTGTCGCCGGGGCGTTCATTCTTCTCGACGATGATCGTCGGCACCCCAAGCTGGCGCAGGCGGGCACCAAGCGCAATACCGCCCTGCCCGCCGCCAATGATGACGCAATAAGGCTGGTCCGAATAGCCAAGTTCGGCAGCCTCTGTTTCGCGCTTCTCCTTCCAGGTCTTGCGATTTGGCTTGCTGCCATGTTGTGCGCCGAGGGGGCGCAAGAAACCTTTGGGTTCCTCGTGTCCTTTGAGTTCCGACATTGTCGTCAATAATGACCAGATCCGGCCGTTCTTCAGGCGGATGTGGCCATAGCCCCTGGCGGCATCTGTCTCGAACTCGATCCAACCCTGGACGACACCGTCGTCCTCGGTGGCGACTTCCTTCAAGTCCTGCCGCAGGTCTCGCGGTTTGATATGCACAAGCTGATCGGAGAGCATGTCCCTGATCTGGTTGTGTCCTTCGAGCGTCTTAATGTTCCAGGTGAACGTTACAAGATCGCGCCAGTAACAATCGTCCTGAAACAGATTAGCAGCCGCATCGACATCATTATTAGCAAAGGCTCTTTCGAGCTTGCCAAGGACGGTCTCAACTTTCTGGTGGGGGCTGTCGTCAAGCATGAAATCTCCTCCATCTGCTTGCATGTCAATCGTTGATCGGGGTGCAGGCTCCTCTTCCGCAATCCCGGCTATGCAGTCATGTCGATCAGAATCTTCAGATGCTTGCCCGCGGGATCAAGCAGGGTTTCAAAGCCTTCCGCCACAGCTTCATTAAGGGTGATGCGTTTGGTGATGACCTTGTTGGCGGGCAAAAGCCCAGAACCAATCAACCGGATCACACGGGGCCAATAATGGGTGGGATAAGCCCAGGATCCGCGAAGGTCGATGTCCTTGAACGTGACTTGAAACCAATCGAGCGGGTTCTCGTGGGGATGCAGTCCCGTCTGTACGACGACCCCTTGTTTGCGCACGGCATCGGTGCAGGCTTTTAACGCATGTTCATTGCCAACGCACTCGATTGCTACATCACAGCCGACGCCACCTTCTGTCTTGGAGCGTACGACGTCGCCAACCGTTTCGCGCACGGGGTTGATTGTAACGACATCGGGCAAAATGGTCCTTGCGAGGTGAAGCCGCGTATCGTTGATGTCCGACAAGAAAAGCTGTGCTGCGCCTGCCGCGCGGGCCGCCAGCAGCGTCAGCACACCGATGGGTCCAGCTCCAGTAACCAATACGCTGCTTCCAGCGGCCACACCGCCGCGGTCACAGGCATAGACCGCGACTGCTGACGGCTCAACGAGAGCCGCTTCCTCATCGGTCATTTCATCGGGGATATTCTGAACATTGTATTCGTTGAGCAGAGCGTATTCCGCCATGCCGCCTGACTGCCAGCTCAAACCTGCAAGTGCGAGATCTGTGCTGAGGTGGAACAGGCCCCGATCGGCAAAATAATCGCCAGAGCGGGGCATGATCAGCGGCTGCACGGACACGCGGTCTCCCGGCTTGACTGATGTGACGCCCTCACCCACCGCCTCAACAACTCCGCCAAATTCGTGGCCGAGCACCTGTGGGCCGCTGGTCCCGGTGAAGGGATGCGGTTCAACCGGAATGAAAATTGGGCCCGACACATATTCATGCAGATCAGTGCCGCAGATACCGACAAACGTATTGCGGATGAGAACTTGTCCACTTGGTGGATTCGACGTTGGTTTAGCGATCTCTTCGAGACGCAAATCCTTCGCCGCATGGAAACGCAATGCTTTCATTCATTCCTCCCGGCCCCGGCATCATCGCCAAACGGGGCTGTTGCATTCATTCGTCTTCCCGTGGTCGTCCAATCGCTGCTCGACAATTGGCAATGCTACGATCGCAAGAACTATGCCAAGCACGCGGTATGGCGTTATGTAATTGTTCTAATTATATAAATCGCGGCAGGTTACGCCTTGGGCGGGTGTCTAAGCTGTGGCAGTACAACAGGTGGCGCACCCCATTTTGCAACAGTTGCAACACTGTGCTTTTCCAAAAACCAGGGCTATCAAACAAGCACTGCGTGTGTTCGAGGCAACGATGGAAGAACCCATCAGCATGTTTGAGGTGTCGCAGCGCATTGGAATCACGTGTCGGCAGATGGAGAGGATATTCAAGGAGGAACTGGGCAAATCACCGTTAAGAGTGCGGGATCGCTTAAGGGTTCGCAGAGCAAAACGGTTGCTGCTCGAAACGGATTTGAATTTCACTGAGATCGCTGTCGCTTGCGGATTGCTTGGCACAAAAACACTCAACGGAGCGTTTGCGCGCGAGGAAGAAAATTGCCACGGGAACTTCGGCCTTCACGCGCCAGTGTGTCATCGCATTCCGCGCTCGGACGAGACGCGAATTGACAACAATTCGCCCGTCAGACCAGCGTACAGCAATCGCACATTTTTGATGGCGTTCAAAATTCTGGGGTTCAAGTACAATAGTTAGTGGGCTGGTTTTTGCCGAAGCCGTCGCAACTGTCTATGCACCGTGGACCGGTCAACGCCGAGCAAACGAGCGGCCGCCGAAATGTTTCCACCTGAGGATGCAAGAGCCTCCGTAAGGCGTAAAGACAGGCCATCGCCAGATGACAATGTTGAATTGGATAAAGGTTTGAACGCGGGACGATGAAAGTGGTCGGGTAGATCAACAGGCTCAATGACGCCGTTTTCGCAAAGCGCGGAAGCAACATCAAGGACGTTAAAGAGTTCGCGGACATTACCGGGCCAAGTGTACCGTTTGAGCAGCAATCTTGCTTCTGCACCAAGCTTGGGGCTAATCCCGGCGCTCGACTTGCATTTCTTGAGCACCTCATCCAGCAACCACTCGAAGTCGCTGCGGTCTCGCAACGCAGGCAGTGACAGGGTAGCCGCGTTCAGCCTGTAGAACAGATCCTCGCGAAATCTTCCTTGCGCGACAAGCTCGGCCAGGTTGCGGTGGGAAGCGGACAGAACACGAATATTCACCGGCTTCGGTCGGGAAGCACCAAGTGGCAGAACCTCGCGCTCGGCCAATGCCCGCAGCAGGCGGCTCTGCAATCCCAAAGGCATATCACCAATCTCGTCCAGGAAGAGCGTCCCGTCATCCGCTTCTTCGATAAGGCCCTTGCGGCCTTTTGCCAGTGCTCCGGTAAATGATCCAGGAACATAACCGAACAGTTCGCTCTCGATAAGTTGTTCGGGCATGGCCGCGCAGTTTACCGCGATGAAGCGACCCTTCGCACCGCCGCTGTCGTGGATTGCGCGCGCGAGGTACTCCTTGCCCGTTCCGGTCTCGCCCTGGATCAAAATCGGCAGCGATTTGTCAGCGAGTTTGGCGGCCTTTGCCTGCAGGGCGGCCAGTTGCGGATCGCCGCCACTTAAGCGTCGCAGCGAGGCCGGTATTTTTTCCGGTATCGCCTGTGGGCCGCGATACCTGTAATTTGGCTCGATCGCATGCGCAAACAGGATGTTGCCGTCGCGAGCAAATACCAGTCTGTCCTCTGATGGACGCGTACGGGTAAGATCACCCAGATCATCAACATCCATGTCGAAGAAACGCGAAACAGGCTGTCCAATCAAACTATCGGGCTGACGCCAATCGAGACCGGACGCCCGCGCCAATATCTTTGCTCCGTCATGCGTCACGCCAATAATGCGCCCTCGCCCGTCGATCGACACCGCAGCCTCAGGATCGACATCAAGAAATTCCGGAGAGCGGGAAAAGCGCAAAACCCATTCGTTGCGGGTTTGTGCCATAAGATTGGCAAGTTCGATCCGCCTGGCAGTCGCCGTCACAAGATGGAGCGCGAGGTTCTGGCTGGCCTTTATCTGAGGAGACCGTAGAAGCGAGATATCCAACACTGCCGACAACTCGCCCTGTGCATCGTATATAGGAGCGGCAGTGCACGTTAGCGGCGTATGGGTGTTGTCGAAATGATCCGTTTGGTGGATGGTCAAAGCCTCACCGGTCTCTAGGCACGAACCAACCGCGCATGTTCCGGCGCGTTCTTCCGACCATTCGGAGCCTAGATAAAGACCCGACTTGCGCAAGTTGTTGTCAAACAGCGGGTCGCCTAAAAACTCGACTGTCACGCCCTGCCGGTCAGAGAGCAGGAGCACATAATTTTGGCCGGCGACGTGACGAAAAAGGTTCTCGAGCCCCGACCGCGCGATTGCGATCAACTGTTCGGATTGCTGGCGGTGCTCCCGCAGCTGGATGTCCGGAACAATATAGGCTTCACAACTTTGCGCCGGATCGAGCTTGTGCTGCGTGATACAGCGCAGCCATGATTGCACAACGGTCTCATCCCGATTGCTGATGCCCCCCAGACTGACAGCTTCGATCTCGCGAATGTGTTCCGAATGCAAAGACATGAGTTTGCGCGACAAACCTCCCGGCAGATCGCTCTCCCTTCTTTTGGCACGCCCAGTCTGCATGAGTTGACTGGATTGTAAATACAGCCCCAATTTTTAGAAGATTATCTCATCTACGTCCTCGGCAAAGTAACCCGTCGCATTTGCATGCCACAGCCATCTCTTTGAAAGCTCGATAGCGCCGTATTTTAACGTCGGCCATCGGCCGAACAGGGTTCCGCGTGGCCCGTACTGGTTGCCTCGCCAAAGGCAAAGAACCTTGCATCCTCCCATCCTTTGCGGCTTTTGTTGGCTTTGGATAGGGAGGATGAAAGGATCGTCGGCTTATTGCATGACGTTGCCAAGAAACGGCGTGGTCCCTTGATAAAATCGGCTCGAAGGGGTTTCCCCCTCATATCCAGTTCGCGACACTTGGCGATCAGAACGCCGGATTCGCCGCGACGAGCGCCGTCATAGCGGACCTATGGTCTCGACCGCTGTACTTGGCGCGGGCTCGACCACTTCAAGGCCTACGTCCGGTCCTCGGTCGTCGCCTACAATCTCACCCTCTTCTCTCGTCTCAGACCGGTTTGACGCCAGTCATCGAGTCGCCCTCACTGGGCATGCCAGCGAGCCACGCTCCCCCAATGCCCGCATCCCGCCAGAAAGCTCTTCGGCCGCAATCTGTGAGACGCGGCGCCGTCACGCCTGTCCATACAAATATCCGGTCTGCTGCCAAACAATCGCTGAAACTACACGCTCAAGTGCGGTGTGATTGATGGGAAAAAAGGGCCGGACATCAAACTCAGCCCTCTTGCTTTTCGAGGTCCCTCGCCGCCGGTCGCGCGAACGAGACGCGTCGTTTAGCCGGCGCTCAATTGATCGGCCGACATTTTGCCCGATTTCTTGTCCCGCACCATTTCGTAGTTGATTTTCTGACCGTCATTGAGACCACGCAGTCCCGCCCGCTCTACGGCCGAGATATGGACAAAAACATCAGTACCGCCATCATCCGGCTGAATGAAGCCAAAACCTTTGGTCGAATTAAACCATTTAACAGTGCCAGTAGCCATTTTATACCTTCGTGGTGCGTATGGGCGTGCGAGAGGATTGGCGACAACCCGGTTATAGTGCGGCTAGAGATTCATAGTCGCGACCGGAAATGTCAATCAGGAGAATTGCTTAGAGAAATAGGGCAATCTCCCTCCTTCGGTCTCATCATCGGTCTACAAAACGCTGGGGAAAATTTTCAGGCGTTGTTACGGACGCCTGCTCCGGCCACGGTGGCAATGGCATATGGATCGCCGACAGGGCATCAGACCCGCGGGAACAACTGGCGACGTTAGGGAGTACGCTCACAATCTCCAGTCAGAACATTGGTAGCAGTGTCGCCGCTACGCGCATAATCCCGATAGGCTTTTTGCAGCCTGAGCGTAACCGCACCAGGCTTCCTATCAGCGACTGGCTGTGTATCGATCTCGACAACCGGGATGACGAAAAAGGTAGCGCCTGTGAGGAAGACCTCAGACATCTGACGCAGAGCGGAAACCGTTATTGGTTCTTCCGTGACAGGCAGTCCTAGTTCCTCTGCCAGAGCAATGACACGCTTGCGTGTGATTCCTGGTAGAATTGTTGGCCCGAGTGGATGCGTCCAGACAACACCATCTCTATCCACTCCGAAAACGGTGGTAGATCCACCTTCCGTGACGATGCCGCCCTCGTGAAGTATTGCCTCGCCCGCCCCCACTGCATGCGCTCGGGATTTTGCGAGAACCTGTGCCAGGAGGGAGGTCGATTTTATGTCTCGACGCTTCCATCTAAGATCTTCAACCAGTGCGGCCGAAATGCCGGAATCGAGCCTCGGATCGGAATCGAGCGGCTTTGGCTGGACAATGCCAAGGATGGTCGGGGACAGGTCCTTGGTCGGCACAAAATCACGTTCCATCACGCCACGCGTGACTTGAATATAGACGGTCCCCGTCTCAATAGTATTCGCATCGATCAACCGGTGATGAATGGCTTGCCAATCGGCAAAATCAAGGTCCACTTTGATGTTGATGTGCTCAAGAGAGGAGCGCAGGCGAGAGAGATGCGCGTCGAAATCAACCATGCGCCGTCCGACAAAGGCTGTGACTTCATAGATCCCGTCGCCGAGATTATACCCACGATCAAAGATTGGTATCCTGGCTTCCTCTATTGGAAGATACCGACCGTCCAAATAAGCAATCCGAGCTGATGATATGCCGCTCATCGTCCACCTTTAAGAATTGGTCCGCCAACTGCGGATGCTACGTCATTGTGCTTGCCTGGATCGACAAGACCCGATGTCCCGTCGAGCATTCGGTTATGATCTAGATCCTCGTCGAATCGGGATTGATTAGGGTTGAGGCGACCGCGGATCCAATCGCCAAGCGTAGTAGTCGCCATTGTAGTGAAGAGACCCTAAAAAAACTTGCCGTCTCCGAAGCTCGTGCCAAACGGCGTAATCTGATCAAGGTAAGCAACCCAACATAAAGCCCGTCTTCCGGAGAAACCTACGTCGTCGATCGGAATTGGCGGCGGGCTTTAGCCGCATCGTCCCTACCTATCTCAGGAACCGCTTTTCGTCGGCCTTGACCTCGTCCATCTTCTGAAGCCGGAAGATCTCTTCGACGGGCACGATGTCCTTGTGCACGTTCTGCACGCCGCCATCGGCGATGATCCGCCGGAAAGCATCCTGCATCGCAGTCGTCGCGGCGCGGATACCATAATTGCCGTAGATCGTCATCTTGATGTTGCCGAGCGCGCGGATACGCGTGGCGTTGAGTTCCGGATAAGCGTTCGGAACAATGACGAGCGGGACGATGCCCTTCCAGGCGCGGGAAAAACTCTCGATCTCGGCCGGGTCCTTCTTTTTCGAGTGGATCAGAACCATGTCCGCGCCGGCCTCGGCATATGCCATGCCGCGCTTCAGCGCTTCCTCTTCGCCGAGGCCCGCAATCAGGGCTTCCGTGCGGGCAATGACGAGGAAATCCGGATCGCTGCGGGTGGAGACCGCAGCTTCGATCTTGCCCTGGAATTCCTCGATGCGCAGCAGTTCCTGGCGGCCATCGGCGGCCAGGCTGGTGACCTTCGGAAAGGTCTTGTCCTCGATCACGACGGCGGCCGTGCCCGCCTTTTCGTATTCGCGGATGGCATGGATCACGTTCAATGCGTTGCCGTAGCCCGTATCGATATCGGCGACGATCGGCAGCGAGGACTGACCGGCGATCGCCCGCAGCATATCGAGATGCTGGGTCATCGTGATCAGGCTCATATCGGCAAGTCCGTAGAGCGCCGAAAGTTCGAAGCCGGAAGCCCAGAGACCGTCGAAGCCGGCCTCTTCGGCGAGGATGGCGGACAGCGGGCTGTGGGCCGCCATGATGTGAACGAGGCCGCGTTCGGCCATGCGGTCACGCAGTTGCTTTGCTTTGCTCATAGATCTTCTCACTTTCGGAAAGGGCTTCGCACGCGGCAAGGATGCGGCCGCAGGCGTGCTGCAGCTCTTCGACCGACGCTGCATAGGAAATGCGGATATAGGGCGAGGCCATGAAGCCGCTGCCCGGCACCACGGCGACGCCGAAATGCTCCAGCAAGTACAGGGCAAAATCCGTATCGGTCTCGATCACCTTGCCCTGAGGGGTGGTGCTGCCAATCACGCCGGCGCAATTGACGAAGACATAGAAGGCGCCGTCCGGGGTGCGGCATTTGAGTCCTTGTGCCTCGTTGATCTTTTCGACCACGAGATCGCGGCGCTTGCGGAAGCTCGAGACGAAATCGTCGATGTAGTCCTGGTTGCCGCCGATCGCCTCGATCGCCGCATATTGCGAGATCGAGCTGGTGTGGGACGAGGTCTGACCCTGGATCGTGTTCATCGCCTTGATCAGATCCTTCGGCCCGGCGCCGTAGCCGAGGCGCCATCCGGTCATGGCGCTGGATTTGGAAACGCCGTTGACCGTCAGCGTCCGGTCGATCAGGTCAGGTGCTGCCTCGGCCATCGTGGCGAAACGCACGCCATAAACGAGCTTCTCGTAGATATCGTCGGCAAGCACGTGCACCTGACTGGGGCGGCGCAGAACGACGGCCAGCGCAGCAAGCTCGGCCTTGGAATAGACCGCACCGGTCGGATTGTTGGGCGAGTTCAGCATCAGCCACTTGGTGCGCGGCGTGATCGCCGCCTCCAGATCTTCCGCCTTCAGTTTGAAGCCGAAACGTTCGTGGCAGGCAACGAGAACCGGCTCGCCACCGGCAAGCCGCACCATGTCGGGATACGACACCCAGCAGGGTGTCGGGATGACGACCTCGTCGCCCGGATCGAGACTGGCGAAGAGCGCATTGAAGACCACTTGCTTGGCGCCGCAGCCGACGGTGATAGCGTCGATGTCGTAGTCGAGGCTGTTGTCGCGCAGGAGCTTCTGACGGATCGCCTCACGCAGCTGCTTGACGCCGGCGACAGGCGTGTAACGCGTCTTGCCCTCACGAATGGCAGCTATTCCAGCTCTTTGCACCACGTCGGGCGTATCAAAATCCGGTTCGCCCTGGCTAAGCGTAATGACATCGATTCCCTTTTCCTTCAGGGCAGCGGCGGCGGCGGTCATGGCCTTGGTTTGAGAGGGACGGACGGCTTGTAGTCTTTTGGCGATGAGTGACAATGCAACTCTCCTCGAAACACCGGGTTTGACCCAGAACTAGCTAAGGTAACCGCAACGCGCCAATTGCGGCATCGCACAAAGCGGGCATAACGATCGCATTTCCCGATGGAATCAGAAGCGCGACTATTTGGCTGGGACGTCTTCCTCCGTCATTTTGCGGCAAAGCCGGGTGAGCCAACGGCAGAAGGCGCGGGCGACATCCGGGTTGTCGCTGCGATCGATCGCATAGGCACGGTACTGCATGCCGCTTGGCGCGCGTGACCCGGCAAGCACTTCCAGAAGGCCCTGTCTGATCAGCTCCGCGACGACGATGTGCGGCGTCACCAACAGGCTTTGCCCGGTGGTGACCGCCGGCAGGGCGAGATAGTGATGATCGTAACGGGCGCCTGAGGTGATATCGGACGTCTTCAGGTCCATTCCGCGCAGCCAGGTCGGCAGGATGTCGGGCCGGGATGTCACTGCAATTACCGAGGTGCTCCGCAAGGCCTTGAGGCCGCGGCCGGCGACACAGTCCGGGGCACCGACGCAGACGAGTTGCTCGTCATGGACGTCCCAGCGGTCGGCTGGCTCGGTCAACATCAGGTCTCGGGTCAACAGCACGTCGAAGCTGTCGGTCGAAGCGGGTGCGGACAACGTGCTGATGACGTCGACCGTGACGCCGCCCATTTCTTTGGAGAATTCGCGCAAATTGGGGATCAGGACCGTATAGGCGAAGGTGGAAAGCGACGTCCGCACGACGAGACGATTGGCGTCCGTCCTGTCGCTGCGACGCATCCGCTTTGCGGTGAAGAGGATCGTATCGAGCGGCTCGGCCACGGCATCGGCGAATAGTCGTCCGAAGTCCGTCAACTGGCTCTGGCGGCCGCGCCGTTCGATCAGCTTTGCCCCGAAATACTCCTCCAGCACCGCAAGATGGCGGCTGACCGAGCTCTGGGTGATGCCAAGCGTCTTCGATGCCCGCGTGACGCTGTTGTCTCGTGCGACCTGTACAAACGCCCGCACCGCATTGAGTGAAAGATCCTTTTCCTCGGCCAAAATTCGTCTCCCATGAACCGGATGGATACTCATCCAGAATCGCTTAACTGGCATCGCAATATTCGATAATTGTCACAACCATGTAACAAAGCCAATCGATGGTCAGCCTCAATTGAACTCATCAAGGCGATGCTTTTGAACATTGCCGACTGAACGAGGTAACCGATGTCGGCGATAACCATCGAAAAAATAGAAAAGACATTCGGCGCCACCCCCGTGCTGCGCGATGTCTCGCTGAAGATAGCCGATGGTGAGTTCCTGACGCTGCTCGGCCCGTCGGGCTGCGGGAAGTCGACGCTGCTGCGCATCCTCGCAGGCCTCGAGGTGCAGACCGGCGGTTCGATTTCGATTGGCGATCGTGTCGTCGACGGCGTACGTCCGAAGCGGCGCGACGTGGCGATGGTGTTCCAGTCCTATGCGCTCTATCCGCATATGACAGTCGCTCAGAACATGGCCCTGCCCTTGCGTATGCGGCGGCTGTCGGCCTGGCAGAGGTTGTCGATGGTCGGCGGGTTGCTACCGGGCACCAAGCCGGTATCTGCAGAGATTGAGCTGGATGTGATGCGGACCGCGAAAGCGCTTGGTATCGGTCATCTGCTTGCCCGCAAGCCCGGTCAGCTGTCAGGCGGCCAGCGCCAGCGTGTCGCCGTCGGCCGTGCCATGGTGCGCGAGCCGGCGGTCTTCCTGATGGATGAGCCGCTCTCCAATCTCGACGCCAAGCTCAGAGTGCAGATGCGCGCCGAGATCAAGGAATTGCATAATCGACTCGGTGTCACCTTCGTCTATGTCACCCATGACCAGTCCGAGGCCATGACCATGTCGGACCGGGTGGCGGTGATGCTCGACGGCGAGTTGCTGCAGGTCGCCCCCCCGCAGGAGATTTATGACGATCCCGACGACCGGCGCGTCGCCGAGTTTATCGGCTCACCCAAGATCAACATGTTGGACGCAAGGCTGCGCGAAGACGGACTGGCCGATACGGCCGGCACGAGCTTTTCCATTGCCGGCAATATCGGACCGGGTACAGCCCTGACCCTGGGTGTCCGCCCCGAAGCGTTCCATCTCGTCGATGCCGGTGGCCCGAATGTCCTGACCGGCGCGGTGCGCCTGGTCGAGCACATGGGGTCTGACCTCTTCGTCCATCTTAACGTTCCGGGAACCGATCATCCGGTCATTGCCCGGCTCCTCGCCGAACGCGCACCGCAGATCGTCTCGGGCCAGACCCTGCATCTTGGCGTCAAGCCGGAGCGCCTGTTGCTCTTTTCCGCCGACGGACGCCGCCTGCGCCCGAATGATGATGCGGGCGCGACCGTGCTGCGGATCAAGGAGCACGTGTAATGAGCAGCGTCGCTTCCACCGCAATCAAACCTGCCGGCCCTTCGGCAGACCGGCCCGGCACCCGCAAGGCGCTGCGCAATCCCAGGCTCGCCGAAACACTCGCGGCCTGGTCATTGGCCGGACCGGCACTCGTCCTGCTTGTCGCCCTGTTCTTCCTGCCAGTCTTTGCCGTCTTTGGCATTGCCCTCACCGACTGGCAGTTCGGCGCGAGCTCGCTCTCCTTCGTCGGGTTCGGTAACTTCAAAGAGGTCTTCGCCGACGAGGGCTTCCGCGCTTCGCTGGTCAACACCATCCTCTATGTCGTGATCGTCGTCCCCGGCACGATCATCCTCGGCCTTTTGATTGCACTCTCGATCGAAAGCGGCAAGTCTTGCCGAGCCTTCTACCGCGCCATCCATTTCCTGCCCTTCATGGCGACGCTGACCGCCATGGCGATCGCCTGGGAGGCGCTGCTGCATCCAACCATCGGTCTCGTCAACCAGACATTGGCCAGCTTGGGTCTGCCGACGGCCAACTGGTTGCGCGACGAACAGACCGTGCTTCCAACGCTCGCCATCATCGGCATCTGGCAAAACCTCGGCTATGCCATGGTGTTGTTCCTCGCCGGGCTGAAATCGATCCCGCAGGACCTCTATGACGCTGCCGACATTGACGGCGCTGACCTTTGGCTCGATCGGCTGCGCACCGTCACCCTGCCGATGCTCGGGCCGGTCTCCATGTTTGTCTTCATCGTCGTGGCGCTCAGGGCCTTCGAGACCTTCGATACCGTGCAGGTTCTGACGCAAGGCGGGCCCGGCCATGCTTCGGAGATGCTGCTCTACACCCTCTACCGCGAAAGCTTCGAGTACCTGCGCACCGGCTATGGCGCCTCCGTCGCTGTCGTCTTCCTCTTCATCGTCGTTGCGCTGACCCTCATCCAGGCCCGCGTCATGGACGACAGGGTTCACTACCAATGAGCACCCACCGCCTCGCGCCGCCCTCGGCCATTCTTCGCCATGCCGCCCTGCTGACTACCGGAGCGCTGATCCTCATTCCCTTTGTGTGGATGATCTCGCTGTCGATCAAGCCGCCGGGCGAGATCTTCCGGGCCTCCTTCAGCTTTTGGCCGGAACAGTTCTACGGCATCGAGAACTACACCAAGGCTCTGACCGAGGCACCGTTGCCGCAATACATGTTCAATGGCATCTTTGTTTGCTCGATGATCGTCGTGCTGCAGATCGTCATCTGCGCGCCGGCGGCCTATGCGCTGGCCAAGCTCGACTTTCACGGCAAGAACCTGCTGTTCGGCATGGTGCTGATCGCGCTGATCCTGCCGCACGAGGTGCTGTCCCTGCCGCTGTTCATCCTCGGCTACCAGATCGGCATCCTCAACACCTATGCAGCGCTGATCTTCCCCTACATTGTCTCGCCCTTTGGCATCTTCCTGTTCCGGCAGTTCTTCAAGACGATCCCCGACGACGTCATCCATGCTGCCCGTCTCGATGGCCTGTCCGAGCTGTCGATCGTCTGGAAAATCATGGTGCCGATGGCGCTTCCGGCGATTATCGCCTTTGGCATCTTTTCGGTCGTCGGCCACTGGAACAGCCTGTTCTGGCCGCTGATCGCGGTGCGCGACCAAGCCCTCATGCCGCCGCCGCTCGGCATCATGGCCTTCAAGAACGAAGAAGCCGGAAACGACTACGGCCCGCTCATGGCCGCATCCACCATCGTCGTCCTCCCACTCATCATCGCATTCCTCTCCGCACAAAAATGGTTCGTCGAAGGCCTCACAGGCGGTGCAGTGAAATGATCCCCAAAGATAGGACAGCTACAATGAAACTAACCCGCCGAATTTTCGCCAAAGCCCTCGCTGCTGGCCTTATCACAGTTCCAGCGTTCTCGCTTCTCTGCTCGACCGAAGCATTGGCTGAGACAATTACACTGAAGATTTCTCATTCGTGGCCAAATCGTACCGAGTTTCTCCAGCGAATGCAGGCCGCCTTCAACGGTTCACACAAGGATGTACAGATCGAGTACGTTTCGGGAGGAGACAACTGGCAACCGCTCTTTCAGTCGACACTCCGGGACTCGCTCGTTGGTCAGCTTCCCGACGTGACCCACCAGTTGATCAACTATACTGGGCTTTATTCAGAGAAGGGCATCGTCCAGCCGATTGATACCATACCCGGAGGTCAGGATTTCATTGCGTCATCGGGTGTTTCTCGCGCCCTTGTTGAGGCTGCGACGGCGAACGATCATGTCTATGCCGTGCCCTACGGCCTGACCGTTCCCGCTGTCTTCTACAACATGAGCCTGCTCAAAAAGGCGGGTTGGGACCAGGATCATGTGCCCCAAAGCTGGGAAGAGATCATCGATGCAGCAGCGAAGGTCTCGGCGCTCGGCGGCAATATCAGCGGCGGCTACTTCGAGTTCGAAGCATCTAACAACTGGATGTATCAGAACGTGTTGTCCGGCCTTGGTGGCTCGATGCAGGGGGAGAACGGAACCGTCGGCTTCGATAGTGAGCTCGGTGTCGAGGCTATGAGCATCATTGGCAATTTCGCGAAAGCAGCCAATACCGTGGCGATGACGCGGGATCAGGCACGTCAGGCTTTCAATGCAGGAACAGTTGGAATTCTTCTCCGGTCCGCCAGCGGCATTCCGTCCATCATGAAAGCCGCGCAAGCGAATAACTTCAAACTTGAAGTAGGACCTTTCCCCGTTACTGCCGGCAAAGGCAAGCTCTCTGCTGTCTCACACGGCATGTTCATTCTCACCGACGACCCCGCCCGCCAGAAAGCCGCCCTTCAATACATCGAATGGGCTTATGGACCTGAGGCACAGGCGTTGGAAGCCGAATATGCAGGGTACCTCCCGGCAAATTCCAAAGCGCTCAACGAAAGCGAGCTGTTTGCGGACTATCTCAAATCCAATCCCTACGTCCGCAGTCTGACCGCATCACTGTCGGATGCCGGTGACTGGTACACTTATCAGGTCGACAACACTGACCAGATCTTTGACGCTCAGATCGAAATCGTTCGTCGCGTGGTCACCGGTAAGACCGACCCTGCCGCAGCCGTCGCAGAGATGTCGGCCGAAACAGAGAAGCTCCTGAAATAAACATGATGGGGACCGATTGGTCATCCTTTCGGCCCCACTTCCCCGCTGGCTGCGAGGTCTCTGATCCAGCCTTTCCTGCGCGGGCGCGATCCCCAAAGAGCCAACCAAAATTAGAGAACGCGAGGCCATCATGAACGCTCCGACACCAACCGCTCAAATCGAAACACAGAAAACGGACGGCTCATCACTGCCTCCTGTTCCGATGACGGGCAACCTCCCGCCGCGTGTTCCTGAAGTCTTCGACCATGAATATCGCGCGGCGATGCGGAGCCTCCTAGAAGCAAGGGAGCCGATGGACTGGATTGGCGTCCACCAGTTTCTGGGGTTTCCGGAAGATCGTGCAGCGGGCGCCCAGTTCGTGACGCGGCGCCTTTCTGCGGCTCCCGATCCGGAGCGAGTGGTTCTGTCCCACTCGACGCAAGCAATTTTAACTGTTCTTTGCGGTTCTCTCGTAGGAGCAAATGGCGTTCTGGCGGTCGAGGAACTGACCTACCCCACCATGGCAAAATTCGCCAAGCAAATGGGCTTTAATCTGGTTGGCGTCAAACTGGATGATCAAGGGATCATACCAGACGCGTTCGAAAAAGTGTGCAAGGAGCACAAGCCGCGGGCGCTCTATACTCTGCCTACGTTGCAAAATCCGACAACCGCCATGATGGGGTTAGAGCGCCGCAAGGAGATCGTCGAGATCGCGCGAAAACATGGTGTTGCGATCTTCGAAGACGACATCTATTCGCTACTGCCGGAGGGCGTGCCGTCACCGCTCGCCGATTTGGCGCCCGACATCACCTATTATATGCTCGGCACGGCCAAATCGATCGGCGCGGGCCTCAAGGCGGCCTATCTGGTAACGCCGACGACCACTGAACCGGCCCGGTTGTTCTGGCCCGGGAGCGGCATGACCTATTGGATGATCGCGCCTGCCAATGCGGGTGTTGCGACGGAACTCGTTCACAACGGCGGTGCCGACCGGATCATTGCAGCTGTCCGCGAAGAAACCCGCGCACGGCAAAACATGGTTGCGGAAACGCTGAAAGCCACCAGTTACCGGACTGCACCCGAATGCTTGCACGTCTGGATGGAAGCCCCATCGAATAGGGATCTCCAGGGGTTCGGCGAAGATTGCAAACGCCGCGGTGCGGACGTGGGCCCTGCGAGCAGTTTCCTCCTCGCAGGCGGCTCGGCGCCGCATCGAATTAGATTTGGCACAGGTAAAGCAAGAGAACGCTCCGACCTTCAGCGTGGTCTGGACGCGATTGCGGCGGCCTATTTCTCCTGAACACGACGTCAAAGTCGAGGTTCGTCACCCAGTACTCCGACCTCGGCTTTCCCCTCAATCAAATAAACAATGAGAGCGGACATGGCAGCCCCAGAATTTGTCTATCACAATGGAAAGATCGTTCCGTGGAGCGATGCAACACTACACGCGTTCTCGCTAGCCGGAAAATACGGAATCGGAGTCTTCGAAGGCCTCCGGGGCTACTGGAATGACGAGGATGAGCAGCTCTACCTGTTCAGGCTTGCAGAGCATTTCAAACGTTACGCCTTCTCTCAGAAGGCGATGCGGTTCGATCCTGGCCCGAGCGAGGAGGAACTGACACAGGCGATCTTTGACCTATGCAAGGCCAACAACATCCGGTGCTCAGCGCACTTGCGCGTTTCGGCCTTCCTTACGAATGAAGGCGATATGGTCGCCACCGGGCCGGTCGGCACGACCATCACAGCCATCCCGCGCCCATCGGCAAGCCAGGTGAAGAAAGGCGCCTCCGCACAGATAAGCTCGTGGATCAGAATGCCCGACAATGTGATGCCGGCAAGGATCAAATGTAACGCCAACTACCATAACTCCCGGCTGGCTTCGATCCAGGCGAAGCAGGATGGCTACGATCTGCCAATTCTTCTGAACTCGCGTGGCAAGGTTTCGGAAGGGCCGACGACATGCATCTTCCTCGTCAAGGATGGCCGGCTCATCACCCCAGATGTGGCCAGCGATATCCTTGAGTCGATTACCCGCCAAACCGTCATCGAAATTGCCAAGGAGTATTTGGACCTCACCACGGTGGAGCGGGATGTCGATCGAAGCGAGTTGATCGCTGCCGATGAGGTCTTCCACTGCGGCACAGGCGCTGAGATTGCGCCGATCACGACCATCGATCGCCTTCCCGTTGGCGATGGTCAGCCTGGCTCTCTGACCACGAAATTGCAGGAAATCTATTTCTCGCTCGTCACCGGGAAAGACCGGAACCACCCCGAGTGGAGGACACCGGTCTATTGACAGACTAACAGCGAGCCACCGGATCACTCTTGCGCAGGGCCCAGTTCCTGGCAGTTCCGCGAGAGTTTCAACCATAACATGAGGGAGTTTCATATGTGGACATCAAGACGTAAGTTCCTTGCAGTACCAGTCGCCGCGGCGATCTTGTCGCTGTAGGTTCACATCGCATCGGCCGACGAGGTTGGAAAGATCAGGGTAACAGCTGCATCCTCCGATCTTAACGCTATGTGGGTGGAACTGGCCGAGGAGTTCGAGAGGACCCATCCCGGAATTAAGGTCGAACTCGACAATTCCAATCGGAGCTACGACGACCTCGTTCAGGCTCACTTCGCGAACGGCGGTTTGGAGAGCCATCGACCCTGACCGCATCGTCGTGATGGGAAGCCTCATGCCGCCCTGCTGATCACAGGCGCGCTAACTTACGGCGCTGTGTCGCGACATCCCACTATAGTGTGGGCGCGGCACCGCACAAACCCGCTTGAAAACCCAGGAGAAACAAATGAGCACATTAGAAAATGATGTTATTACTATTGCCCCGGCGTCGCCTTTCTTAGGTGCTGACGTAACGGGCATTTCGGTAGCGCATTTGGTGAAGTCACCAGATGTCGCTACAGTGCAATCGTTGAGACAAGCCTTGGATCAATTCCTTGTGCTACGCTTCCGCCAGCCATCCCTCACTGATGACGAGATAGTAGGTTTCGCCACCCTTTTCGGAAAAATCCTGTCGGATCGTAAAAACACCGGAGAGATGGATTCAGTCCAGCCGAGTGGTCGAGCAGAACTTAAAGTTTTGTCCAACGCGACGGCTTCCGATGGTCGCCCTGTTGGCGATAAAGGTGCCGCGGCGCAAATTTGGCACACCGATGGATCTCACCGCGAAAGACCGAACGCATATTCTGTCTTGTACGCGCGCAACGCGCCAGACAATCCCCCACGTACGGGCTTTATGAACACCTACACCCTCTACGAAAGTTTGCCCTCAGATTTGAAAAAAGAGATTTCAACACTTCGAGCTGTGTTCAGCGTCCATAATCGATCGCAAGATTTTAATACATTCATGACTGGTGCATCGGTAGACGATGCAAAGCGAGCCGATGGTCCAAGACACCCCCTCGTTCGTTTGCATCCGTCCACAAATCGACCTTTCCTTTATCTGCCGAGGCGCCGTGACGCTTTGATTGAAGGTTATTCTTCCGAGAAAAGTAGGAACTTATTGGAGCGCTTATGGGCGGCTGTGTTTTCTTTATCGGACCAGTGGCACGCCGCTTTGGAAGCCAATGACTTTGTAATTTTCGACAACAGAGCCGTTCTTCATAATCGCGAAGGTTGGGAGTCTACCCAAGAACGCACAGTGTTTCACCTCGCTTTGGAAGGAGAAACTCCGATCCCCGCATTTGCACTGAGGACTGTGGAGCAATCCAAGACTGCTTAGCATCGCGTGCTAGTGGGCTACGACTACTTCACCCGCACGGACTATGGCGGCCTCGTTCGTCATAGCCTCACGTCTCATGCATCCCGTGTTGAGTCGGATCCAGGCCTGTGGGGATTATCGCCCTGGCCCGGAATAGCAGCGCAGGGATAGGCAAAGTCGTCGAAAATGGAGAAGTCAGTGGGTAGTTCTATCAGAAAAGTTGCGTTGGCATGTGTTGCCGCCGCTTGCCGCGCAGCCTGGCTGGGCGTAGCGCAAGCAGAAGAAGGTTAGGAAGCTAAGGGTTAGGGCAGCGTCCTCTGATCTCAACAACAAACCGCCGAAGCTATTCGGTCGCTGCACTCAGAGGTACTAACTGTCGAATCAGAGTTACCGATCTTCTCTGGCACGACATAGATGAGAACGAAACACGTTCGATTGGAGCAGTCAGGGTACTACGCTCGAGCAGTGCAGCGCCATGACTGGCGGCGCGCGGTTTGACCTTTGAAATGATAATCACATGTCCATGACGAATTCGACGCGGCTCGAGCAAAAGCAGGTAGCGGCATACATAACTGGAATGCCATCTGAATCGACATTAGTCACGATCACCTCCAGCACACTTTCATTCGGCGGCATCCTCAGATAGCGCGCCTCATCGTTGGTTGGCTGGCGCGAGCGCACACGCATCATCTTTCGCTGAAAATCAGTAATCCCGACTTGGTGCAGACAAGCAGTTATCGAAAGGCGTTCTTTTTCTTCCTGCTGAGCCGAACGAAACACCTCGGAAATTCCGGGAAGCCGTGACGTGGGAAAGTAATTGCTCCCATAGCTAAGGGGAAGGCCATTGGCCTCTCCTAGAAGCCTTGCCAGTGTAGCGGTTTGGCCGACTGGTATGCCCAGCCCCGCCGCGACCGCTTCATCCGCCGGAAGGTCGCCCAATGATATCAGTTTCCGGCTCGGAACTCTATTTAGCCCGACCAAGTTTTCCTCAAACCGGGTTCTTGGTCCCATGCGATAAGATATAACGTCTTCTACAACGAACGCACCTCTTCCGCGTTCGATTCGTACGAGCCCCTCGTCTTGAAGGTGAGCCAAAGCTCGCAGCGCGGTATGTCGGTTTACACCAAACCGAATGGCCAGATCAGGGGCGGAGGGAATTCGAGAACCTGGCGTCCACACTCCGTTGGTTATTTCGTTAGCTAGGGTTTCCCCCATTTGCCGCCAGAGGTTCATACCATCGTTCTGCATTCCGTCTTCCTTATTAAACTTCTATGTCAAGTTTTGCGCTGTCACACAGATGTCATATAGGCGCTCTATTGATGTGGTCTAGACCACTAGACCGCGAAAGATGGCACCGAAATGTATCCCTCAATTGTTAAATTTCTTGTTGTGAGCTTCGATGGCTTGCGTCCTGACCTCATTGATTCTGCCCAGACTCCAAACATTGCGCGACTAAGGGCTCTTGGCACAAGCCTTGCCGCACAACGGACAGTTTATCCGAGCGAAACCCGCGTTGCTTTCCCCAGTCTTGTCACTGGCGCCACTTCCAGCCAACACGGCATGGTCGGCAACAAATATGTCGATCGTGGAACTACCCCGCAACGATACGTGGACACGTCCGACGCCGTCCTGCTCGACCGGCTGAACCGCGAAAGCGGCGGCAAGCTGATGAGTTCGCCGACGCTGGGCGAAATCTTAGGACGGGCGGGAAAAAGCCTGGCCGTGCTTGCCACAAATACGCCGGGCACCACGCGTTTTTTCCATCACAAGGCGGAGGAATTCGGCCATATCCGCATTTCTGGGCATTTCCCGGAAGCCTGCACCCCGGAAAGCACGCTGACGGAAATTACCCGCCGCTTCGGACCTTTGCCGCCGGTGCCGCCGCAGGGCGAGCCGGACATCGAAGCACAGACATTGATTACCTCGATCTTCCTCGATTATCTCTGGCCGGAGCATGCCCCGGACGTCACCGTACTGTCTTATGGCGAGCCAGATACCTCGTCGCACTTCAACGGCACGGGAGGGGCCAAGACCCGGCAGGTGATTGACCACTGTGATGCTGAGTTCGGCCGCATTCTCGACTGGTGGAAAGCCGAAGGGAGGGCCGCCGGGGTCCAAATCATTGTGCTTTCGGATCACGGTCACATTACCGCCCATACACGTGTCTCGGTCGCCGACAGTCTAACGACCGCAGGCTTCAGCCCGGCCACAGCACCCGGAAGCGGAGTCAATGTTGTCGTTGTGCCTGGACAGGTGGGGGCGCTCTACCTCACGGACCGCTCGACCACGCAGCTTACCCGGCTGGTCGAAGCGCTGGTCGAACAGCCATGGGTGGGGCCGATCTTTACGACTGGAAAGAACGAGGTCGAAGGCATAGCGCCCGGCAGTTTCGCCAGCCATCTCGTCTTTGCCGACCATCCGCGCGCGCCGGATGTATATTTCTGCTTCCGCGCCGACGACAGCGTCGATGAATTCGGATTGGTCGGCGGCACCTTCTACGACAATGACCGGCGCCCGGGTCTCGGCGTGCATGGTGGTCTGCATCCGAAGGAGCTTGCCTCGGTCGGTATTGTGGCCGGCTCTGCCTTCCTCGACGGCGGTTATGTCTCCGACATCCCCTCCGGCATATGCGACATCACGCCGACCATCCTTTCGCTCATCGGCATGGCCATTCCCAACACCATGACTGGCAGTGTTTTGTCTGAGGTTCTGCGCGAACCCCGTACAGGTAGCTCTGGTAGCTCATTACCCATAGTCCGCACACCCCAGATCTTTGAGACCGGCCTCAAGAACTATTCCCAAAAACTGCAACGCACCAGTGTCAACGACGCCCTTTACCTCGACGGCGGCTGGGTGCATCCGAGCGCAATCTAGCACTTGCGATACATTGAAGTGACGTCGCAAGCGCAGCTTGCAGGTGCCAATTTGTCGAACCGCTTCTGTCGATTATCCGCGTCGGAAAATCGACTGTTAGTATCAGCCCCACTAAATACGGAGAAACCCGAATGTCCGTTAATATCTTAAAAGTACTAGCCGTTTCCCTTCCCGCTCTTTTCTCGACATACGCCTCGGCGGAAGACTTAAACGTACTATATTCCAACGCTTATATTCTTAAGAAGCCAATGGAGGAGATCGTTAAGGGCTTCGAGGCTGCCCACCCTGGCACGACCATACACCTGTCAGATGTCAAAGGTTATGCTGATATGACGCAGCTTATGCTGCGGGCAGCGATAACCGGCGGAGTTCCTGACGTAGCTTTTCAAGGAACAAGCTTTCTTCAGGTTTTTGTTGACCGTGGTCTAGCCGTTCCACTCGATGATTTTATCAACTCCGAGTCAGATTGGAAGAACTTCGGTTATTCGAATTCGATTACCAAAATTGGCCAAGTGAATGGCAAGACGTACGGCATTCCTTTCGCTATCTCTATCCCGACGGTCTATTTTAACGGCGATCTTGTGAAGGCTGCCGGAGGTGATCCGCAGAACCTTCCGAAGACCTGGGATGGCATTCTTGAACTCGCCAAGAAAATTCAGGCGCCCAGCGGCGGGATCTACTTTGACTACGCCCCCACTGGCAACTGGACCTTTCTCTCTCTGATTCAGGCCGCTGGTGGCGGAATGATGACGCCGGATATGAAGAAGATTGCCTTCAACGGTAGGGAAGGCATGGACGCCCTGAAGCTGTTGAAGGCGATTGGCGAAGCAGGCATGAAAGATATGAGCCGCGATCAGGCAAAGCAGGCTTTTGCCGCCGGCTCCATCGGCATTTTTGTAACCTCCAGCTCAGACATCACAAGCTATACCGAGCAAGCGGCGGGTCGGTTTCCGCTCATCGTTTCCCAATTTCCGGTCCCCTCCGAGAACGGCACGCTGCCGGCAGGAGGAAACGCCATCATGATTCATACCAAAAATGCGTCCAAGCAGAAGCTCGCCTGGGAGTTCATCAAATATGCGACCAACCCAGAATCGCAGACGGCCATGGTGAAAGCTGCTTCGTATATCCCGGTGAACGAACGGGCCGTGCAGGATGCGGAACTACTGGGAAACTACTACAGGGACAATCCTAACCTCCGAATTCCGGTCTCTCAGCTTGCTCAGCTCAGCGGTTTTTTCTCTTTCCCTGGTGAGAATTCTACCAAGATCACCAAAGCCATCAAGGATCAGTTGCAAGCGGTCATCACGCTTAAGCGCTCACCAGAGGATGCCATGCTGCAGATGGCGAGCGAAGTCGAAGCACTCCTTCCTAAGGAGTGATCTGTTGCTCGACACGGTTGCGGCCATTCGGGCCGCAGGCCTCTTTTCACGTAAGGACAATTCAATGTCACGAGAACCCATCAGCCTGATACGTACAACGCCGCCCACACCTTCATGGGTCGGCGAGGAGTTTTCCAAAGCTTTCGTCGAACTCTCGAGGCGAAGCGACTTACCGACCTTAATGCGAACACACAAATTTAACGGTTCGATGGAAGATCGGCGCGCCGGCAGTCTCTGGCTGAAGCAGCGGTTTGGTGAACATCTGGATCCGGATCGCATCATTGTTACGAACGGCACTCAGAACGCCTTGTTTATAACGTTGGCGACGATGGTGGGCCGAGGCGGACTGTTGCTCACGGAGCGTCTTAGCTACTACGGCTTTCGTCGTCTCGCTACCTTTTTGGGCATTGACGTGCGCGCGATCGAGATGGACGATGACGGCGCTTTGCCAGAGGCGTTCGAAGCCGTATGCAAAACCGATAAGCCAAAAGCTCTTTTCCTGTCGCCCACGCTTCACAACCCCACAACTATCATAATGTCGCGCGAGCGCAGGTTGGCATTAGCTGAAATAGCGCGCAGACACGGTGTGATCATCATCGAAGATGACGTGTACGGCCTCTTGCCAAAGGATGCTCCGCCGCCAATCGCGGCCTTGGCTCCTGACGTTACATGGCATGCAACGGGACTTGCAAAGTGCATCGCGCCCGGCCTCCGTATCGGCTATCTCGTAGCACCCGACGCCGCAGCCTGCGCAAGGGCCTTTCAGCCCTTCAACACCACCTCCACCTGGTTCGTCTCACCAGTTTCGGCTGCCATCGTTGAGCACTGGATCGGCAATGGTGTTGGTAAGCGCATTCTTGACGCCGTGAGAGAAGAAGCTGCGGCCCGTCAGACGATCGCGCGATCGATCCTAGACGGCGCAAGCTACCTGGCCAAACCAGAAGCGCTGCATTTGTGGCTCGATCTGCCTGCTGGCCTCACACAGGAAGGGTTCATCAGTGCCTGCAATCAGCAAGGGGTCGTCCTCCGAAGTGGGGAAATGTTTGCAGTGTCGAACGAGCAGGCCTCGCCTGCAATACGAATCGTTCTTGGCAGCCCCAGCAACCGCGAGGAATTGACCACAGCTTTGGAAGGGGTCGCTACCGTTCTAAAAGCAGCCTGACTTGTCTGGGCCATGAGCTGGTGAAGGTTGCTGTATCGATGGCTTGCGTTAAAAAATTACAGCAACCTTTCCGCACTCGTGGGGCAGACCTGCATGGTTCATCCGAGCCGCCAATCGCTCAACTTCTTTCCTGGAGCGCGGTGATCACGGCTGGTAGCACCGGGCATCCCACTTCTCAAAAGCAGCTCTACAATTTCGAATACTGGCTCTGTCGCAATAGCCAAGCTCGCCTGCCTGCTTGCAGTCCATAGCGGTCCGTTTCCGTAACGATCTATCGCGTTGACCTCTGCGCCGGCAGCAACCAGTTTCCTGATAATCTGAAGGTGCCCATTCTGAGCCCGCGACGTGTAACATAGTAAACCCGTCTTTATCGGCAAGGTCCGGTCGGTGCTGCCCCAAATCAAATGCAGGGGCGGCAATGAGCGGACAGGCTGCGAATAGCCATTCGGGAAACCGCCATCGATTTGCACCAGAGCGTCAATATCGGCGCGCCCGACCGAGGCGGCCGAAGCGATTTGCGCGCCAAGGGAGATTCCGAGAACGCCGACCTTACCGCCATGGCGTGGTTGACCATCAAGATAGGCGGCCACGCCTTGAACGGCAGAAGTCCAGTCCGGCAACCGCTGCGCATAATGGGGCTGGCTCGGTCAACATCAGGTCTCGGGGCAACAGTACGTCGAACCTGTCGGTCGAAGCGGGTGCGGACAAGGTACTGATGAGGAGAACTCGCGCAAATTGGGGATCGGAACCGTATAGGCGAAGGTGGAAAGCGACGTCCGCACCACGAGACGATTGGCGTCCGTCCTGTCGCTGCGACGCATCCACTTTGCGGTGAAGAGAATGGTATCAAGCGGTGCGGCGACGGCATCGGCGAACAGTCGCCCGAAATCCGTCAACTGGCTCTGGCGGCCGCGCCGCTCGATCAGCTTTGCCCCAAAATACTCCTCCAGCACCGCAAGACGGCGGCTGACGGAGCTCTGGGTAATGCCGAGTGTCTTCGAAGCCCGCGTGACACTGTTGTCTCGTGCGACCTGTACAAACGCCCGCACCGCATTGAGTGAAAGATCCTTTTCGTCGGCCAAGCCTGTCTCTCCTAAACATGGTTCGAACCCATCCAGATACGCAGGTTTGCTATCGCATTATTCGATGATTGTCATCGCTCCGTAACAAAACCGGCGGATGGTCCCGACCGAACACCGGTGCACCTCATTGAAGTGCCCAGAGCGCCCTTAACAAGATGCCAAGCTTTGTGCGGCAAAAACTCAGATGGGAATGGACAACATGCGTGATCTGACATTTACAAGGCGCAATATACTGGCTGCCGCTGCGGCAGGCGGTTTGATATCCGTGACCGGACTGCGTTTCGCCGCAGCACAGGGGAACGATCGGCGCACGCTCAAGGTGGGTATGTCCCGCTTCCCAGCGGCCCTTGACCCAGCCCTCGACAACAGTACAGCCACGCGACGCGTCGTCCCGCAGATGTTCGATACGCTTATTGGCTTTGATCAGACAGAAAAAATGGCATTGCGTCCGGCGCTCGCCGAGCGCTGGGAGCGAGTGGACGCGACGGCGCTGCGCCTTTTCCTCCGCAAAGGCGTGACCTTTCATGACGGAAGTCCTTTCACCTCCCGCGACGTCGCGTTTTCACTCAGCCCAGACCATCTGCTTGGCCCCGGCAAGGCCGGCAAGACCGTCGCCATGCAGACGCTCGATACCGTTGATCGCGTTGAGATCGTCGACGACCACACCGTCATCGTGCGCGCCAAGGGCGATGATTCGCTCCTGGAAAAGCGTCTTGCTTCCTGGGCATCGGAAATCGTCAGCAGCCACGCTTTCGACGCAGCCGGATCCTGGGACAAGTGGATCCAAGCGCCCGTCGGTACGGGTCCATATCGGATCGTCAGTCAGACGCTTGACGTGAACGTCGTCCTGGCCGCCTTCGATGCGTACTGGGGCGGAGAGCCGCCATACGCGGGTATCGAATACCGGATCATTCCGGAGCTTGCTTCGCGGATGAACGCGCTTGCCGCCGGGGAAGTCGATTTCATCACCGATCTTTCACCGGATTTGTTCGCTGAGATCGAAAGACAGTCTGGGCTCGAAGTCGCTGGTGGTGCGGTCCAAAACATACGCTGCCTAGCGATCGATACGACGGGACCCGTTCTCTCTCAGGTTGGCGTGCGGCGAGCGCTTAGCCTGGCGCTCGACCGCAAGGCGTTGGTCGAAGCACTGTGGCAGAGCCGGGTGCCGATCCCGAACGGCTTCCAGTTCCCCAGCTTCGGAGAGGGGTACATTGAGGACTTTCCCGCTCTCGCCTACGATCCCGATTTGGCAAGCAAACTCCTCACCGAAAGCGGCTACAAGGGCGAGACGATCGCCTACAAGCTTCTGAACAACTATTATCCCAATCAGGTCGCAAGCGCGCAGATCATGGTCGAGATGTGGCGGGCGGTGGGCCTCAATGTCGAAATCCAGATGATGGAGAATTTCGCCCAGATTGAAAAGAAGCCGATCAACGCGATCTATGACAATTCGACTACGGCTATTTTCCCGGACTTGCTCGCCCACGCGTGGCGACTTTTGGGTCCAAACGGCGAGCTTCCCAAGCTGGGCATCTGGCAAGACAAGGAGTTTTTCGCTCTTGGCGAGAAACTCAAATCAACGGTGGAGCCGGCCGACCGGCGCGCGATCATCCGCAGGATGCTGGAAACTATCGATCACGGCAACCCACCCTGCGTCATTCTGCACGGTTCAGGTCAGTTCTACGGCAAGCGCAAGGACATCGCCTGGGGCCCGGGTCAGACACTCGACCTGAACTTCGGTCCTTTCAACGCTGCCTATACGCAGAACTGATGACCACGCTAGGAGGAACGGCGGTGCAACATCTCGTCGGTACCGCACCAGCATCCGCGTTCCCCGCGACTTCGTCGTCGGGAGCATTGCTTACGATCGAGGGCCTGGCCGTCGACTTCAGCGGTGTGCGGGTCATTCGGGGGATCGACCT
Source organism: Phyllobacterium zundukense (assembly GCF_002764115.1). Classification (NCBI taxonomy): domain Bacteria; kingdom Pseudomonadati; phylum Pseudomonadota; class Alphaproteobacteria; order Hyphomicrobiales; family Phyllobacteriaceae; genus Phyllobacterium; species Phyllobacterium zundukense. Next base: position 242,550 of record NZ_CP017943.1, on the reverse strand, counting down.
CACGCTTTCACGGGGCGAGTCACTTGGTATTGTGGGCGAGTCAGGGAGCGGCAAGTCCGTCACCTGGCTTGCCGCCCTCGGGCTGCTGCCGCGCACGGCCACCGTGTCAGGAAGCGTCCGTCTGGACGGGGAGGAAATGCTGGGCGCAGCAGCCACGCGGCTCGACCGGATCAGGGGCGGGCGCGTGGCGATGATCTTTCAGGATCCGTCGAGCGCGCTCAATCCTGTCATCCGGATTGGCCGACAGGTTGGCGAAGTTCTCGCGCGACATCAGGGGGTGTCGGGATCGAGCATTCGGGCGGAAACGAAACGTCTATTTGACCTCGTGGGCCTGCCGGACGCGGCGCGCCGGCTCGACGCCTATCCCCATGAGCTGTCTGGCGGCCAGAACCAGCGGGTCATGATTGCCATGGCGCTCGCCGGAAAACCGGACGTCCTGGTTGCCGACGAGCCGACAACCGCGCTCGACGCTACGATCCAGGCTCAGATACTGGATCTCCTGACCACCATTCGTCGCGAGACGGGCATGGCTCTTGTCCTCATCAGCCACGATCTCGGCATCGTTTCCGAGACCTGCGAACGCATCATGGTGATGTATGGCGGCCGCGTCGTCGAGACGGCGCCGCCAGACTCCATCTTTGCGAGTCCGCAGCACCCCTATACGAAAGGTCTCCTTGCAGCCTTACCGCCTTTCGAAGGTGCGTTGCATCGGCTCATACCCATCGAAGGACAGGTGCCGGAGCCGGCAAACATGCCTCGGGGATGCCCGTTTGCGCCCCGCTGTCCGCAACGTCTGGCGGTTTGTGAAGAAGCTGTTCCACCGCTCACGCAAACCGATGCCGGCCATTTCTCCGCCTGCGTTGCAGGGGCCGCCACAGAGGCCCAGCAATCCCCGAAAGTCAACAAAAGCGTGCTGGCATGACTGAAAACATTCTTGAACTGCACGGCATTTCCCGAAGCTATTCGACGCGGCAGGGTCTCTTCGCAAGAAAGGTGCCTGTCCATGCCGTCGATGAGGTGTCGCTGTCGCTGCAACAGGGGCAGACGCTGGCGCTCGTCGGCGAATCCGGTTCGGGAAAATCAACGACAGGACGGATCACGCTTGGTCTTGAACGGCCGAACAGCGGATATGTGCTCTTCCGCGGGTCTGAACTGCCGACCACCGATACACCAGCCTGGCGCCGCATGCGCACGCAAATGCAGATGATCTACCAGGATCCACTCGCCGCGCTGGACCGCCGGCTGTCCATCCTCGATCAGGTCCGCGAACCTCTCGACATTCACGACATCGGATCTGCGTCGGAGCGCAACAACAAGGCGCTGGCGATGCTCGACGCCGTCGGCCTGAATACCAGTCATGCCGCAAGTCTGCCGCATCAGTTGTCGGGTGGGCAGCGTCAGCGGGCTGTTCTCGCCCGGGCGCTGATCATGCAACCGGCGTTGCTGGTCTGCGACGAGCCGGTCTCGGCTCTCGACGTATCGATCCAGGCCCAGGTGGTGAACCTTCTCATGGACCTCCAAAAGGACCTGCGTCTCAGTCTTCTGTTTATCAGTCACGACTTGAAAGTGGTTCGCCAGATCAGTCAGCGTATTGCTGTGATGTATCTGGGTCGCATCGTCGAATATGGCGAGACAAATCTTGTGCTCTCGAACCCTACTCACCCTTACACCAAGGCTCTAGTGTCGGCAGTCCCTGTTGCAGGCCGGCGCACGCGTGAGCGCATCATCCTCAAAGGCGAACCACCCAATCCTGCGGCCCGTCCGAGCGGCTGCGCGTTCCACCCTCGCTGTCCCGCTGTGCGGCCGGAGTGCATGAGCCTCTCCCCCACATCCTCAACGCTGCCGGACGGACGCTCCGTCGCCTGTCATGCCGTCGATGCCGCCCAACCGACCAAGGAGGTTGGAATCTAATGCTTCGGTTCGCTGCTATCCGTATCCTCCGTGCCGTTCTGACAATCGCGCTGGTGGTCACATTTGCCTTCATCGTGCTCAGGCTTTCCGGAGATCCAGCCCGCAGTATCATGGGCGACGATGCCTCGCCCGAGGCCATGGCCGCCTTTCGCCGGGAGTGGGGTCTCGATCAGCCTCTCTGGATGCAATATCTCCACTACTTCGCAGCGATTTTTCAGGGCGAGTTCGGCCGCTCGATGCGTGGCGGCGGGCCTGCACTTGACCTTGTCCTGGGACGTATCCCGGCAACGCTCATGCTGACCCTGCCTGCACTTCTGATGAAATTGGCGATCGGCATTCCAGCGGGTATCTATGCCGCTTTGCACCGGGACAGCGCCATCGACCGCGCCGTCATGGTCACGGCGGTCGCCGGCTACACCGTGCCAAGCTTTATCCTCGGACTCGTCCTGGTTCAAGTTCTGTCAATCTGGTTTGCCTGGCTGCCGACCGGCGGCACGGGCAGTCTACTGCATCTCATCCTGCCGATTATCACTCTCGGCGTTGGCGGCGCCGCCGTACTCGCCCGCTTCGTGCGAAGCGCGATGCTGGAAGTGCTGGGGCAACCCTACATCCGCACTGCCAGTGCCAAGGGAATCCCCTGGGCTGCGGTTGTACGTGGTCACGCGCTACCGAACGCCGCAATTCCAACTGTTACGATTGTCGGCTTTATGGTTGGCAACCTGATCGCGGGTGCGGTCGTGGTCGAGAGCGTGTTCTCCTGGCCGGGTCTTGGCAATCTGCTGGTCGTATCGGTGACAGCGCGGGACTTAGCGGTCGTGCAATGCATTCTCCTGCTGGTCGCTGTCGCAATGGTGCTTTCCAATCTCGTCGTGGACTTTCTCTACGGCTTTCTCGATCCGCGCCTGGCCGAAGCCAACTCGACCGGAGGACACTGAGACATGAACATGATGGAAAAAGTGACCGAAACAGCAGCTGGCAAGCGGAAGAACACTAAACACCGTCGGATCCCATTATCCGTCATCGCTAGCTTGCTCTGGATTGTTCTTATCGTCGCCGTAGCGCTGCTCGCCGATCAAATCACCCCATACCAATACACCGCTCTTGATCTGCCGAACCGGCTGGCCTCGCCATTCCACCCGCAGCATCTGCTCGGAACGGACGAACTGGGACGCGATATTCTGTCGCGATTGATCGTGTCCGTTCGTATCTCGGTTCTGGTCGCACTGGGGGCGACGCTGATTTCGGCTTGCTTTGGCACGACGATGGGTTTTGCGGCGGCCCACTTTCGTGGTCGCGTCGAGCAATTCATCCTGATGCTCGCCGACTTCCAGGCGGCCATGCCGTTCCTCATCCTCTCCCTGTCGGTGCTTGCGTTTTTCGGCAACGCTTTGCCGTTATTCATCGGACTGATGGGGCTTTACGGCTGGGAGCGTTATGCCCGTATCTCTCGCGGGCTTGCGATCTCAGCCAGTGCGCAAGGCTATGCCGGCGCTGTTCGTCAATTGGGTGCGAGCCCGACGCGGGTATATTTGCGGCATATCCTCCCGAATATCTCATCGACGCTCATTGTTTCCATGACGCTCAGCTTCCCGGAGATCATCCTCATGGAAAGCAGCCTGTCCTTCCTGGGCCTTGGCGTTCAGCCCCCGCTGACGAGCCTCGGCAATATGGTCGGCTATGGCCGGGAGTATATGACCCGTGCGCCCTGGATCATGTTTGCGCCTGCTGTGCTGATCGTCACGACAACGCTCTCGATCAGTTTGTTGGGCGACTGGCTGCGCGACCGGCTGGACAAGGGACTGCAGTGATGCGGGAACGCAGCGGAGGCTGCAGCCGTATCAGCGGCAAGAGGATCAAACAGATCGCAGGGTTTATAAATGAGAATAATTGTTATCGGAGCGGGCGCAATCGGTTGCTCTGTTGCCTATCACCTGGCCAAAGAGGGTGCGAGCGTTACGGTCGTCGATCCCGAGGGGTTGAGAGGTGGAGCGACCTTAGCCAGCTTTGCCTGGCTGAATTGCCACGACAAAAATCCAGAGGATTACTACCGCCTCCTGATGCGTGGAAACTCGGCTCATCGTGAACTCGGCGACGAGATCGGCCATGCGAACTGGCTAAGGCTTACGGGCGCCCTCGAGTGGTGGCCAGCGAATACCGAGAAAGCAAAGAACCATGCCGCGCGGCTCGATCGGCTGCGTTCCTATGGCCATCCGATCGAGTTGTTAAGTGCCGACGACGTGCTTGCCCTGGAGCCGGATGTTTCCCGATCGAGTTTGGAAGGCTGTGAAGCCGTATATTATCCGACGGATGGCGCTGTCGATACCGTCGTGTACCGCCACGTGCTTATGCGGGAAGCGGAGCGCCGCGGGACGACCCTTGTCGAAGCCCGAGTCGCAGATCTCCTGGAACGTTCGGGTCGGGTCGCAGGTGTAAGGCTTGGTGACGGACGCGAAATGGAAGCCGACTATGTCATCAATTGCGCGGGCCGCGCGTCCAACGCCATTGGAATTCGCCTCGGATATTCCGTCCCGCTGGATTGGCGACCGGGAATGACCGTGACCACAGACGTGACCCGCAACAATATCAGCAGGGTCATCAAGGCGCCGAATATCTATATCAAGCCGGAGGGTGCGGGCCGTCTGCTTTTACACGCAAAGTCCGCTGATCAGACGCTCAATGATATCCACGCGCCGGATGCGGGGAAGGAAGGCGCTGAGGAAATCGCAAGACTGGTGCAAACCGTTCTTCCGACCGTGCGGGACGTCAAGATCGCCTCGGTGAGGATCACCGTCAGACCTTATCCTACCGACGGAAAGCCCGTCTTTGGCCCTCTGCCAGGTGTTGCTGGCTACCATCTGGCGGTCCTGCATTCCGGAATTTCCCTGAGTCCGCTGATCGGTCGTGCCGCGGTGGAGGAAATCCTGCACGGCAGAACGTCAGCGGACTTCGAAGCTTACAGACCGACGCGATTTTCCGCCTCAGCTGCGGCGGCCCAGGTCTCGGCGGCGCCGATTTAGACCATTTTCTCGAACAGGAACATCCCATGGCCTTTCTCCGCCCACTCAATCGCCAGCGTGCCCAGATCCTCATGGAGCAGGAAGGGCTGGACGGAATCGTGCTGATCCAACCCGAGTCGATCATTTATGGCACGGGAGCACGTCCAGGCGGCGCTGCCGGCTGGCGACGGGCAGGCGCTGTCTTCGTGATCGTGCCTGCGGATTCGAGAGAGCCCCTCACGGCTATTGTCGGCGATTTCTACGCTGAAGAGTTTCGAACCGCTTCCGGAATTGACGACATCATCACCTTTCCGGTCTGGGTCGATCTGATCGACATCAGTAAGGTCCCGAATGGGCAACTCACGGAGCGGCTCTCGGCCGCTCGCCCGCCAGAGCAAGTGCATCAAAGACCAGCAAACTTTGACCGCAGACAGACATTTGCGCTGCTTGCGGGGACCCTGGCTCGCCGCGGGCTTTCAACTGCGCGGCTCGGTACCGAGCACGCCTTCCTGCCGGTTGCAGATCAGGCCTGCTTCAATGAAAGCTGCCCCAATGTTCGCTGGTCGGATGCCTCGAAACTCGTCAGTCGCCTGCGAATGATCAAGTCCATCGCCGAAATCGAGCGGCTGAAACTCGCTGGCCAATCTGCCGAGGCTGGCACGGCAGCTGCCATCGCCCACATCCGGCCCGGCTGTACCGCGGACGAACTGCTTTCGGTTTTCCGGACGGCCTCTGCGCAATGCGCAGCCGAACTCGGATATAACGGCCCGGTCCTGGCGAACGGCGGCATCACGATCGGACCTGGCGCGACCGGCAAAGGTCGTCCAGCCGAACGCGGAGACGTTATCCGTCTTGATCTTGGCTGCGTCGTTGACGGTTACACCTCTGATTGCGCGCGCACCGCCGTGCTTGGTTGGCCAAGCGCTGATCAGCAGGCAATCTACGGCGCTCTGCGCAACGCCTTTGAAGCCGGCTTGGAACGCCTCCGTCCCGGCGTGCCGTTGCGTGAGGTCCATGCAACGGCAATGAAGACCATGCATGCTCAGGGCTTTGACATGTACTGCCGCGGCCATTTTGGCCACGGCCTCGGGGCTTCGGTGTTTGTCGAGGAATGGCCGTTCATCGCGGCGGATGAAACAACGGAGATCGAACCTGGCATGGTCCTCGCCTATGAGTTGCCCTGGTATATCCGAGGCCTCGGCGCATTCATGCTCGAAGATCAGTTTACTGTCGGCGCGCGATCAGTGGACGCTGGTTGGACATTGTCGCGCGAACTGGCGATATGCGACTGACGCATTCCTACGCAACCACCTCGGCAACAAGAGTTAGGACAATATGCGATTTCTCATCATCAGCTTCGACGGCCTTCGCCCCGACCTCGTCTCTTCCGACTTGACGCCGAACCTCTGCCGCTTGCAGTCCCTGGGCGTTACGCTGTCGGAGCATCGGACGATCTACCCCAGCGAAACCCGCTCAGCCTTCCCTAGTCTTGTTACCGGTGCCACGACAGGGCGCCATGGCATGGTGGGAAACCAGTATGTCGACCGGTCTGTTAAACCGCCGCGCTACATCGATACGTCAGACGCCGTGCTCCTGCGAAAGCTCGACCTGGAAAGCGGTGGACGACTGCTGTCTGTGCCGGCGCTCGGCGAGATCCTCGCTGCAACTGGGCGCAGCATGGCCGTGTTGGCCACCAACACACCTGGCACGACACGCTTCTTCCATCACAAGGCGGAGGATTTCGGGCATGTTCGACTTTCCGGACATTTTCAGGAGGCCTGCACGCCCAACGATGCATTGGCGGAAGCTGAAGCCGTTGTTGGGCCGCTACAGCCAGCGCCGCCCGGGACCGAGCCTGACACGGCCGGGCAGGACTGGATCACCTCGGCCTTTCTTGAGGTGGTCTGGCCGAAATACCGACCGGACGTCACGGTTCTTTCCTATGGCGAACCCGACATCACCTCGCACTTTCATGGCACCGGCGCCGAGGCGACGCGTGGCATTATCGCCGATTGCGACCGACAGTTCGGGCGTGTGCTTGACTGGTGGGAGGCGGAAGGGCGCACCGAAGGCGTGCAGATCATCGCGATCTCGGACCATGGTCACGTCACGGGTCAAACACGTGTTTCGGTGATCGACAGTCTGCGTGATGCCGGCTTCCGACCTGGTACCGCACCCGCACCGGATGCCGATGTCGTTGTCGTCCCTGGTCAGGTCGGCGCGCTTTATCTCGCGGACCCCAGCACCGAACAGATCGCGCGGTTGGTGGCAATGATTACGAGCGAGCCGTGGTGTGGACCGGTGTTCACACGTGCAAAGAACGAAACTGAGGGCATTGCGCCCGGCAGCCTTGGCAGCCATCTGGTCTTTGCTGATCATCCTCGTGCCCCGGACGTCTCCTTTTCCTTCCGGGCCGATGACGGCGTCGATCCGTTTGGCCTCATCGGCGGAACGTTCTATGACAATGATCGCCGCACCGGGCTGGGCGTCCATGGCGGACTGCATCCGAAGGAACTCGCCGCAGTCGGCATAGTCGCCGGCTCGGCATTTGTCGGGCCCGGTTCCGTCTCCACAATTCCCTCTGGCATCTGCGATTTTGCTCCGACCATTCTCCACCTTCTCGGGATTGCCGAGCCGAACACAATGACCGGCCGCGTCCTTCACGAGGTGCTCCTACAGACAGCGCAGGCGACTGCAGACGTCCGGAATGAAGTCTTCGAAGCTAAGCTCGGCGGATTCCGCCAGGTTCTTCGCCGTGTTCAGGTCGGCGGCGCCACCTATATCGAGAGCGGCAGGGTGGAGGGTTAGTCGTCGGCACCCGTGTCCAGTGAACGTAGCAAAGGTCTCGTGTAGAAGCACGTCGCCTGTCGGTCGAGGCGGGCGCCGATAGGAGCTGATCACATCGACCGTCACACCCTCCTCGCGTCCAGCCTCACTGATCTAGTTGATTCCATCCCGCCCGAAACCCTTCGCAATCACAAGGCCGGTCTATTTCTGCGGCCCCTATTGTCGCGCTGCAGTTAATTATAAGAATGCCGAGTCAGTGATTTCAATGAGTTAGCTTTGCACTTAATTTGATAACGTGCAGTTTATTTGAGAATTCGGTGCCGACCACTGCAGTTAATTTGAGAAACGATCCACACAACGTTGGCTCTTGCTCGTTGCTGACAGGTGTGGGCGCCTAGGCGTCACTCTCTTCAGAATATTCCATTAATTTCAGTTAGATAGCCTCACGAGCCGCGCAGCGTCTGAAGTCTCAATATTGCAGTTAATTTGAGAATCCAAGCGACGTCATTCTCAAATTAAGTGCAGCGGTCAAGCGTGAACGGCCGCATTCTTACGATTAAGTGCAGTGCGACATCCTAAACTTTCGCCCGCGCGCCGATCTCATCGGTGGTGGGGCGAACCATTGTCGATTGCGACGAATGTCCGTACTCGCTCGCATTTCGTCACCTCCCCTTGTCAATTTCTGCAGGGGGGCTTCGCTGTTATTGAATCACTTGTCCGTCGCTACGCCAGAAACGCCTTCTCGTCCGCCTTGACCTGATCCATGTTCTGCAGGCGGAAGATTTCCTCGACTGCAACCATGTCCTTGTTGACGTTGTTGCGACAGGTCCATGCCACTCTCAGGACAGGAAGCATCGATTGAATTTTGAGCGGCCTTTAGGGTGTTGGCCATGAGCATCGCGATTGTCATGGGGCCGACACCTTCCGGAACGGGCGTGATGGCGGCAGCGACCTGCTCAGCTTCCTTGAAAGCAACATCACCGATAAGCCGCGTCTTGCCTTCGCCTTTCTCGGGCGCAGGGATCCGGTTGATGCCAACATCGATTACCGTAGCGCCGGGCTTCAGCCAGTCGCCCTGAACCATCTCGGGGCGACCGACCGCCGCGACCAGAATATCTGCCTTCCGGCATATCTCCGGCAGATCCCTCGTACGGGAGTGGGCGATTGTCACGGTGGCGTTCGCGTTGAGCAACAGTTGCGCCATCGGCTTTCCAAAAAGGTTCGACCGACCGATTACAACAGCATTAAGGCCGGAAAGATCGTCTCCGTGGACGTGCCGAATGAGCACCATAACGCCAGCTGGTGTGCAAGAGACCAGACCCGTTTTGAGATCGCCGATCGCTACCTTTCCAGCGTTCACGACATGAAGACCATCTACGTCCTTCTCCGGGTGGATCGCCTGGATGATTGATTCTGCGTCGAGATGCTTCGGCAATGGGAGCTGAACGAGAATTCCGTGAATCGTCTTGTCCGCATTGAGCGACGCCACGCGCGCCAAGAGCTCTTCCTGCGAAGTTTCGATGGACAGGATATGTTGCACAGATCGGAAGCCACACTGCTTGGCCATCTTGCTTTTCGCATTGACATAGGTGTGACTTGCTGGGTCATCCCCAACCATAATGACTGCGAGACCCGTTTCGATGCCGGTGGTCTCTTGGAGCGAAGCAGCGCCTGCCTTTACAGCATTGATAACAGCGGTTGCGATCGGTTTTCCGTATAAAATTTGGGCCATGCCTCACCCCATCCTTTCCGACGCGTAACTCCCCGGGCTTGCCGGGAAGACGACGGTGCGGTTGCCGTTGATGAAGGTGCGGTGGTGGATATGCGCGTGCACGGCACGGGCCAGCACCTGGCTTTCGACGTCTCGGCCGATCGAGACATAGTCCTCAGCCGACTGCGCATGGGTGATGCGGGCGATGTCCTGCTCGATGATCGGGCCTTCGTCGAGATCCGCGGTAACATAGTGCGCCGTCGCGCCGATCAGCTTCACACCGCGCTCATAGGCCTGCTTGTATGGGTTGGCGCCCTTGAAGGACGGCAGGAAGGAGTGGTGGATGTTGATGATCTGGCCGGACATCGTGCTGCACATCTGGTCCGACAGGATCTGCATGTAGCGGGCAAGCACGATCAGCTCCGTGCCGGTCTGCTCGACCACGTCCATGATCCGGGCTTCGGCCTGCGGTTTGTTGGCCTTGGTGACCGGAATGTGGTGGAAGGGGATATCGTGATTGACGACGACCTTCTGGTAGTCGAAGTGGTTGGAGACGACGCCGACGATCTCGATCGGCAGCGCGCCGATCTTCCAGCGATAGAGCAGGTCGTTCAGGCAATGGCCGAAGCGCGATACCATCAAGAGCACCTTGGTGCGCTCTGACTGGTCGTGGAGCGCCGTTTCCATCGCGAATTTCGCGGCAATCGGCTTCAGCCCTTCCTCAATCGCGGAGCGGCCAACGCCTTCCTCCGAGATGAAGCTAATGCGCATGAAGAACAGGCCGGTTTGGAGATCATCGAACTGCGAACTGTCGATGATGTTGCAGCTCTGTTCAGCGAGATAGCCGGAAAGCGCCGCGACAATGCCGCGGGTAGATTTGCAGGTGACCGTCAAAACGTAAGTGTGCATGGTTTGTCCTTGCTCTGCCGTCCCGGAGTGCCGAGCCGTTGTTATCCTGCGCGAGAAACGGTCTGATCCTGTGCGTCGATCCTACTCAGAAAACCCTCAAGCTCCTCCGGCGCTATGCCGACGAGGTGTACCTTTTCCGGATAGGCGCCGGACCGCACGTCCTCGACATATTCACGGAAGGCTGCGATGCGCTCCTGCTGCAGCCGATCGAACCCGGCGGCAAAGTTGCGATAGACCTTGGCATGGCGCGGATAGTGGCCACGGTTTTGCCCGAGCACGTCCTCGGCAAAGAGGTACTGGGCGTCGCATCCGGTGCCGGCACCCATGGACAGCATCAGGAGTGACGTGCGCTTGGAGATCGCCGAGGCGACCTCGGCGGGCACGACCTCGATCTCGGCGGCAAACGCGCCGGCCTCCTCGAGCGCCTTCACCTGGCGCCAAACCTCGAGCGCACTCGCGGCACTCTTGCCGACGGCACGGAAGCCGCCGGTCCAGGTGGCTTTCGACGGGATCAGCCCGACATGCCCGCAGACCGGAATCCCCTCCTCGCGCAGCCGTCGGACTGTCGAAAGCCCCGCGGCGCAATAGACGGCGTCGCCGTCGGCACGCATCGCCTGGAAGGCGGCGCGAAGATAATCTTCGGTCGTTACGAAATCGTCGAGCCCGGGAAAGGCGAAGACGGATGGGGCCACCTCGCGGAAGGCGGGGCCAAGCAGTTGCGGTGGAACGGAGACAAGGTCGATGCCGGCCTTTTCGGCCGCTTCCGCTTCCTCGAGTGTGACAACGCGCAGCATGGTGAGTTGCCTCTTACCCTTTATAGACAACAGATCGGCGACGGTCGGGCGGCGGTGTTTCATCGAAATCTCCGGTATTTGCAAAGTTGAATGGCGAGCTCTGGCGGCGCTCAGGCCGCCAAGAGTTTCTTGAGCTTGGTCTCGGGCGAGGCAAGTGCTGCTGGGTCCGGGCGGCTACCTGCGGCGATGAGCATTTCCGCAAGGCGAATGTCGCGGGCGACCGCACTCCCGGGGCCAATGCCGCTTGCGGCGATCAGCCGCCCCTCGCTGGCGAGGTGGAACAGAATGAATGCGTCGTTCCCGAGGTCGCGTCGGACAGTCGCCACAGCGCCATCGGCGAGGCCGGCAATCTGCAGAGTCAGCTCGTATTGATCCGACCAGAACCACGGTACGCTTGTGACAGGCTCGGCCGCACCCATCAGGTTGGCAGCAGCGATCGTCCCCTGATCCTGCGCATTGCGCCAGGCTTCGAGCCGCACCCGCCGGCCGTCGTAGTGCGAGAGCGGAAAGGAACAGCAGTCGCCCGCCGCATAGATGTCGGGGTCCGAGGTTTCGAGCGTTTCGTCAACGGCGATGCCGTTTTCGACCAGGATTCCGGCAGCCTCCGCAAGTTCGGTGTTCGGGATCACCCCAATGCCGACGACAATGAGATCGGCGGGCATACAGGCGCCATCGGCGAAGAGGACTCGTCCGTTATCATCATCCGCCTCAAGCGCCGCGATGCGCGCGCCGCAAACAATCTTGACGCCTTCCTGCCGGTGCCGCTCGGCAACGACTGCTGCGATCTCCTCCGGCACGCCGCGGGAAAGGATGCGCGGCAAGCCCTCGATGACCACGACGTCGGCGCCGAGCTTGCGGGCCGTCGCAGCGAGTTCTAGACCGATAAAGCCGCCGCCGATGATGGCGAGCTTCCGCCCCGGCGCAAGTTCGCCACGGATCGCCAGAGCATCGGTATGGGTCCGGAGCATCCGGATACGCTCGATGTTCCCGCTCACGCTCAGAAGGGCGCGCGGCCGGGCGCCGGTCGCAAGCAGCAGCCGATCGTAGTCAATGGCACGGCCATCCGCGAGCCGCACCGCCTTGCGCCTTCGGTCAATCGCCTCGACCGGGACACCGATCAATACGGTAATCTGAGCGTCGTCATAGCGCTCGGGGCCGGCCACGTATTTCGGCGCCCCCCCGCAGGCGAGCCCTTCCTTGGAAAGCGGCGGCCGCTCGTAAGGGAGGTGGGGTTCAGCGCCGATCAGGGTGATTTCGCCCCCAAAACCCTTTTCCCTGAGGGCAAAAGCCGCCCTTGCGCCGCATTCGCCGGCGCCGACGATCACAATATGGCTCATGTTCTCCTCCCCTCGCGCCTGAAGCATCAGGCCGCGTGCTCAGGTAATCGCTATGAAGACGCTGCCGGCCTCGACCTTGACCGGATAGGTCTTCAGGTTGACGCAAACGGGCGCCCCCTTGGCCTGGCCGGTTTTATAGTTGAAGCGACCGTTGTGCTTCGGACATTCGATGATGTCGTCCATCACCAGCCCCTCGGCGAGGTGGATCTGCTCATGGGTGCAGAGCCCGTCCGTCGCAAAGTATTCGTCATCGGGGCTGCGGTAGACGGCGAAGGTACGGCCTTCATGGTCGAAACGGATGACGTCTTCCTCGTCGATATCGTCGGCTGCGCAGACCTGGACCCAGTTCGAGCTCATGGTTTCCTCCATTCATCGCATTGTCTGATTGCCGGCTCGCCTCACTCGGCGGCGTGGACGCCCCGGTCGCTGTGGAACTCTTCGCGATAAGGCCTCGCCGTCGGCGGCAGCTCGCGCTTCAGGAAATAGTCCTCGTTGCGCAATTGCCGCAGAAAGGCTGGGATCATTTCGCGGAAGCCGTGAAGGATCGACGGATTGGCGGCAGGCAGGTCGTACTTGATGATGGCGTGGAGCTTCGGCAGCGCATGATAGGGCACCATCGGAAACATGTGGTGCTCCACATGATAGTTCATGTTCCAATAGATGAAGCGGCTCAGCGGATTCATAAAGACGGTGCGGCTGTTGAGCCGGTGGTCGGTCACGTTGTCGGCAAGGCCTCCGTGCTGCAAAAGGCCCGTCATCACCGCATGCCAGGCGCCGTAGAATCGCGGCAGCCCGATCAGCATCAGCGGCAGGATGGAACCCAACCAGATCGAGAACCCGATCGTTACCGCATAGATCGCTACCCATATCCGTGCCACGCGGATCACCTTCGGCTGCTCCATCTCCGGGATGAATGTCTTCTCCTCGGCGCTGACGATCCCGGCCGCGTTACGCACCATATCGATGACCGCATGCCAGACATCAATGATGCCAAAGACATTGACGACGATTCTCAGGAGATCCGGCGGACGCATAACAGCGATCTCCGGATCGCGGCCGACAATCACCGTGTCGGTGTGGTGGCGGGTGTGGCTCCAGCGCCATGTCACCGGATTGCGCATGATCATGAAGCAGGCGATCTGGTAGACGACATCATTCATCCAGCGGGTCTTGAAGGCCGTGCCGTGGCCGCATTCGTGCCAGCGGCTGTCGGAAGCCGAGCCATAGAGTACGCCATAGGCGAGGAAAAATGGCACGGCGAACCACGTGCCCCAGAAATAGATGCCGAGGCCGCCGAAAAGGACCATGCTGCCGAGCCAGATGATGGTGTCGCGGATGGCAGGACCATCCTCGCGCTTCATCAGTTCCTTCATCTGCTTGCGCGGAACGTCGGTGTGATACCACTCGGCTGCTGCAAGCCCACTCTCAACCGCGGCTTCGGTATCGCGACCAAGCAGGCTGTAATCTCTTTTTGTCGGAACCATTGGGTGCCTCCGGTTTTAATGCTAAATTATGCTAACCCATGATTGGTCCCTTCGTGAGAGCCACTTTCTAGTTTTTGGAGAGCACCGCTTTTTCCTGGGCGTATTACCCCCTTATGCTCGGCTGGGTTCAGTGCGCATCGGAAGCCGGTATCACGGCCGCGGTGGTAAAGCACGCTCCGGCGGGCCGAGAGCGCCGCTGCTCTCTAGGTTCACGAAGGCTGCACGCAATGAACTAATCCCCTCGCGCATGGTCTTCAGGTCGATGCCAGCGTAACCCAGTATGGCGCCCTGTTGGGGCGGGCTATGGAAGAACTGTCGTGACAGTGGTGAGAAATTCACGCCCTGCCTCTGCGCCGCCTGCCACAGAATCTCATCTTCAAGCCCCCGCGTGAAGCGCGCAACAAGTTGCATGCCCGCGTCGTTTTCATCGATTGTGAGCCAGTCAGCGAGATGGCGCCGGCACTCAGCGACGAATACCTTCTGCCGATCAGCATAAAGGCGGCGCATCCGCCGAAGATGTGTGGCGAAGTAGCCCTCGCTGATGAAATCCGCGAGTGCAGCTTGCAGCAGGAGGGAGGGATAGTGGCCTGTGTTGCTGGCAACCCGCTTGAACCCTTCCGAGAGATGCGGCGGCACAACGATGAAGCCGATCCTCAGCGAGGGGAAGAGCGTCTTCGCAAAGGTGCCCACATAGATTACGCGCCCGGACTTGTCCAAGCCCTGCATCGCCGGTATCGGCCGTCCGCGGAAACGATACTCGCTGTCGTAGTCGTCCTCGACAATCCAGGCATCGTGCCTCTCGGCAATCTGAAGAAGCCGCAGCCTGTCTTCCATGCGCATGACGCAGCCTAGCGGCCATTGGCAGGATGGCGTGACGAAGATCAGACGCGGCGATGGCCGGGTCTCGTCGTCTAGCGACCAGCCGTCTGGTCCGACAGGCAATGGCACGAGTCTTGCGCCGGCGCTCAGGAGTGCGTTTTGGGCGCCAACGTAGCCGGGCTCCTCCATCCAGCAGATATCGCCTTCGTCGACGAGCATGCGAGCAAGAATGTCGAGGGCGGCTTGCGTGCCGTTGACCACGATCACCTGCTCGGGGTTGCACTCCACACCCCGTGAAGCCCGCAGGTATTCTGCTATCGCCGCCTTCAGCCGCGGGTGGCCCGTAACCCAATGGTAGCCGTAGAGGTCTTCATGGGAATATCGCGCGTGCCGCTTGAGCAGCCGTGCCCACGTGGAGAAGGGAAACGCTTTGATCTCCGGATAGCCGGGATGGAAGGCTATGCGATCAGGGATCGTCCGGTCTCGCGGCTGATTAGCCATTCTCGTACCGCGGGATGAGAGAGACGGCGCACCGGCCCTGCCAACCGAATTCCGCTGAGTGACGGCGTCTGCGGGCAGCGTCGCCACCCAGGTGCCCGATCCTGAACGCGATTCCAGATACCCCTCAGCGAGAAGAGTGTCGTAAGTAGTGATCACCGTGTTGCGGCTAACGCCGAGATCCTCGGCCATCAAACGGGTGGGTGGGAGGCGTGTGTCAGCCTTCAGATGACCGGCGAGTATTTCTGCACGCAGCTTTTCGTAGAGCTGCCGGTGCATAGGTACATCTGCGTCGCGATCAAGAACAAGCATATCCGAGGGAAAACGGGTGCGTCGCTTGGCCAAATTGGTTCCTTCAAAATCGTTGAAAGCTGCTCTTTCAGTTGGGCCATTATCCCTTCAATCTGTGGTCTCTTCAAGTGTTGGATGTGCCGGCACCGAAGAGCGGAGGAGAAAAACGAAATGAAAAAATTCATTATAGGCAGTGTGATGGCTGTCCTGATGTCGACGGCTGCGCATGCGGAGACCATTGGCGCTTCGATGGCGGTGTTCGACGACAAGTTCGGGACGGTGCTACGCAACGGAATGGAGGACTACGCCAAGTCGCTCGACGGCGTGGAACTACAGATCGAAGACGCACTGAATGACGTCGCCAAGCAGCAGAGCCAGATCCAGAACTTCATTGCAGCCGGGGTGGATGCCATCATCGTCCAGCCAGTCGACACGGACGCGACGGTCGTCCTGTCGAAGCTCGCGGCAGACGCCGGCATTCCTCTTGTCTACGTCAACCGCTTGCCGGTAAACATAGACACGCTTCCGGAGACGCAAGCCTTCGTCGCCTCGAACGAGGTCGATTCCGGCACGCTGCAAACCAAGGAGATGTGCCGTCTGCTGAAGGGCAAGGGCAAGGCCGTTGTCATGATGGGCGAGTTGTCGAACGAGGCGGCCCGCATGCGCACCAAGGACGTGCATGACGTTCTCGCCACCGACGAATGTAAGGGCATCGAGATCGTCCAGGAGCAGACCGCCAACTGGCAGCGCACCCAGGGCACCGACCTGATGACCAACTGGCTTTCCAGCGGTTTGGAATTCGATGCCGTCATTGCCAACAACGACGAAATGGCGATCGGTGCCATTCAGGCGCTGAAGGCCGCAGGCCGCTCCATGGATTCGGTCGTCATCGGCGGCATCGATGCTACCGATGACGCGCTCTATGCGATGGCGGCCGGCGATTTGGACGTCACCGTGTTCCAGGACGCTGTCGGCCAAGGCAAGGGTTCAATTGATGCCGCACTCAAGCTCGCCAAGGGCGAAGCATTGGAAAGAAAGTTGTATATCCCCTTCGTGCTAGTCACGAAGGGGAATATGGCCGAGTTTCAGGTAAAGAACTGAACTTGATCTGGGGCGCGCCGCCGGCGCGCCCAACTCCGATGCGTCCGTCTACCACTAAAGGGGGCGACGAGATGGCACATTTCGCTCCTGGACTCCAGCCGGACATGGATCGGCGCGAGAATAGTGACCTCAAATGCTAAACACCGTCAACCGTGCCTGCCACCGGTGCATACCCAACAGTACGCGCCATCATGCCGCTCAAGCTCGACCAATCGGATCTAACCCTACAGGTTGGCAGAGTGAATGGTCGTAAGGCCATGGTCTTGTGCGAGGCTGAGTGGACTGCGGCAAAGGCAGATCCGCTTTGAACCTATCCGTTATTAAACTCTAACCGCTGGATTAACTATGAGCAAATTCCGTCTTGGTTTAATTGGTGCTGGCCGAATGGGTCAGGTTCATCTTCGTGCTGCTGCTGAAAGCTCGCTTGTCGAAATCGCTGCCGTCGCGGATCCGGTAGCCGCTACTCGCCTTAGTTTGGCGGGCAGCGGGATTAAAACGTATGAAACCGCCGGTGAGATGATAGATTCCGGCGAAGTTGATGGCGTTCTTATCGCAACCCCCAGCAAGACGCATGTGGATACAGTCGCAGAGATAGCGGCACGCGGCTTACCCATCCTCTGCGAAAAGCCCTGCGGCGTCACTGCCGAAGAAGCTCGCAAGGCCGCCGAGGTGGCAGAACGGTTTAAAGTGCACTTGCAGATAGGATACTGGCGACGGTTCGTTCCTGAGCTGAAGCAACTCCGAGATAACATCCGCGCGGGGCTGCTTGGTGACCTTTACCTCGTTTCTTGCTTTCAATGGGATGAAACACCCCCAGCGGCTTCATTCCGAGCTACTGGAGGCGGTGCGTTTGTCGACATGGGCGTCCATGAATTTGATCAGATGCGCTGGCTTACAGGCCAGGAACCGACCAATTTTCGCGTTGCTGCCTCGAAAACTACATTTGCAGAAGCGGTGAAAGTCGATCCCGATGCTGTTCATCTACTTTGCGATTTGTCAGACGGTAGCAGCGGTCTCGTTTCGCTAGGGCGGAGATTTCCACTTGGGGATGCTTGCTGGACTCAAGTCTTCGGCACCGCAGGCTTTGCCGAATCTCGCTTCTTTTGGCCCCCAGATGGAGAAGCGGTCTTCCTGAATGCCCTCCGGGCCCAGCTTGAAGATTTCGTTCAAGCTGCCGAGGGAGGGGCACCACAGGGTGCAACCGCTCCAGACGCTGTTGCCGCGCTCGCCGTCGCCGAAGCAGCCACCGAAGTACTGTCACGCGAACTCAATCAGACGGATAAGTAGGTGGAGTGGTGAGTAGGAGGGAAATAATCAGGATGACCAATGTTGGGAAAAGCGACAACGGAGAGTTCAAACCTCCCTTCGTGGTGATCAATATCGACGACGTTGGCATGTGTCACGGCGCCAATCAAGCTTATATTGAGCTGCGTCGGCTTGGAGCGGTGGATTCAGGATCCGTTATGGTCCCGTGTCCATGGTTTCCCGAAATCGCCGAGGCTGGCGCGCTGGAACCAGATCTTAATCTCGGCATCCATCTCACACTCACATCCGAGAAGCGCCACTATCGATGGCGGCCTCTCACAAAGGTTTCAGCTTCATCGGGGCTCATCGACGGCGACGGCTTCATGTGGCGGAGTGTAGCGGAGCTGCGGCGTCATGCCCATCCAGACGCGGTCGACGCCGAGATGCGTGCTCAAATCGAGACCTTTCTCTCGGCGGGTCTGACCCCCACGCATGTTGATGGCCATATGGGTGGCGTCTTTTCACCCGAGTTTGTTGACCGATATGTCGCACTCTGCCTTGAGTTTAAACTACCCACAGTGTTCCCAGCAACGATCGCAGCATACGGGCCTAAACACAATCTGGGGGCGGTTGACCAAGATAGTTATACAAGTGCAGCAGAGCGTCTCGTTAACGCCGGCGAAATACTTGCAACCAAAGCCCTTGAGACGCCCTGGCACAGGAGGCAACCTGCAGCCGAGCGATACCAACATCTTTTTGAGCAAATCGAACCCGGCCTCAACTTTCTTTGCCTGCACGCAAATGCGCCGGGAGAGATCGAGGCTATCGAACCCGATTCCGCGCAAATTCGCATCGACGAGTATGAGGTGTTGAAGGACTCATCGTTTCGGAAATGGACAGACGGTTTGCCCGTTCGGCGCGGATCATTGCGGGAGGGCGTCAAGTCGATGACGAAAAGTTCTGCCTGTTCGACGTCGCCAGATGCACCCTCGCTCGGCTCATGAGGGTGATGGGTCTTCAGAGCATTACCCGAGGCAATGCCGATCCGCTCGACATTTCCAGACAAGCCGGCTGCCAGCCCGCTCGACCGCGTGAACAGCCAGTTCAAGGCTCCCGCGCCGATCCGGCTCTAGGTGAGCGATTTCACAAATGTCCACCGCCTGGCATGGCCTCGTTTCTGTCGCCTTCGTTATCGATGCGTTCGCCCGTCGTATTGTCAGTTAGCGGGTGAATCGGACGGCTCATGCCGGGTTTGTCCAGTTGTGCAAGGCAAATTCAACCGGTCGTCGCAACACCTTGAACAAGGAGGTTGCGATGGAGCCCCACAAGCGTCGTTCAGAGCGCTCCACTTGAAGCATGCCAGGGAGTTGATCACCGCTTGATCTCTGCGCGCCAGGTCCGCATGGTGTCGTTTTCGGGCGGCGACCGACGAGGCGATCAGCCGATCGGCGGGCTTGAAGAAGCTTGCTATGGAAGCTCGGTCATCGTCATGAAGGATTGCGACTTTGACAAAGCAGTTGAAGGCTCTGTCTCCGGCGCGTTCTGGGTCGTGGGCCAAAACTACATCGGCGCGCAACGCATTCTGATCCAAGCCGATCTGAATGAGCGGGATCCTATCTGGGGAGACGGACGTCGGCCCTAGATCAGAGCGATGATCGGGAGACGAGGAACATTGTCACCTCCGCAGAACCATTGGGCCGCCCGACGGGGCGCTGGCTGAGGACGGCCAGGCTCGTTCTCGTCCACCAGAAGTCAGGGGGGGAAAGGCGTCCCGTTTCTCACCACGAGGATGAGATCGGCCCTGCAAATGTCGTAGTCTGGAAGACCCTGTTCGAGTGCCTCCGATCGAGCATGATGGCAATCAACAGCCGCATCTCAGGCTGGCGGAATGTGACGAAACCTTCAGGCTGCCGACCGGCCCGGCTGATGATTTCGCCAATGGTTCGCCTGGCGACCCGGATTTGAGTTCATTCTTGTGTTCAGCGTCTGATCCCATGGTCGTGATGTGCTGAAAATCGGTTCGTAGCCGGCGTCGTCGTGACGATGATATGAGATCCAGCCACTGCTTCGATCTGTTCCGTGCATGCAGTTATCGTGAATCCAAACTCATTCGAAAGTTCCCGCGCGAAGGTTTCGGCCTTTGCCGAATTGCGCGCCCAAATACGTGCCTGACGAATACGTCCGATCAGCGTCAGCGCCAACAACTGCAATCTGGCCTGAATTCCCGCGCTACGCATTGCGGCTACGGAAGCGTGTTTGCGCGCGGGATACTTTGCTGCGACCGCACCCGCAGCCCCGGTGGCCCGCAGATACAATGCCCCCAAAGTTGCCCCATTCACGATGACGATCCGCAAGACGAAACTAAAATCGCTCTTGGAAAGAGAAGGCATTTTTCGATCTGGGAGGCCAAAATGTTCAACGCCAGTTGCATTGGAACGAACAGAAAACCACCTTTTCCGCGCGCGCCAAAAGCCGGGTATGGAAAATCGCCTCGTTACGTTTTGAAGCGGATGAACCGGGGCGCACGAAAACGCCCCGGCTGGTGCTAATGTAGGTTCTTCCCGCCCTACCTATGCCCTCTTCCGTCCCTTCTGCCGATAGACGTCGATGACGACGGCGGCGATGATGATGAGGCCCTTGACGACTTCCTGGTAGTAGGCGTCGACGCGCAGGAAGGTGAAGCCGGAGGTCATGACGCCGAGGATGATGGTGCCGATGACGGTGCCTGTGATGCGGCCGGCGCCGCCGGTGAGCGATGTGCCGCCGATAACGGCGGCGGCGATTGCGTCGAGTTCATACATCACGCCCATGCCGGCCTGCGCCGTCTGGGCGCGGGCCGCCGTGACGGCGCCGGCGAGCCCTGCCAGCATGCCGGCGATCGCATAGACCTTGACCAGATGCGCCTCGACATTGATACCGGAGATGCGGGCCGCCTGGACGTTGGCGCCGATCGCATAGGTGAACTTGCCGTAGCGGGTATAGCGCAGGCCAATGTGGAAGACTAGCGCCACGACGAGGAAGACGACGACCGGCCAGATGCCCGTGCCGATGAAATTGAACTGGTCCGTCAGCCCGGAGATCGGCTGGCCCTTCGTGTACCACTTGGAAACGCCGCGGGCCGAAACCATCATGCCCAGCGTGGCGATAAACGGCGGAATCTTCGTTCGGGCGATCAACTGGCCATTCACGAAGCCGGCCAACAGCCCGATCCCCAGGCAGAGCATGATCGGCACGACCGCAGGCAGATCCGTCAGCGACGGATAGAGCGCCCGCGGCCAGCTCGATGCCTGCGCCACGCTGGCGGCAATCATCGCCGTCATGCCCACGACGGAGCCGGAGGACAGGTCGATACCGCCGGTGATGATCACCTGGGTGACGCCGACGGCAATGATCCCGATCACCGATACCTGCAGGATCATGATCGTCAGGCGCTGCTGGTTCATCAGAAAGCTCTGGCCGATAAAGATCCAGCCGAGCACCTCATAGACCAGCGCGATGACGACCAGCACCAGGAAAATATTGAATTCGGCCGGCATGCGCCGCCCCGACTTGGCAAGCGGCGGGCTTGCGCCCTGTGCCGCGACATTGGTATCCATGCTGTCTCCTCCCTATGGTTGACATTTTTTGCCGTCAGCGCGCCGCAAGCTCCATCACCTTGACCTGGGTCGCTTCCGCCCGATTGAGGAAGCCGGTCACCCGGCCTTCGTGCATGACCATGACGCGATCGCTCATGCCAAGAACCTCCGGCATTTCCGACGAAATCATGATGACCGCGACACCGTCGCGCGCGAGTTCGGTGACCAGACGGTGAATTTCCGCCTTGGCACCGACGTCGATGCCGCGCGTTGGCTCGTCGAGGATCAGTATCCGAGGCTCGGTCAACAGCCAGCGGCCGATCAGCGCCTTCTGCTGATTGCCGCCGGACAGGTTCTCGA
Source organism: Phyllobacterium zundukense (assembly GCF_002764115.1). Lineage (NCBI taxonomy): Bacteria > Pseudomonadati > Pseudomonadota > Alphaproteobacteria > Hyphomicrobiales > Phyllobacteriaceae > Phyllobacterium > Phyllobacterium zundukense. The sequence continues at coordinate 220,732 of NZ_CP017943.1, read as the reverse complement.
TGCGCTCGGCGAGGTTCGGCGTCTTCACCCTGAGCTTACGGGCCATCTCTTCGCATTGCGCTGACAGGGCCTTCTGTTCGACAAAGCCCATATTGACGAACTTGTCCTGCAGCACGGCGATCTGCATGTTTTCGAGCACGTCGAGGATCAGCAGGCAGCCGGTGTCCTTGCGGTCCTCGGTCAGGAACGCCATGCGGTGTCTGATCGCTTCCGTCGGCGAGGCGATTGTGACCGGCTTGCCGTTGATCCGGATCGAACCGAACGTGGCCGGCGTGACACCGAACAGGGTCTCGGCAACGTTCGAGCGGCCGGAGCCGACCAGGCCGGCAACGCCGAGGATCTCCCCGGCGCGAACATCGAAGGAAACATCGTGGAAGACATCTTTCAGACAGAGGTCCTTCACCGACAGGACGACGTCACCGATCGGAACCTCTTCCTTCGGGAACATCTGCGTGATCTCGCGGCCGACCATCATCTTGATGATGTCGTCGCGGGTCGCATCCGTGGATGCGTGCGTACCGATATACTTGCCGTCGCGGAACACCGAAAATTCATCGGCGATCTCGAACAGTTCGTTCATCTTGTGGGTGATGTAGACGATGCCGATGCCCTGCGAGCGCAGGTCGCGAATAATGGTAAAGAGATGGGAGACTTCGCGCTCGGTGAGTGCCGATGTGGGCTCGTCCATGATCAGCACGTCGGATTCGTATGAAACCGCCTTGGCGATCTCGACCATCTGCCGGTTGGCGATCGACAGGTCGCGCACTTCCGACTGCGGGTCGAGCGCGATGTTCAGGCGCTTGAACAGGTCTGCCGTCTTCCGGTTCATTTCGCCGTGATCGACGAAACCGAAGCGGGTCAGGGGTTCGCGGCGGATCCAGATATTTTCGGCGACCGTCATCAAGGGCATCAGGTTGAGTTCTTGATGGATCATCGCGATGCCGTTTTCGAGTGCATCCAGGGGTGATTTCAGCTGGATATCGACGCCCTTGAACTTCACGTCGCCCTTGTCGGGGGTGTAGATGCCGGCCAGAATCTTCATCAGCGTCGACTTGCCGGCGCCGTTCTCGCCCACCAGCGCATGCACCGTGCCCCGCTTCAGCCGGAACGACACGTCGTCAAGCGCCACCACACCGGGAAACTCCTTGCGAACGCCCTCGACCGTAAGCAAATACTCCGCCTTCGGGACCGCACCGCTTAAACGCACCGCAGCCATCGTACTCGGACTAACCGTCATCTCATCGCCTCCCTATTTTGCGGGATTGGCCGATCCTCCACTCTCATCGGCACGTGACTTCTCTCCAGAATTGCCGGCTTATTTGCTCCTCGCGCCGTCGGGCCGGATCGCTGCTATCGGCATGTCTTAGTTGGCTGCAGGAACAGCACGTCCCCAAGGCGGCCATTCGTGAAACGCATCCATCAGGTCCAGGTCAGCGCAACCCCATCTGCCCGCTGTGGCGTTCGTGGACGGGTCCGCTCGACGGACTCCCAGTTGCCGCTTTCAGCCGAACGTTGGATCGCATTGAGCACCTCCATGCTTCCCAGCGACCATTCGAGTTCGATCGGCAAAGAGCCCCCGGAACGTATCGCTGCGCTGAACCGCTCCGCCTGAAGGCGATATTGATCGGCCGGGGCGACCAGCCTCGTCTCGGCTGCGGCCGCCGCGAGCTTGCTGCCATCGTCCAACACGATCCTGCAGTGGTCATCCGGCGCGGGGTTGAACGGATTGCTGAGGCTGATCGACTTCCGGGTGCCAAAGATCTCGACATTGTGGCGCAGTGCGAGTTGGGTGGAGACCATAAGGGTAGCCTGATGTCCCCCTGGGAAAAGTAGGACGGCGCTCGTCAGTCTGTCGATACCGAAAACCGGGTCGAATTCGCTGACGGCAAAAACGCGTTCCGGCTCGGCACCGAAGACCATCCGGGCTGCAGCGATCGGGTAAACGCCGAGATCGTAGAGCGCCCCGCCGCCGATCGAGGCATTGTTCACGATGCTCTTGGGATCGAGATTGATTTCGGTAAACACTCCCTGCACCGCGCGCACTTCACCGATCTCGCCGGAATCGACGATGCCGAGAATTTCTTCCCACTGCGGATGCGCCCGGATCATCACCGCCTCCTGGATTCGCCGGCCCGTTCGGTCCCTGCACTCGATTAGGCGGCTCAGCTCTTGGACGTCCAAAGCCAACGGCTTCTCGCATAGAACATGCTTGCCCGCTTCGGCCGCTCGGATCGCCCATTGCACATGGAGGTGGTTCGGCAGGGGGATATAAACGGCCTCGATTTCCGGATCTGCGAGTATCTCATCGTACGATCCGTAGCTCCGTCCTATTCCGAAACGGGTTGCTACGGCCCGCGCTTTGTCCGCATCGCGGGAGGCGACCGCCACCACCTCCAGCCCTTCCGCGCCCACCATCGACGGAATAACCTTGTCCACGGCGATTGCGGCCGTACCAATAATTCCCCAGCGCACTGAGTCCATGAGGCTTCCTCCTGTTCGCGCAGGTCCGGTCACGGCCGGCCACGCTCCGTCTCGTTTCGCTAAAACTCCAATGCTGCCGCAATGCCGGTAGCGGGTGGATCGAGCTGTTTCATGCCAGGGGCTTCAAAAAGCTCTGCGAGTGTCGATGCCCGATCTTTCCTCCAGGCGGCCGCTTTTGATCGGGCGAGGACCATCGACGCGCAAGCCACAATCACTCCTATCAGGGTAAGACGAGCAGGACCCACGTCGGGCCCAGTGCGTGGGTGATATTGACGAACATCCGACTGCTTCTCCCCACGTGACGTTTCCAAGTTTGATGGGGCGACACGCTCCGTAACGTGTCGCCCCCGACCCGCCGCCTTGGGAGGATTAAGCCGCTGCGGGTTGAACTTTATGCCGCTGTCATTCGCGTCAATCTTCGTGTGCCGAAGCTAAGCGGAAGCCGGCCGCCGCAGCCATGCGCGCCAGGTTTTCGTGACCCATCTTTGCATAGGTCAGCGGGTTGGCCTTCTTTGGATCCTGCTCTGCTTCTACAACGAGCCAGCCGCCATAGCCGGTTTTGGCGAGAGTTTTCAGGATAGTGGGAAAATCCACACCGCCATCGCCTGGAACGGTGAAGATGCCCTCCAGAACGGCGTCCATGAAGCTGACGTCCCGTTCACGGGCTGCGCGAAGAACATCAACGCGCACATCCTTACAATGCACGTGGACGATGCGTTTGGCATGGCGGACAACGAGAGCCACCGGATCCCCGCCGCTGAAGGCACTGTGACCGCTGTCGAACAGGAGACCAACGCGTTCTCCCGTCACGGACATAAGCCGGTCAATCTCCTCATCTGTCTCGACGATGGTGCCCATATGGTGGTGGAAGGCCAAGCCGACGCCGAATTCCGCCATGCGTTCTGCAAGGTCGGTGAGCTTGCGGCCATATCCTTCCCATTCCTCATCTCTAAGCCGCGGGCGTTTCGAAATGGGCTGCCAAATGCCGTCATGGCGACCCATTGAGGTGTCGGCGTAAACGACATGCCTCGCACCGAGATCCCTAAGCAGCGTCAGATGCGCCAGGATAGCCTCAAACTCTGCCTCCACACCCCGCTCGTAGAGGTGGCCGTCCCACCAGCCAGAGGCGAGTTCAAGCCCATAAGGCGCGAGCATCCCCTTCAATGCTGCGCTCTGGCGCGGGTATTTTCCGCCCAACTCGGTCCCGGCGTACCCCGCCTGGCGCATTTCGGAGAGGCACTGTTCAAGCGGCGTGTCACCACCAAGTTCCGGCACGTCGTCGTTCGTCCAGGTGATCGGGTTGATGGCAATCTTGACAGACATTAAAGAGCTTCCTTTTCGAATGGTGCGGTACTGAGGTGCTTTGATCCAGGTGAGGTGCTCCGAAGAAGCAACCCCCGCGTCTCAAATATTGATGAAACATCTAGCGGAGGATTGGCCCCTTCGTAAGTTCCGCTTTCCAAATTTTTGGAAGAGCCACTTGTGTCTACACCGATCATCAAGCTGATCCTCGCCCCAATAGGCGAGGCGGCCAACGGGCCGCGGAAAGCCAGGGTTGCCCCGCCCAAGGTCGGTCCTATGTTGCGCGTCATGTCGTATCCAACCGACATCAGCGTCACCGCGCGGGATATCTCGTTTATCGAGGATGTCGCCCACGGAGGCGTTCCAGGCGGGATCATTCAGCTCGAACCCACTTCCAGCTTCAAAACCCAGCCCAAGGATCAACCAGGGACTGACAAAGCCAACGCCGGCGGAAAGCGCCAGCACGACGGAGGCGAGCGCGATCAAAGACAGGCAAGCGATCATCACCGATCGGCGGCTGTTGTCATCGGCAGCGGCTCCGGCAATGATCGAAAGGAGGCGACCTGATTTGAACCTGCGAAACTAAGCTATTGATTTTGTTGAGAGCGGCTTGCTGCAAGGAATGCCGGGCAAACAAAAAAACCGGTAACCGTTTGGCCCCGGGTTTTTTGTATATTGGTTGCGGGGGCAGGATTTGAACTTGTGACCTTCAAATGCGCAGAAGCCCCGATGGCGGCATCACCATCAAATCGGCCGTAGCTGTCTTTGGTTGATAAAGGCCGCGTACGATTTTGAACAGCTCTTGTTCTGCCCCCTAAACGGCATCGAATGGTTCACATGATACGTAAGCAACAGGCGAGGTTCGCTTTCAGTCCGAATCCATCCCTGGCCGAGCAGTTCCAAATCCTTGCCGCGTGATTGGCCTCGTGTCAGACCTTTCTGCGCTCCCATTCAGCCGTTGCAACAAAACCGCCGTGAGACCGCTGTTTCCCGTGGTCCTCGACCGGGTCGAGCGACTGGATTATACGTCTCGGCGTCAGGGAAAGTGGTTCTCTCCAAACACTCAAAAGTGGCTCTAAACGAAGTGACCAATCCGCGCTAGGATTTTTTTGCCTTAAAACGGAGGGTAGGTTTTCTGCTCCGTTGCTACTCAGTCCCCTTAAAGGACGTCCAGTTCACAATTCTATTTAATGTAACAAAGCCTTCAAGCGGCGGGCGCTAGAGATCCGCTGCAGAGGCTTCACCAGTCCAGGGAGGACGCCCATGCCTCATGCCCGCTCGACGATTGCCGTCGGTCTTGCCCTCGCTCTTGCTTTTGCCCCGCTCACCCCGGCCTTCGCCGCCTCGCCCGCGCCCATCGAGGCCGAGCATGGCATGGTGGTGACTACGCAGCACCTCGCCACGCAGGCGGGCGTCGACGTGCTCAAGAAGGGCGGCAATGCTGTCGATGCTGCGGTTGCCGTGGGCTACACGCTTGCCGTGGTCTGGCCCGAGGCCGGCAATATCGGCGGCGGCGGCTTCATGACCATCCGCACCAAGGATGGCAAGTCGACCTTCATCGATTTCCGGGAGCGCGCGCCGCTCGCCTCGACCAAGACCATGTATCTCGACGATAAGGGTAATCCCGTGAAGGGCGCCAGTATGGATGGCTATCTCGCGGTGGGTGTGCCCGGCTCGGTGGCCGGCTTCGAATATGCCCGCGAGAAATATGGCACAATGGCTCGCCAGGACCTGATGGAGCCCGGCATTCGCCTGGCCCGTGACGGGTTCGTGCTCAATCAAGGGGATGCCGCCTCCTTCAGGGATGGCGCCGACTGGCTGAAGCGCGACACGGCTGCCGCCGCTATCTACCTCAAGCCTGACGGCAAGCCCTATGGGACCGGTGAAAAGCTGGCGCAGCCCGATCTCGCTGCCTCGCTCGAAGCCATCTCCCAGCAAGGGCCGGACGCATTCTACGAGGGGCCTATTGCCGACGCCATCGTTAAGGCCAGTGCCGCCAAAGGTGGTATCCTCGCTAAAGCAGATTTCGAGCAGTACAAGGTACGCGAGCTCAAGCCCGTCACCTGCAACTACCGTGGCTACGACATCATCTCATCGCCCCCGCCGAGCTCAGGCGGCGTGATCATCTGCGAGATCCTCAACGTACTGGAAGGCTATCCGCTCTCCTACCTCGGTTGGGGATCGGCTGACACCGTCCATCTGATGGCCGAGGCGATGCGCTATGCCTATGTCGACCGCAATTCAGCACTGGGCGATCCGGATTTCGTCAAAAATCCAGTCGATCACCTGCTGGACAAGAATTACGCCGCCGAGATCCGTGCCAATATCAATCCCTACCGCGCCGGCGTGTCGCAGGACCTGATGCCCAGGGACCTCGGCGAGCCCAGGGAGACTACGCATTTCTCGATCATCGACAATGACGGCAATGCCGTGGCCGTTACCTATACGCTCAATGGTTCCTTCGGCACCGGAGCGGTTGCGCCCGGCACCGGCATTCTGCTCAACAACGAGATGGACGACTTTACGTCCAAGCCCGGGGTACCAAACCAATTCGGCCTCGTGCAGGGCGAGGCCAATGCGATCGCTCCCAAGAAGACGCCGCTGTCCTCGATGAGCCCCACCATCATCACCAAGGATGGCAAACCCTTCATGGTGATCGGAAGCCCCGGCGGTTCACGCATTATTACCATCACGCTGGAAGCGATCCTCAATGTCATCGACCACGGCATGGACATACAGGAAGCGATCGACGCGCCGCGCATCCATCACCAGTGGCTGCCGGATGCAGTCTATGCGGAGCCGCACGCGCTCTCGCCCGACACAGGGAAGATCCTCACGGGTATGGGCTACAAGGTGCAGGGCGATCCGAACTGGCCAATCTGGGGCTATGGTGCTGGCATCCTGGTCGGCGGCAAAGATCTTGCCCAAATCCAGAAGGGCGGGGGGGCCCGATACAACGGCGCCATCGACAGCCGCGCCGCCTCGGGCGAGGCGCTCGGTTACTGACGAAGTGTGCAGACCCTGGAGTGCCGGTTATTAACCGGCACTCCAGGACAACGCCGACGTGCCCCGCCAACTCCGTCATCGACATCCACCGCCACGCTCAACAGTGCCCTCCGCGTCCGCCGCGCCATCTCTCGAGCCCCGTAATGAGCACTGCCGCACGCCTCCATGGCGACGATACATGCCGGCTGGGCCGCCATGAACTTCCGGAACTGCGACCGCAACAGCTTCTTGCGAAACACCACAGTTCCGTCAGCCGCCGCTCCATGCAGCTGAAACAGACGCTCTCGTTCCTTACCAAGACATATATTCTACGACAGGAGCGCCACTTCACCCTCCCCGATGACGCCAAGCCGGGTGGCCGCTAGCAGAAGATGACGGCGCATGGCGCTACGCGCGTCGGCGGCCGAACCGGCATTGATGGCGTGGTAGATGTCTCTGTGATCGTTGATGACGCTATCCACGTGAGCCGGCCCGCGTTGCGTCAGTGTATTGTTGCGGGCGATCGTCACGCTCTGACTTAGCAACAGTGACAGGTAGCGCTGGAAATCGGCGACTTTGCCGTTCCCGCTTGCCGTCGCGACAGCACGATGGAACTCAATATCCGCACCGACGCCGACATCCTGACTGAGCTTGGTGCGATCCATCTCCTCCCGCCAGTGCCTGAGCGCGGTGAGATCGGCTTCCGAACGGCGGATTGCCGCAAGCATCGGACGGTGTTTTTCGATCTGGTGTGACCCAGCAGGATTTACACCACGCGAAGATTGTCGGTCGCCTTGTCGACGATCGAGGCCTAAGTACGACGGAGCGAGTGTGTACTCCAGCCCAACAAGGAATCGTCGATCGTTCCGCCAAGTCGAACCCACGCAGGCTCGCTCGGCCATCGGCCATCAGTTCGAATCCACTCGGGTCGCCTTTTCTGCTGGAGGCGTAAGCTACACGTGAGTTCCACAGGCGCTGAGGAAGCCGACTAGCGTCAGCGGATAGCGGGCTCCGTCATACCGGGAAAAGCCCGCGGCGGTCTGGCTTCGCAAATACGATGGTCTGACCCCGAAGGTTCGCTGGTGGGGTCTTGTTCTCCACCACATAGATTTGACAGAAGCTCGAAATGGACGCCAAGTGTTCATAGAACCGAATATCCAATGGCGTTGCCTTAATAACCTTTTCTTCTTCGGTCAGCGGATCGTTGTCTATTTCTTCTCTATACGTCAGCAGGGGGGAGTCCAAGACTAGGAAGCCGGGGTGGGGCAACTCTTCGTCTTTGCAGTAAATGACGAAGGCGACTGAAAATGCCGTGCGTAGCAGTGCTTTGACGCCTTTGCCGTTGCGCCCACGGAGTTTTCCATTGATCGCGATGTCATACTTCCCATCGTTCCATGTGACAGCCTCGAGGCCTGGGTACTCCCAGGCAGTTAGCACTTTCTGAACCACTTGCGCGAACCGGTGACCTGTGGGACCGTCGATACCAATGGTCAGACCTTCTGCTTTCTGCTGCCCGTACTTAATCGAAGCAATAGCCGTCTTTCTTGTTGCGAGTTCGTCACGGCGCACAGCTACCGCTATGATCTGCTCGATCTCCTCCAGACGGGAAATGTCGCCTTTGTAGCCATTCCGCATGTTCGCTTCGGCTGGGCGGAGACGTTTGATTTCCTCAAAGTGGCTTTGTGCTTCGGCGCCAAGATTCTTGCTACGCCCTTCGAGCCCCTCGATCTCGGCTAACACACTTGCGAGCGTTACATCGAGCTCGCTCATGTCGCGACGAATTTTCGTGATCTCTGCCCGAGTAGCGGTGATCTGGCGATCGACATCACTAAGGGGATGCGGCTTATGTTGGTGGCCAGGCAAGGCGCCGCACATAGGGCATGGTGCGTTTTCGAAACGCTGGAACAGGAAACCACCTTCCTCTATCGCTTCAAGTCGACGAATGTCCGTTTCGTAGGTGCGTTTCAGGTCAAGAAACCGCTGTTGCATTGCAAGCAGATGCGCGACGTGGGCATCGACGTTAGCTTGGGTATCCAGAGCATCTCGGCGAAGTTGCGACCGTTCATCGAGCTGCTCTTGGACGTGAGAAAGTTCCTCGCCGATATTTTCCAGATGAGATTGTAGGCGATCGCGCTGCTCGATCACCTCGGGCATATCATGGCTGCCAAGCTGACCGTCCAGATCTGAAATCATCTCATCAAGCAGTTGCAGCTTTCCTGACTTGCCAGCATCCAATGTCTTCTTGTCGGGAACTTTCGCCATTGCGGAGTCGTCCTTGCCTGTCAGTAAGAACCGGAACGTGTTCTTATTTAGGGGATCGGTGCTCTTTGAGTGGATTTCTGTTGGTGTTTTGCCACTCAACATTCTGTCTTCATCGATCAGAACATAGGGCATGAAAAAGCGCATCGAGAACGTGTCGAGCTTCGCCGCCTGCGTCGAGGCAATCTTGACGTTTCCGATGCCGAGTTTGGCTAGCAGGAACTCCGAGATGCTGCCGTCCTTCTTCTTGCCGCCTTTACCATGAGCGGCAGCAAGCACCCTACCCGAACGACCGTCGAGATCACCGTCCGGCGCTAGACCATCGAATACCTCGATATCGCCACCCCTCAAGGCTCGTCGAAGTGTGACGCCGGTTCCGTCGTCAAAAGACATTCCGAGCAATGCGGATTCATAGTCATCGCCCTCGGTAGGAGTGTCAGGCGTTTCCCCACCGAACATGAAATTCAGCGTCGCCACAGTGTAGCTTTTCCCTGTATTGGAGCCGCCAAGGAGAATGGTGAGGTCGTCATTGAAGTCGATACCCACCGTTGGCACATTTGAACCAATGTAGGTGAGATGCTCGAGGCGAATAAAGGGATGAGTCTCAGCCATTTGTCAGCCCCTCCTCAGTTTGGAACTCAAGGCTCCACCGGTCGAGCAACTGCCGCATGTATGTGAAGAAATGCGTGCCGTCTTCGCGGACACGGTCGGCCAACCATGTGGCACGGGTTGACAGATCGCGGTTGTAGTCAGAACTCAGCAGCTTGACGAATGCCGGCGCGTCGTCTCCAGAAACGAACCTGATGCCATCGTCAGCCTCCACGATCTCGATTAGGCTGATCCGACGAAGCATATGCAAAGCATCTTGGATCAGAGTGCGTCGAACACGATATTCGCCAACGCGCGCAGAGATAGCCGGGTGCAGGCTGTCCGGGCCGCCAATGTCAGCAGTGTGGACCACGAAGTAATCCAACAAAGAGATCGCATTGAGGTCGAGCTTTTCGGGATAAAAGGCTTCAAGTAGCAAGAGTGAGCGCAGACCGATCTCGACCGAACCATTGAAGACAGGAGTGCTTTCGTCGATCACTTGTTCCAAGGGAGCACTCCATCGTTCGCAAGATGGTGGCAGGTCCCTTGCTTCACTTGTGTGGTGGCACGGTTGTGCCTACCGAAAATACCCGAAATGGGCAAAGTTCCGGCCTGCTTCATGACATCACTGAGTCGGCTCACACCGCTAGTGGATGCGTGCACGTCGAAAACACCCGAAAGGATTTCGTCGCTAAATTTCTCGACATGCTCCGGGTCAAGGTTATCTCGAAAATACCGTCGGAATGCGTCAGCATCGAAATATCGACGCCGCTGCATCGTGAGATTAGGGCCGTGCTTGGCGTGCCGCAACACCTCCGCGGCGTCCGCGAAAGAGGAGCCTTCATCGTTTGAATAGATCTCGATAAGCTGCTGAACGTACCCTTCGGTGTTAGAGACATCGGCCGGCACGACGCCGCTTGGCGCGTCGCCAGGGTCATCGCCGAAAGCATCCGCGAGAACGAGTTTTATGTCGTCCATCGTAAGAATCTTCGGGAGATCAATGCCGAAGATGTGCTCGAAAGGATAAGTTTCAATGACGCCTCTAAGCTTGTCAGACAGCGGTATCGGCGGACCTGTGCGAATCCGTCTTGCGCAACGCTTGTCCCATTCTTGCAGTATCTGCTGTTTGAAGAAGGCTGGGCTATACAGGAGCTTCTCAGCCTTCCGGTTGAACCCCTTAGGTGCTACGAAAAAAAACCGATGCGGCGGGGTGAACTCACCTTCCGACGCATGGAATAGAATTTTGCCGATCTCTTCGTACACCGCACCGTCGTCCACGGTCTTGCTCAGCATTTTGCACTGAAAGTTGTCCCACGCGGCGTCGTGGCGGTTGAGGGAAAGAAAGCCGACGGCGTCGCGGCCAAGGTCGTTGGCGTTCCCGAAGAGATGGTGGTCCGGATACTTTTTGACCTGACGAGCCACCCAGCGGTGAACGAAGACTTCAAGGTCCTTGTCCTCCATAGCCAATATATCCCGGCTATACGCGAGATTGCTCTTCATTCACCCGACCCCACTGCCCTATCCGCCACTCATAACCAACTTGCAGCGAAAAACGTCAAGGGGTGGGTCGCAAATTCTGTAGTGTCCGCAATTGAAGCAACGATTGACTACAGCTCTATGCTGACGATGGCCAGCTTTGGATAACGGTGAAATCGCTCTGAATGACCAACATGGGGTGCAAAAACGGACAACAATTCCGAACAGTTTAACCACGCCGCATCACTCACGGCTATGTCCGCCGATGGCAGATCTCCGCTGTGCTCCTATTCTGCACCTAGCCGATTTCTGAAGCCGTTCACCTCTTATGAGGGCCAATCACTAAGCATCTGTTTTTAAATAAGGAAAGCGTGATCGCGATATTCTGTCGCATGCTAGACAAACCCCTTTTTGAGGGGCGCACATCCAGTAGGTCGCACGGTCGCCGGGCCAGAAGCGAGTTCTCGCAGCCTCTGCCGAAGGCGCAACGACATAGGCCACCTTGAATACGGGCGCCATGCTCTTGGCAGTGCCGAGCACGTACCAGGAAAGCTCGGGAGCGTAGGCGGAGAGTGGCGGCGGCAGATCGGTCGGAAGCAGGCTGTAGATATCGTCTTCGAATATCGCCACGCCATGTTTTCGAGCAATCCCGGCAATCGCCTTGCGGCGCTCGATGCTCATAATAGCCGTGGTGGGGTTGTGCATGGTCGGCTGGGCATAGAGCGCGGCCGGCCGATGCTCGCGGCAGACGGCTTCGAAGGCATCAGGCAGCATGCCCTCCTGGTCCATGGCGACGCTGCAAACCTTCAGGTTCAGGTGAGCGGCTATATTGCGGATGGTGGGATAGGTATACTGTCATTTGAAATCCTCGTACTTTGCTGACACGGCGCGAAGAGGAAGCCGCATTTTGGTGCGGCTTCTCCAGGTGGGATGAAAATCAGCTGTTCGGCAGTCCGGGAGGGTTGGTTGCAGCCTTGTCAATTGCCTCGGAACCGAGATTCCAGCGGTCGAGAACCTGCTTATATTTCCCGTTGGCGATGAGTTCATTGAGCGCTTCGGTGATGCCGTCGGCGGCACCGCTTCCCTTGCGCGTTGTCACGGCAACCTCCGCCGTGATCGGCCAGCCGCCGCTCACCGTGCCGACGAGCCTTGTCTTGCCATTGACCTTCGCCTTGTAGGCCTGCGTCGCATTTACGCTGAAAACGGCATCGGCACGCCCGGATTCGATAGCAAGGTATTTGACCGCCTCGTCATCGTAATATTGCACCTCAATCGGCTTCAGGCCGTTGCCGACATTCTGCTTGTCCCAGGCAAGCAGGATTTTCTCCTGGTTTGTGCCCGGATCCGTAATCACTTTCAGACCAGCGATATCCTTTGGCTCCTTGATTGATTTGATGGGTCCGTCGGCTTTGACGTAGAAGCCGAGCTCGTCCTTGCGATAGGTTGAGAAATCGAATTTCTCCTTGCGCTGCTCGGTGACGGTCACATTGGAAATGACGGCATCGAACTTCCCGGATTGCAAGCCAAGCGGCCAATCGGCCCAGGTGACTGGAACGAGAACAAGTTCGCGCCCGAGGCTATCTGCGACCAGTTGTGCGAGATCGACATCATATCCAACCACCGTCGTCGCATCTGTTGCATAGGTGCTGAGTGGAGGATTCCCCGGGTTCAAACCAATGGTGAGCTTGCCATCGCTGATAAACTTGAAGTCTTTCGAAACGGCCTCGATCGCCTTTTCGCTTTTCTCTGCCCTAACGCGATCCTTTTGCTGAGGACTTAGGTCGAAATCATCGCTTGCCGTGTATCCCAGCCCTGCTGTGGCGGCAATTAAACCGCCGGCAATTGCTGATATCAGTGCTAGTCTCTTTGTCATGCTTGGCCCCTTTTCAAAAGCATTGGGTCTTGGTTAACTAGTGGTGGTTTCCAGCCGAGTCCGATTTGACATGGAAGCCGTGCAGACCCTGCCGGTAGTGCTCAGAGAACCTTGGCCAGAAACTCGGCAGTCCGGGCGTTTGCGGGACGGTTCAAGATCTGATCGGGCGATCCTGTTTCAACGATCTTCCCGGCATCCATGAAGATGACAGTATCGGCAACTTCGCGGGCGAAACCGATTTCATGTGTCACAATGATCAGTGTCGTTCCGGAGCGCGCGAGCTCCTTGATGACATCCAGAACCTCGCCGACGAGCTCGGGATCGAGTGCCGATGTCGGCTCGTCAAACAACAGGACTTTAGGACGAAGCGCGAGCGCTCGTGCAATGGCAACGCGCTGTTGCTGGCCGCCAGAAAGCTGCCGGGGATAGGTGTTGGTCTTGTCGCCAAGACCAACGCGGGCGAGCAGGTCGCATGCAAGGTTGATGGCTTCGGGACGGCTCAGCCGCTTCAGCGAAACCGGTGCTTCTATGATATTCTCAAGCACGGTCAGATGAGGAAAGAGATTAAAACTCTGGAACACCATGCCGACTTCGGCGCGGCGCTTCAGGATGTCTTTCTCCTTCAGCTCATAAAGTGTCCTGCCACTCTTGCGGTATCCGACCAGCTCACCGTCGACAGTGATAAAACCATCATCCACACGCTCAAGATGATTGATCGTACGCAGGAGAGTGGATTTGCCCGAGCCTGATGGACCGAGAATTGCCGTGACGCTTCCGGCTTTGATATCGAGGCGGATATTGTCCAGAACCTTCAACTGTCCAAAGCTTTTTGACACGCCGTGGATTTTCACCCATCCAGGTGCGCGCCATTGCCCGAATGTCTCCCTTTGCGCGCCGGTCTTCGGTAGTGGCGGAAGCTGGCCGTGCGAACTGACCAGAGACGCAGGCTCGATTTGCGGCCGCGCCAGGATCGGTGCACCGAACAGACGGCGCAGCGTAGGGCCAAACAGCGAGACCGGGGCATTGCGCAGCGCGCCTTTGGCAAAATATCGCTCGATATAATATTGCCCGACGGAAAGGACCGTCATGATGATCAGGTACCAGACGGTCGCGACCATGAGCAACGGCACAACCTCAAGGTTGCGGCGATAGATCACCTGCACCGTATAGAACAGTTCCGGCAGGGCGAGCACGTAGACCATGGACGTGCCCTTGGCCAAACTGATGATCTCGTTGAACCCTGTTGGCAAGATGGTGCGCATCGCCTGAGGAAGGATGATCCGGAAGGCCTGCCGCGTGCGTGGGAGACCGAGAGCCGCCGCTGCCTCGAGTTGACCCTGGTCGACCGACAGGATACCACCCCGGATGATTTCCGAAGAGAAGGCTGCCTGGTTAAGGCTGAGTCCGATCAGGGCTGCCGCAAAGGGGCTCAAGATCGAAATCGTCGGATATTCGGCGAAGAGAATATCCGTGTAGGGAACACCGATCCGGACAGTCGCGTAAAGGTAGCCGAGGTTGTTGAGTATCAAAAGCAGAACGATGAGTGGGATGGAGCGAAGCAGCCAGATATAGGCCCAGGAAAGTCCGCCCAGCAGTGGCGATTTCGAAACCCGGGCCAGCGCCAGAGCCGTGCCAAGCGCGAAGCCAAGCACCGTCGCCAAGGCGGTCAGAAGAAGGGTTCGGGCGAGGCCAGCCAAGACGGGCGCGGCAAAAAACCACTCGGCAAAAACGCTCCAGCCCCACTTCGGGTTGGTGAGTATAGACTGCAACGTGACGACAATGACGAATGCTGCAAAAAGTGTTCCGAAGAAACGCGCGGGGTACTTTGCCTTGACGATCCTGTAATGCGTGTAATCCTCACCTCCGCTGGAAGATTGCGGCAGAGAGCGGGCATCGGAATAATCTGTCGCAATCGCCATGTTATCGGATCCTCTTTGCAATACGTATCATCGAGCTATCCCGGATCTGTTCGATACTTTCCGGGATGAAATTTTACTCGAGTGATTTAGTAGTGTTTAGAGGAAACAGTCAAAGATGGATGCTGCGTGGCACGGGGTTTATCGGAAGCATTGTTGCAAAAATTGCTGCTTCTTGAGCATTAAATCCCATGGCGTGTTTGGCGTCAGGATTGCGGTATTTCGCCCCATTCAAGCCGCATGTGTTGAAAGCTTACCGGCTTCTCCGGCCTGCGATGGCGTTTGGGCTGCGAGGTGACTGATGTCTTTTTCGAAGGCCAGATGGCCATAGACTTCCGGATCAACATCGACGTCAAAGAGCGCGGTATATCCCGAACGCAGATAGAGCTGGGTCGCCTCCGGCTGCCTGAATCCAGTGGTCAGATAAATGCGCGAATATCCTTGGCGTACTGCCTGCGCCTCCAGCTCATAGACAACCTTCCGCGCCAGTCCCTGCTGGCGCAAATCGGCATGGGTCCAGATGCGCTTCAGTTCGGCTGTTCGCTCATCATAGCGCTTGAACGCGCCGCCGCCGATGGTCAATCCGTCACGCAACAGCAGAAGGAATGAACCGTGTGGCGGCGCAAAATATTCGGCTGGATAGCGGGTAAGTTCATTGCGTGCTGGTTCGCCGAAGTAGTTGCCGTAACGGCTTTCATATTCTTCAATCAGCGCCTCGACAAGGGGGCGTGCTCTTTCGTCATGGGGAGTGGTGTAGACGAAAACATCAGTCATGATTGTCTCGTTTCCTTTCACAATTCAGGATGGATTCTTGGCGAGATATTCCTCGGCTAGTTTGACCCAGTAGCGGGACGCCGGGGCGATGATCTCGTCATTGAAGTCATAGAGCGGGCTGTGCAGTGGCGCACTGTCGCCGTTGCCGATGAAGAGGTAGCTGCCAGGCAACTCTTCCAGCATGAAGGCGAAATCCTCACTTGCGGAAATCGGCCGGAAATTGTTCTCAACTCTCTCTTCGCCGAAGTGGGTGACGGCGACCTGACGTGCGAATTCCGTCTCGTTGGAGTGGTTGACAAGCACCGGATATCCTCTCGGATAGTCGATTTCGGCGGTCGCTCCATAGCTCTCCGCCTGTGCCTTGGCCAGGTTCGTGATGCGCTGCTTGATTGTTTCACGCACGTCCGCTCGGAAGGTCCGGACCGTCAGCTCGAGCTCCACACTATCGGGAATGACATTCGGCGCGATGCCCGCATGAATGGTACCGACAGTAATCACCGCCGCGTCCAAAGGATCGATATTGCGTGCCACGATGCTCTGCAACGCCATGATCAGGGAAGCACTGGCGACAACGGGATCGACTGTTTCCTGCGGACGCGCTCCGTGACCGCCCTTCCCCACGATACGGATCGTCACCTTGTCAACAGAGGCCATGGCGGGACCTGCAATGAAGCCGAATTGCCCCGTTGCTACGCCCGGCCAGTTGTGCAGGCCAAAGACTGCGTCGCAGGGGAAACGCTCGAACAGGCCATCCCTTATCATGCGGCGAGCACCTGCCCCTCCCTCTTCCGCCGGCTGGAAGATGAGATTGAGAGTGCCGGTGAAATCTCGCGTGTCAGCGAGATAGCGGGCGCTGTTCAGAAGGATGGTGGTATGGCCGTCATGGCCGCAGGCATGCATCTGGCCCGGGGTGCCGCTGGCATAGGACAGGCCAGTCGTCTCTGTTATCGGCAGTGCGTCCATATCTGCGCGAATGCCAAGGCGTTTCGGACCCTTACCGTTCTGCAACGTACCAACCACGCCAGTACCGCCGATCCCTGTGGCAACGTCATATCCCCAGGAGCTGAGCTTGTCGGCAACGATCTGGCTGGTCCGATGTTCATTATAGCCGAGCTCGGGGTGGACATGAAGATCACGCCGAAGTGCGATCGCCTCGTCGAGAAATCGATCGAGGCCCACCGCGACCTTGTCCGGATGATGCGTCATCGCTAGACGGTTTCCTTTTGAGCAACAGGCTTGGTGGCCGCCGCGTTCTCTTCGGCATAGCGGCTTTCGCGGAACGGAAGTCCGAGATTTTCGCGCAAGGTCGCTCCCGGCAGGACAGAACGGTGGTAACCGCGGCTTTCGAGAACGGGCAGCACGTCACGCACGAAATCGTCGAGCCCTGCCGCGAGAATCTGGAAGCCGAGGATGAAGCCGTCCGCAGCGTCATTGTCGATCCAGCGGATCAGTTCCTCGGCGATCTTTTCCGGCGTGCCGGTGAAGGAATTGCGGGGTGTCGTGACCTCAAGCGCCACCTCACGCAAGGTCTGCCCCTTCGCCTTCGCGTCACGTTTTATGCGATCGGTGGTTGAACGAAAATTGTTCTTGCCGATATCCCCAAGCTCCGGAAACGGCGCGTCGAGCGGATAGGCACTGAAATCATGATGATCGAAGAAACGTCCCAGATAAGCCAGCGCCTCGTCGATCGTAACCAGATCGCGGATTTCGCGGTATTTCGCATCGGCCTCTTCTTCCGTTGCGCCAACGATAGGCGAGATACCGGGGAAAATCAGAACTTCATCGGGATTGCGGCCATGCGCCTTCGCGCTGTCCTTGATGCGGCGGTAGAAGATCTGTGCGTCCTCTATCGGCACATGATTGGTGAAGACCCCATCGGCGTGCTTGCCAGCCAGATCAATGCCATCATCCGAGGATCCAGCCTGGAAAACGACCGGCTGGCCCTGCAACGAGCGGCCGATATTAAGCGGTCCTTCTGAATTGAAGAAACGGCCATGGTGGTTCAGCTTGTGCAGTTTGGACTTGTCGTAGAATTGACCGGTGGCGCGGTCGCGAATGAAGGCGTCGTCGTCCCATGAGTCCCAAAGGCCCTTGACCACATCGAGATGCTCTTCCGCAATCTCGTAGCGAAGGGCATGGTCGGGATGGTCGCGACCGTAGTTCTTACCTGATCCTTCGAGCGGAGATGTAACGGCATTCCACCCAGCACGCCCGTTGCTGATCTTGTCGATCGATCCGAACTGCCGTGCAACGGTGAACGGGTCACTATAGGAGGTGGACAACGTGCCGACCAGGCCGAGTTTCGATGTCGTGGCGGCGAGCGCCGACAGGATCGCGATGGGTTCGAAACGGTTGAGAAAATGTGGAATGGACTTTTCATTGATATAGAGCCCATCCGCAATGAAGGCGAAGGCAATGCCGGCAGCTTCAGCCTTTTTGGCCTGTTCTACATAGAAGTTGAAGTTGACGCTCGCATCCGGCGGCGAGCTCGGATGCTTCCATGAGTTCATATGGCCGCCAGGGCCTTGCAGCATCACCCCGAACCGAACAGATTTCTTAACCATCTGATTTCTCCTTGTTACGCGGCGACCGCGTATTGGGCCTGCGCCAGAAGTTCGATCGACGCCAGTCGTCGCGCCGCATCGTTGATAGGTGTGTCGATGATGAATTCACTGATGCCGTAGCGCTCGTGCAGATGGTCAAGGTCAGCAATGACCTTGCGTGCAGAACCGCGAATGACGTTGGGAATTTTCTTCTCGATGCGGTAATCGCGCGCTCCGGACTGCCGGGCATATTCCTTGGCCTGCTCGACACTGCCAACCGTCACGCTCTGCCCACCATTCACATGAACCTTGAAATGCTCAAGATTGCCCGCAAGCCGTTCTGCCTCAGCGTCCGTTTCCGCGGCCACCACACCGACAGCAAGAATTGGTCTGCCGTCAGGCGCTTTCTCCCTGTAGGCATCCAGTGTCTGCCTTAAGACTTCTTCATCACCGTTGAGATGGCTGGCGAACACAAAGGCCCATCCCTGCGCTGCGGCAAGCTCAGCACTGTCGACACTCGCTCCGAGCAGGAAACGCTGGACCGAAACAGCAGGCACCGGGGTAGCCTTCACGCCTGCCAGCGGATGAACCGATGGCAGCGTATCGTCGAGAAATGCACTGAGCTGCGCGAGCTGGGCGGCAAAATCCGGCTTTTCCGGGCGGGCGAGCAGTCCTTGCAGCGCACGGGTCGAAAATGGCAAGCCGCCAGGTGCTTTCCCGACACCGAGATCAATCCGGTCAGGGGCAAGAGCTGCCAGAACATTGAAATTTTCCGCGACTTTGTAGGGGCTATAGTGCTGCAGCATCACCCCGCCGGAACCAATACGGATGCGCGATGTATTTGCCGCCAGAAAAGCGATCAACACCTCAGGTGACGAACTCGCAACGCCTGATGTATCGTGGTGCTCGGCTACCCAGAACCGGTGAAAACCCCATTTCTCGGCCTGTTTGGCGAGTGCCACCGTGCGTTTTAACGCAATACTCGCCGTTTGGCCGTCAAAAATCGGGCTCTTGTCGAGCAGACTGAGTGCATAACCCATTTTGAGAAGTCGCCTCCGTAAGGTGAAAGCGCTCAACCGCGATGGGATGAACGCGTCGTGTCAGAGCCACCCAGATTTCCCCGTATTGGGCTCATCGTCAAAGAAAGCCTTGCTAAAATTCTGACGAACCTCAGAAATAAATCACCCAAGTATGGCCGCGAAAAATTGCACGGTGGCCTGTTTTCGGATTCGACGGACCCTGCTGAACCAAGTCCTTGGAGATGGACAAGCGGCCAGGGCAAAGGCTTAGCTACTCACAAGATCGGCTCACGTCTTTCGTCACCGACCTAAGAAGAATTTCTTAGCGTTACGGGACCTATATCGCATTGACAACCATACCACTCCATGGTCGTTTCTCGACCGGGCAACTGGGGAATTGCAATGACTGATATCAAGTATCGAGAGCCACAAGCTGGGCAATTTAAAATCCGGCGAGATGGAAGTTCATGGATCGTCCTTCGGACAGCCAATCACGAATCTATGAGGAATGACGCCGCCAAGAAATTCCCTTCCAGTCCGCCTGCCGATACAGACAACGACCGGACAAATGACGCCCTAAAGCCGATCCTTGGTGGCAGATTTCCAATAGGTGACTAACATAGCGGGCCTAGCATGAAGCGCGCACGACTTTCGAATTTCCTCCGGCAGCGACGCTTGATCCGAAAGCTTGCCCGCCAATCGGCCCGTCGGCGTGGAACAGTGGCTTGGATGTATCGCGATTACGTCTGCACCTTAGCGAAAGACGCAGAAAGTGGTCTATTTATTGGAGGTGTTGCAGGGATCGATCATGGCCCAACGCTTTCGGACGAAAACGCGGACGCATTGCGAACAGCAATCCATCATGTAGTCGATACCCATTTAGATGTTGATGCCGCGCCTCAGGAGGATGGCAAGATCGGTGAAAAACATGCTTCGCCAGATCCAGATCAATCGCGGTAATTTCCCTGTCGAACGCTATCGACTTCTCGTGGCGGTTGCAATCACCCCCACTATGGCAGGGTGGATGCCGCCGAGGGCATCCACCCCAACTAAAACGGCCTGTCGGCGGCCTGCTGCTAGGTGTTTGCCGCTCAAGTCCGGTGTCATTGCGTGCCCAGAGGGCGCGTTTTTGCTATCATGCATTCACATGAGAACTTTCACCCCCATTACTTCTCCGGTCAGCGCTCTGCGGTATGTATCACGCAGAGGGCAAGCCTGATGTACACCGGTATCGTTAAAGCGGTCAGGCCGCTCGCAGCCGTTAAAGCTCATCTTGGGCACACCGAATTTACCATCGACTTCACAGACGAACTCATTACCGATCTGAAGACTGGAGCCAGCGTCAGCGTCGAGGGCACGTGCATGAGCGTGACCGGGGTTTCTGGTACCCGCGTGACTTTTGAGGCAATGGCCGCGACCCTAGACCGCACAAATCTGCGACGCTTCAAGACCGGAGACTCGGTAAATATTGAGCGCTCGGCGAAAATGACGGACGAAATCGGCGGCCATATCATGGCGGGGCACATTGCCACGATCGCTGAGGTGGTGGAGTTCGAGAGCGTTCTTGGGTGAAACGGGTGATCGATGCTCAGAGGCGAATCCGGGAGGCAGTGTCAGATTGCGTTGCGAGACGAATGGGCGAAGGTGACATCTTGCATTTTTCTCATGGCGGGGTTGGCACGCTCTTTCTATGCGACCTCATGAGTGAACCAATATCCAGGAAACGTGGGCAACCTATATCGGGCTGCTGCTGCTTTGCATTCGAGGCAGAAACCAGAACGTTGATTCACGGCTGGCAAGATATCGGAGAAAACGAACTGAAACTTCAATATGAATTCAAAATCACACGCTCAACGGAGGCCGCGATTGGCAGAATTCGATCATCGTCACCGTGGGCACCGACTACTTGAATGCCAAGCGGGAGTCCCTCTGCGCCTTTCATGCCGCTAACATTTACAACAGGTAGATGAAGCAACGTCCAAAGCCTGTTAAATTCTGACGACCCGGTACTTTCCAGGCCGATTGGCGCCTCCCCCGGGGCGCTTGGGGTAATAATCGCATCGAAAGCGGAAAACAGCTCAGCTACGGCCTCGCGAGCGGCCACGGCGACGGCCAGCGAAGCTCCGTAGTTCTCATCCGATTGCGCCGCATTTTCATCGAGGAAAGCTGCAAGGCGATCGCTCAGCTTGCTGCCGTGGAACTCTCGTTCTTCCGCTAGAGCGCGTACGGCCTCATACCCCATGATCGCCTCGTGAAGTTGGTGAGCCTGCTGCAGGATATCTGGAAGTTCGAGGCGTGCGACGTGCGCTCCGGCGAGCTTCATTGAGGTTGTGACGCTGCCCAGCGCCTCAATGCATCCGGACGATGCCACCGCCCCTTGCCAGCCAGAACAGATGCCGAGCCGCAATGCGCGTGGATCCACTTCCCCTATCGGTGATCGGCCGAGGATGGTAGACGCAACAAATGTCAGGTCGGACACAGTCGCCGCGAATAGCCCAACCGTGTCGAGTGACGGGGCAAGAAGTTTCACGCCGGACATCGGCAAGAGATCATACGAGGGCTTGTAGGCGGCGACACCACAAAAGGCCGCAGGCCGAATGACTGATCCGGCCGTCTGCGTGCCGAGTGCGAAGGCAGCCATCCCCGCAGCGACGGCTGCGGCGGATCCCGACGATGATCCTCCGGGCGTTCGTGTCAAATCGTGAGGGTTTCTGGTCGCGCTCGCCTTGAACAACGCAAACTCGGCCAATGTCGTTTTCCCCACGAGATTCGCTCCGGCATTCCTTGCGAGCGTGACACTGGCGGCGTCTTGCGTTGGTCGATGACCTTGGTAAATCGACGATCCGCACGCCGTAGAGAAATCGGTCGTATCAAAATTGTCCTTCGCGGCGAAAGGAAGCCCTCGCAACGGTCCGCTCGCCGTAAGGCTGGCAATTCGGGCAGTCTCGAAATCCGCTTCGACGAAAGCCTGCACCTGAGGCTCCAACTCGGCATAAGCCTTGTACGCCTCCTTGATGAAATGCTCGGGGGCGATTCGACCGGCCGCGATATCGGCTGCAATCTGGACGGCGCTCAACATGTGACCAACTCCGCTGCGGCATGTCCAACGGCTTCAAATGCGGGCGCGGAGGCAATCAGTTCCTGGCTATAGGCATGCTTTGGATCGCTAATCACCGCACGCGCTGGCCCCTGCTCCACGATGCGTCCGCGGTGCATGACGGCGATCTCATCGGCAATAAAACTAATGACATCGAGATCGTGCCCTATGAACAGAAGCGACAGACGTCTGGATTTCTGTAGATTTTTAAGAAGCTGCAGGACTTGGAATTGCACATGCACATCGAGAGCCGAGACGATTTCATCGCAGATCAGTAACGTCGGCTCCGACATCAAGGCGCGGGCAATACACACCCTCTGTCGCTGTCCGCCGCTCAGCTGGTGCGGAAACCGACGAAGCAGGCCCTCATCGAGGCCCACCTCGTTGAGACCGGATGCAATACGAGCTGCCACCCCTTCAGGTGGCCGGAGCGAAAGCGTAGAAAACGGCTCTCTGAGAGCCTGCTCGATCGTCAGCCTGGGGTTCAACGCTCCATAGGGGTTCTGCAATACGATCTGACATTGGCGCCTGAGGTCCTCTGATAGCCGCCAACCCTCAGCAGCGAGAGATCGAGCGAACATTCTAACGTCCCCGCCAGTGGGCTTCAGCAATCCGACGATCGCTTTGGCGACCGTACTCTTGCCACTGCCGGATTCCCCGATCAAGCCAAGCGTGCGGCCGCGCGAAAGCGAGAACGACACGCCATCAACCGCCTGGACGGATGATTTGAACCATCCCCGGCCGTGATAAGCCGCATGAAGGTTGCTGACCTCAAGGCAGACCTCGGACCGCTGATGGTCAGACGAAGAAGAAAGCGCTGGTTCGCGGAGGCGGCTTCGTGCAGCGACCAACATCCTGGCATAGGGACTTTGCGGCGCTGATAGCACCGCTGCTGCAGAGCCACTCTCGACAAGTTGACCGTCGCGCATAACGATAACGTCGTCCGATATGGAAGAAACCACTGCCAGGTCGTGGGAGATGAAAACCATCGCCATGCCCCGCTGCTTTTGCAGGTGGCGCAGCAGTTTGAGGATCTGCGCCTGCACCGTCACGTCGAGCGCCGTGGTCGGCTCGTCGGCGATGAGGATCGCTGGATTTCCGGCAAGAGCCATCGCAATCATCACGCGCTGTTGCTGACCACCGGACAGTTCGTGCGGGTACCGCCGATATATGATTTCGGGATGCGGCAAGCCCACTTCGTCCAGAAGAGATATTACGCGCGTGCGGGCTTCGGCCGGCGAACAGTTGTTGTGGCGCCTGACCGCCTCAAGCACCTGGTGTCCGACTCGCATCATCGG
Organism: Phyllobacterium zundukense; assembly: GCF_002764115.1. Classification (NCBI taxonomy): domain Bacteria; kingdom Pseudomonadati; phylum Pseudomonadota; class Alphaproteobacteria; order Hyphomicrobiales; family Phyllobacteriaceae; genus Phyllobacterium; species Phyllobacterium zundukense. The sequence continues at coordinate 197,121 of NZ_CP017943.1, read as the reverse complement.
GTGCAGGCAGGCCATGGGCTCCTGAAACACGATTGCCAGTTCGCCGCCACGCAGGTTTCGCGCCTCTGGTTCGGAGAGGTGCTTGATATCACGACCGCGCAGGAGAATCTGGCTCTTCTCGCTTATGGCTGCCGCCTCAGGCAGAAGGTGCATCAGCGCGAGCGCGGTCAGCGACTTGCCGGAGCCCGACTCTCCGACAATCCCCAAAGTGCGTCCTGCGTCGAGCCGCCAACTGACATCGCTAACCACCGGAGTTGGATTGGGTCCATTCGCGAAGGTGATGGTCAGATTTCGGACATCGAGAAGTGGCGAGCTTGAGTGCATGTCAGTGCTCCGGCCGCGGATCAATCAGCCGCAGCACCAGGTCGGTTGCAAAATTGATCAGGATGACTGCGATCGCCAGGAACAGGACCACGGCCTGAATTAGCGGATAGTCGCGGCCGCTGATCGAGTTGAATGTCAGGCTGCCGATACCGGGCAGCCCGAACAGGACCTCCATCGTAAGTACGCCGCCAATAAAAGAGGCGGAAACAACGCTAATCATCGCCAGAAGGAGCGGCGCTGTCGAAGGCAGAATGTGAGCCAATAGGATCCTGGCTGGGCTTAGACCTTTGGCCCGTGCCGTTCGGATATGCGGAGCGGTGCCGAGTTCCTTCAGTTCCTCATGCAACGGTTTGACGATCTGACCTGCGGCGTCGACACCCAGGATAACGATAGGAACTATGAAGTTTCCGATCACCGGAAGCCATCCTAGCCAAAGCGAAAACACCAGGACGGCGAGGAGGCCTGAGCAGAAAGTAGGCACGGCGATCGACCAGATATTCAGCACATCCACAAGCGGCACAAAAACCGAACGCGGCCATAGAGTCGCCAAAAGTGCAGTCACGACGCCAAGGACCAAACCCAGAAGAACACTGGCCCCGGCCAGCGCCATGGTAACCGGCAAGGCGTTGACCAGAAGATCTGCCGCAGGCACGCGGTAGCGGAGCGAGGAGCCGAGATCGCCCCGCAGCGCGCCAAGCAGCCAGTTTCTGTATTGTTCGAGCCACGAGGCGGTCAGCCCGAGGTCCTCGCGCATGGCCTCGCTCTGCTCCTGAGTCAGGCCGCCCTGGATTGCCAGGACGTCTACCGCGTCGCCGGGAACAACGCGCACCATCAGAAAAACCAGTATCGAGACCGCTGCAATAAGCAGAACGCTACGACCGAGGTGAGACAGGTATGTTGCGACCGCCATCATGCGCGCTTCCTTTCTTGTGTGCCGGAGCGCAACGGGTCGACCAGTGCGCGAACGTGGTTGGCAAGAAGCGCAAGCGCCAGTGTGACTATTGACAGTGCGAAGACCGGTACAATCGCAGCGTGCGGTGCTCGCTCGAACAAAGGCGTCGCATCAGAGATCATCCGGCCCCAGGTTGGTGTATCAGGGGATGCACCTAGACCGAGAAAGCTCAATACGGACTCCGTGACGACACAGCGTGGCAGAATGACTGCCGCCAGCGTCACCAAGGCCCCGATGACATTCGGCAGCGCGTGGCGGTACAAGATACGCCATCGGCTTGCGCCGAGGGTTTTGGCGGCAATGACATAGTCGGCCGCCATCTCCCGCTTCCAGGCAGCTCTCGCGACGTAGGCGAAGTAGGGTGCAAACGAGACGCCAAGCGCCAGGGTGACAGAGCTAAGCCCGGGACCTACGGCCACGACCAGAATCAGGGCAAAGAGGACGTCTGGCAAAGACCGAATAAAGTCGATCACTCCGAACACGGGCACGGCAATCCATCGACCGGTAGCGAGGGCCGCGAGGCCGATGAATGCGCCCAGGAAGAGCGCGGTTACAGTTCCGCCGAGTCCGACGGCGAGGGTCAGCCTGGCCCCATGTATCAAACGCGCAAAGACGTCGCGACCATAGTTGTCGGTCCCGAACCAGAAGTCGGAACTGGGCCCCACGTTTCGGCTTAGAAGGTGTTGCTGGAATGGATCGTGCGCGATCAGTTGTGGACCTACGGCGGCCATGGCGAGGAACAGGACGATAATCACTAGGCTGGCGATCAGCCCACGCGGCAGTTTGAAGATACGTCGTGTCCAATTGCTAGCAGCGCCAGGGAGGCCGAGGACGCGCGACGCGCCCCCGGCCCGTTTGGTTTCGTTTCCAGTCAACGTTTTCACTTCTTGCTCAGCCAGGCATGAGCAAGGCCACCAGCCGCGTAGTGGGGGCTGTAGGTGTAACCGAACTCGAAGCCGTGCACTTCGTTCCTCACTCCGAAGGCCGCCGACGATTGATTGATGACGGTCACGTAGTGCTTGTCCGCAATGATCTTCGCTGCATCCAGATAGAGGTTCTTGCGCGTCTCGAAATCCGGCGTCGTCACCGCTTTCTTGAGAGCGGCGTCAAACTCGGGGTCTTGAATTCCGCCTGTGAAGCGCACGTTCGGTCCGTCGCTTGTCATAACGACATATTGCAGATAGACGTCGGCGCGGGGCCCGGATCCAGCAAGCACGATATCCCAATCATATCGGTCCAGCCTCTGCTGCAGGCCGAGGTCTTCGTAGGGGATGTAGTCGACTTTGAAGCCGAGTGCCCGCACCATTTCGACATAGACCTGATTCTGGGGCAGATCCCACGAGATGATCTCGAGAGTGTGATCTGACGGATTGATTCCCTCCTCGTCCAGAATGCGTCGCGCCGTTGCCAGATCGGCCTTGGCGTGCTTGTCGGCCTTTCGCACGTCTTCGTTGAAATATGCGTTGGTGGGGGATGCCCACTGATTATTGACAATTCCGGATTCGCCTGCTGCGAAACTGGCAATAGTGGCTTTATCAAGCGCATAGACAATGGCCTCGCGGACACGGGGATTGTCGAGTGGCGCGCGGGCCTTGCGGTTGTTGAAGGTGAAATAATCGACGCTGGTCCCTTTTAGATACTCGACGTGAACATCGGTCGTAGCCTTGATGTCTGCGATCGAATCGACATCAATTGATCCGATGTGCAGGTCTCCTGCCCGAAGGGCCAGGCTGCTATCGCCAGCATCGCGCAGGTCGAACTCGACAGCATCGAGATAGGGTAGATCCTCTTGCCAATAATCCGCAAAGGCCGGCGCGCTGAGCTGGACGTTCGGAGCCCATTTGCCGAACAAGAACGGACCGGTGCCGATCGGCTGGGTGATCGTGTCGTTCCAGCCGGTCGATTTCGGCGACAGGATCCACAGCTCTGAAATGAGGTTTAGGAACGGAGCGTAGGGGGCACTCATGCGAACAACAAAAGTGTGTTCGTCAGGCGCCTCAAAACCGGAGGTGAACTTCATCGCGCTCGCCAGCCAGCCACCTTGGACATTGGATTTTACGCGCTCGAAATTGGCCAGGACGTCCGCAGACGTCATCGTGTCGCCGTTGTGGAACTTGACACCTTCACGCAGATGAAACGTGTAGGACAATCCGTCTTCAGACACCTCAAATCTCTCAGCGAGAAAGGGCTTGGCTGTTCCGTCATTGGCGATGCTTGTCAGACCCTCGACGTAGATCTGCTGCACCCCGATGGAGCCGGTATGGCGGTGCGGATCGGCGGTATCCAGGCCAAGGCTGGCGATCTTCAGGACGCCGCCTCTGACTGGTTCGTTGTCCTGTGCCCATACGGTCACCGGCAACGCTGCTGCCGCCAGTGTCAAACCGAGGCCGGATGCAGTTGCCAACAGCATTCGACGGGTCATTCTCGTTGCATTGAGGATCGTCATCATTGTCCTATTCCTGGTTACGTCCGTTGCACGCTCAAGCGCGTTGAAGCGCGCGGCACTGCATGCTTGAGGCCGCGATTCCGAGATGCCGCAAAATGGTCGGGGCGATATCGAGGATGGATGTCGTTTCTTCGCGTTCGGCTGATGCTGAAAACCCTGGGCCACCAATCATCAGGACTGGCGATTGCTCGTAGGCCCCAAGTCCGCCGTGCTGTCCGCGACCCAAACGATCGGACTTGCCGGATAGCGGACGTGCCGCATAACTGCGACCGGGCACCCCAAACTCATTGACTTGCTCATCACTGGCCATCGAGAGAAACAGGGCTAACCCGCGTGTCGATGTCTGGCCGATCTTGCCGAGATCTTCGCCCGCAAACATCTCTCCCGCCCATGGCTGTCGCGAGAGCCGATCGACGAGGGAGGGAACAATCTTGCGACCTTCCTCGGTGGCATAGATCAGGACCGCCGTCCCATTGGGAACCACGATCAGATCGCCTTTGGCGACCGGATCACCAAAGCCGAGTGACGCAATTTCAGCCGACACATCGATCACCGCACGGACGGTCTGATGACCATGATCCGATCCCACCAGCAAAAGGATATCGTCACCAGTCTTCCGAAGGCGATCGACCTGGTCGATCACCATTCCGGCATGCCGATCGGCTTCGTTCAAAGCGGCAATATGTTCTGGCGACCCGAGCGGAACATCATGCTGCGTCGTGTCCGGATGACCCAGCCAGAGCAACGCGAACGCAGGCTGGCGAGCAGTCAGGGCATCGGCGATGAATCGCTCGGTTAAAGCGCGATCGCCAGCCAGGCCTGTGTCAATTTGAAGGGCTTGTGCCGCTGGCTCGGGCTTGCGTTCCGGCCCGAAAGAGCCTGCCCGATGATAGACGTAGCCATTACCATCCGGATCATGTGCGTAGGCGGCCCCCGGCGAAACATTGGAATAGACGATAGTGCCGTCGCGCTCCTTCAGGAGTTCCGCCAGCCCTGGTCGGTCGAGCGACGTGCCGACGACGTGGCGGCGGTGCTGCAGAAAATCCGGATGTCCGGCATCATGGATGACGAAACGATCTTGCTCCAGCAGTGCCAAAGAGTTTCCCTCCAGGCCGTGCTGCGCGGGTGAACATCCGGTGGTAAAACTCGAGGAGCAAACTCGTGTCACCGAAGGCGTCACGCTTCGATGCGCCGCAAACCACTCGGAGCTTTCTCGCAACTGAAGGAGATTGGGGGTGGTATCCTCGCGCACAAAATCGCGCCTTAGGCCATCCAGTATAACGGCGACAACGCGGCGCATTCAGACCTCCACTCCGTTCAGGGCAAAGTCGAAGATGTCGAAATTGCGCAGCGCCGAGGTGCGAGCGCGCTCCATGTGGTCAGCACGCAGGGGGTGCGAGAGAATGAACGGCACGTTCTGCTCGGCGAGCCCACCATGTGATCGTAGACGTTCGCCAGCCAGAGCCGTCAGATCGTGATCGACCGCACGGGCGCCAAGTGCGACGCCGCGCAGACCGATAACTGCGACATCCCCTTCCTTGTCCTCCGGGAGTTCGAAGCGCCTACAGACATCAGCGCGTACCAGCACCTCTTCGATGCCCGGCCAAGCGCGAATGAAAGCGGCGACCTGTTCAGGAGCCAGTCCCTGCCGCTTGAGGTGGACGCGCACGAACCCGCCCAATGCGCCATGATGCCGAACGTATGGATCAGCAATCGGGCAGATTACGCGGGTGCTTCCCTCTCCGTATTCGGCGTCAAGCAGATCACCAAGATAGATGACATTGGGCTCACCCGTCGATGTCGACATGTCGTTCATGCCGTGATCGGCGACGATGCCGACAACGGCCCCATTAGCCAGCAGAGCGGCAATGCGCTTGTCGACGGCCTCCATGAAGTCATCGGCCTCCGGCGTTCCCGGCGCGTGCTTGTGCTGCACATAGTCGGACAAGGACAGGTAGATGAGTTCGGGGGTGCGCTCGGCCAGCAGTTTGATGCCGGCATCAAGGACGTAAAGTGACAGCTCCGCAGAGTACTGATCCGGTGTCGAGCGACCCATCAGTTCAGGCACATTGTCTATGCCGTGTTCGCCCATCGTGCTTTCGGGCGCCTTCTCGGCCGAGAAGGCAATGCCCTGAAGATTGTAGGCGAGCGCCTTGCGCAACTTGTCCTTGGCCGTGACGATCGCCACTCTTGCGCCGTCCTGGGAGAAGCGGCCCAGGATCGTTTCGGCGCGCATCGGCGTGGCGTCGACCATCATGATTTCACGGCCGGTTTCACGATCGATGTAGTAGTTACCGGAGACGCCGTGTATCGCCGGCGGCGCCCCACAAACGATTGAGATGTTGTTCGGATTGGTGAAAGTCGGCATGGCGGCGAGCGCTGTCGAACCGAAGCCCTCGCGACGCATCCTGTCGATCGTAGGGATTCGACCTGCCGTGCTGGCGGCATCCAGATAAGCCAGATCGCACCCGTCGAAACACACAACGACGACCGGCTTGACCGGCCAGCGATAGGTTCTACCATTGATGTGGAGCGAAGGACGATTTTCGGGGTTAGCAGAAGATTTCAATAGCATGGCCGACCATTCGTTATAAAACTGTCATGAAAAACTCATATAGTGATGAGTTTTTACGATTACTGTCGATTATTACTTTCTCTAATCCGCATTATTCTTTTTTATCATCGTAGAGTAAAACGACTTTACTTCCGTTATTATGTGAGAGAATGGAACAGAATGCAGCAACGTCTTCCACCATTGAAAGCGCTTGTAGCGTTCGAGAGCGTCGTGCGGACCGGCAGCGTAACGGCTGCCGCTGAGGAACTGTTCGTGACACACAGTGCTGTCAGCAAGCAGATTGGAGCGCTTGAAATCTGGATTGGCGAACGACTGTTCGCTGAAAACCGGCGCTCGATGGTTCCTACGCCGGCAGCCCAGCAATTGGCCGATAACGTCGGTATGGCGCTGAAGCTGATCTTTCAGTCATTGGGGACGTTCAGTGTCAATGCTGACACCACACCTCTGAGGGTGATCGCACCGGCCACGTTCGCCATGCGTTGGCTGCTGCCGAAGCTGCCCGACTTCCAAGCGCTTAATGAATCCATTCGGGTGCGCGTCCGGCAAACCCATACAACGGAAAACTGGCACGAGATGCCGTTCGATCTGGCCATTCGACGCGGCGGGGCCGTCCCTCCCCATTTGAAATCGGTACCGTTCTTTCGAGAGGAACTTGGTCTTGTGTGCCGTCCAGACCTTATCGACGCGTATGCTGGGGAGCTTCCCAGAGAAATCATCGGGAAATTTCCACTCTTGAAAGCCGATACTCGACCTGGTGAATTGGAAGAATGGCTGCTGTCGGCCGCGGCTCCCATCCATCTAGCTTCTCATGCACGGAGCTTTCCTCACTTCTACATCGCGCTCGAAGCCTCCCTCGGTGGACAAGGTGCTTTGGTGGCACCGATCAAGGTGATTGAAGAAATCCTTCGCAAAGGAGATCTCATCGAGTTGGACCACAATTTGCGACTGAAAGGTCCGAACTATATCGCGCTGTACGATGAGGCCGCATCTGAGGATTCGCCAGCGGTTCTCTTTGCGACATGGCTCAGCACGTTACGATCCAGGTACGAGGATCGCAATTCTGAGGATGCTAAACCATCGCACACGGGGCCAGGAGCGAACGGAATAGCCGTTGGCAACTCATTGTAGCGATACCGCAGGAGCCGACCACCACCTACTTATGTAGGGTTTCTGTTCCGTTGCTACTCAGACCCCGAACCGACCAAGGTGGGCGATTCTGATAGCACGACCAATATCAATACTAAAATAGAGGGGGCTAGGGTTCGCACAAATCCTGAAACCCGCTACGAAATCGGAACCGCTGATTTTTCAGAGAAATTTCTATCGCACAAGTCAGGCGCACAAGTCCGAGTTTCGCGAGCAATTTATGCGACACGGCTGGAGCGGAAGGGACGCGCCACCAGTGGTGCTGATCACCGGCTGACGGAAAGAATATCGATCAGGTCGCTGCCAAAGCGCGTAGACGCTGGCACGGCCAATCCTCAGTGTTCGTGCGATCTCTGCCGGCCCAACACTTTCTGGCGGCGCAAAGGCGTCATTCGCGCGGGGCTGACGAATGCTGCTTTCCCAGGCTTACTGGAAATCGCACAACGGCCTTAAAGGACGCGCGCAATGTTGATGGCGGACCTGAACGAACCACTGCCCGTCGATGATGGCGCCTTCGATTGGATCCTCGCCTCGTTTGACAAGCACTCATCGGAATTCAAACCGTCTCCTCCTCCTCCACAAGGCGGCCGTTTGGTTTGTTCCACGCACCATCCCTTTATGGATCCCAGCTGGCTGGTCCCGACAATTATTTCGAGACCCATTCCTTTAGTGAGACGTGGCAGCGCGGTTGGCAAGGCAATGACGATGCGCTTCCGGTCGCTGCACGCCATGGGCGACCCAGTTAAGTCGGCCGGATTTCAGTTCGATATCCTAAGCGAGCCACAACCCGATCCACGCGCCAGTTCTCTTTTCCCGCAGGCCTCCCAGAGTCTGAAAACCAAGGCGAGATTTCTTCTTCTCGGTCGTAAAATCATGAGGCGAAGTTTTGATGAGTGCAAGCCGCAGCGGGCCAGAGGCGTATCCACTTTACATAAATGCTCAGCCAACCCTGGAGTGGCGTTCCCTACCGATGCCAACGAGGCTCGGCAAGCCGAGATTGGCCCGGAAGCCTCCTTCGAAATATTCCTCATCGATGAGCGAGCGCTTGCGCAACTCGGGAAGAAGACCGTTTAACAGCAAGTCTTCCTGGTCCGGATTGCCGAGCCCGTGTAGAGAAATGACATCCAGTGCATCGGCACGGAAGCGTTCTTCGAGAGCGTCTGCCAGCTGCACGGGTGTGCCGGCGACTGACCAATGGCCGGTTTCCTGGGCCTGGATGATCAGTTCGCGAAGGCTCAGGCCACTCTTTGCAAAGCGGCGGAATATCTCGACCCGGCCGCGGCGGCGATTGACGCTGTCGACCTCAGGAAGCAATCCCCCCGGCAGGCACTTATCGAGTGGCAGATCAGACAGATCAATATCTCCGCCCAGCATGTCGGCAAGCTTTAGACGGCCCTGTTCATAGTCGATCTTTTCATGCTTTTCCCGAACCCGCCGCGCGACATCGGCCTCCGTCTCGCCGATGACAGCGTGGAAGGAATTCATCACCAGCGGAAGATTGGCACCCCGGCCAAAGCTGCGTGCCTGACGCCGAAGTTCCGATACAAAGCTAATAGCGGCGTCGAGCGTCGGCTGCGATGTATAAACAACTTCGGCATAACGCGCTCCGAGCGTGACGCCCTCTGCTGACTGGCCCGCCTGAAACTGTACCGGCCGGCTTTGCGGTGGCGGTGGGACGTTCAACGGGCCCTGAACCTGGAAATGCTCGCCGCGATAATCGATGCGGTGTAACTTCGTCTGATCGATGCTGATCGCTCCGCCAGGGCCTCGGCGGGCAGCTTGCGGATCGTTGGCGTCGAAAAGCGCATTGATCACCTCGATGAATTCGGCGGCCCGGGCATAGCGCTTCGCAGGATCCGGCAGCGCGTCACCACCAAAGTTCTCCTCGCCGACGGAAGACGTTACCGCGTTCCATGCCGCACGGCCACCACTCGCATGATCCAGGGTACCGATCAGGCGAGCCAGATTGTACGGATGATGATACGTGGTCGATACAGTCGCGACGAGGCCAATATGCGAGGTTACCTGGCTCAGCGCGGCAAGGGCAACAATCGGCTCCTGCGTGCCGGTTGTCCCCGCCAGGCCTGCCGGGTCGGCCTGCAGCAGGTCGGCGGTAAACAGACCGGTTATCTTTTCCGCTTCGGCCTTGCGTGCAAGTTCTACCGCACGGCGCGGACCGGTTGTTTGATCGGGGTCGTTGGACGCGAACACGAAATTGCCGGCGCCGACCAATGTTTTCAAGCGGCGTGGGCTGGGGACGGTCATGGTTAAACTCCTTGTTTCATCATGATGGTTTGGATCTCGCCGGTCTCTCAACCCGCACGCGCGAGCACTTCCGCGGCCGATGCTGCATAACGATTGATGGGGAATGGCAATCCGAGATGGTCGCGCAGGGTTTTTCCTTCGTAGTCGTCGCGGAATAAATGACGTGCCTGCAGGATCGGGATCACCTTGTCGACGAAGTCATCAAAGGCAGTCGGCGTACCGCCCCTCAAAATGAAGCCGTCGGTAGCGCCGGCTTCGAACCATTGTTGCAGTCCGTCAGCAACGGTCTCGGCAGTGCCCAGGAACGTCGGAAGCGGCGTTGCCGCCTGCAGAGCAACCTGACGCAGCGTGAGGCCCAGCTCCCGGGCCTTGCGCTTGATCGTGTCCGTCGTGCTGCGGAAACTGTTTTGTCCGAGATCGCCAATATCCGGAAAAGGCTCGTCCAGCGGATACTGCGAGAAATCATAGTGCTCGAAATACCGTCCGAGATAGTCGAGCGCGTTCTCGACCGTCACCAGTTCCGCCGTTTCCCAGTATTTGCGTTCCGCGTCCTCCTGGCTGTCACCGACGATGACGCTGATGCCTTGAAAGAGGAGCAGGTCGTCCCCGCGACGACCGTTTTCCCGCAGCCGCTTTTTCACGTCCTGATAGAATTCGCGTGCCAGTTCGATCGTCTCCTGGCGGGTATAGATCGCGTCAGCCTCTGCCGATGCGAGCCACTTGCCATCTTCCGATGCACCAGCCTGGAAAACGATGGGGCGGCCTTGCGCTGAGCGGCCAACATTCAAAGGACCTTCGACGGAGAAATATTCGCCGCGATGATGAAGCGTATGCAGCTTTTCCGGATCGAAGAAGACGCCGGAATCCTTGTCCCGCAAAAAAGCGTCGTCTTCCCAGGAATCCCACAGGCCCTTGGTGACCTGAAGGAATTCCTTGGCAATACGATAACGTTTGCCGTGTTCGGGATGTTCGGCGCGGGAAAAATTCTTCGCCGAGCCTTCGAGCGGAGAGGTAACGACGTTCCACCCTGCTCTCCCCTCGCTGACATGATCCAGGCTCGAAAACTGGCGTGCAACGGTGAAGGGATCGCTATAGGAAGTCGAGAGCGTGGCGACCAGCCCTATATGCGAGGTTACCGCAGCCAGTCCTGACAAGAGCGTCAACGGCTCGAAACGGTTGAGGAAATGCGGAATGGACTTATGGTTGATATAGAGGCCGTCCGCGACGAACAGAAAGTCGAACTTTCCTTCCTCAGCCTTTTTGGCGAGCGCCTTGCAATAGCCGAAATTGATACTTGCATCGGCTATAGCATCCTTGTGACGCCAGGCCGCCATATTACCGGATGGCCCTTGAATAATTGCGCCGAGCTTGATCTGCCGGCTGCCCGTTGTGTTTTTCCCATTGCTCATCAGTGAACTCCTGTGATCATCATAAATGCCAAGGCCGGCCTCCGCCGGCCTCTTGCGGTGCAGCTCGCCTCAGGCAAGGGTGGGAATGGCCTCCAAAAGGGCCTGCGTGTAACTATGGAGCGGCGCCGCTAAGACCGCGCCGACATTTCCAGTCTCAACGATCCGCCCCTCCTTCATCACCACGACGCGGTCGGTAAGGTGGTGGACCACGCCGAGATCATGCGAGATGAACAGGAGCGATGTGCCGGACGCTGCCTGAAGCTCTGCGAGCAGATCGAGCACTTGCGCCTGTATGGAAACGTCAAGTGCGCTCACAGGCTCGTCGGCAACAAGTAATTTCGGACGCGGTGCAAAGGCACGGGCGATAGCGATCCTTTGCCTTTGCCCACCCGAAAGTTCCCGCGGATGGCGGGTCAGGAATGCAGGACCAAGGCGCACCGCGTCGAGGACCTCTAAAACCCTGCGCTTGCGCTCTGGACCAAAGATAGCGACCGAGTCCAGACTTTCACCGACGATCCTTTCCACCGTGTATCTCGGATCAAACGAACTCAGCGCATCCTGGGCAATCAGCTGGATTCCGGCACGATGTGTCCGCCGTTGTGCCTCGGTCAGATCGCTCCAGGGTCGCCCGTCGATCAGCACTCTGCCCGCGTCGGGCGCGACGAGGCCGAGCACGATCCTCGCAACCGTTGTCTTCCCGGACCCCGACTCGCCGACAATTCCAAGGGCTTCGCCCGCGGCCAGCTTGAATGAAACATCGTTGACGACCAATGATGATGAGACGCCGCTGCCATAGCGCTTGAACAGATGGTCGACCGTGAGCATTTTCCGCTGCGGATCGATCGATTTTGGCGGCAGGAGAATCCTCTGCCGTTCGGCACTCTTCGCCGTTGCAGCGACTTTTGTAGTGGCAGCCGGTACCCGCGCACCGTGATCATCACCCGCTGGCGCCAGCCGATAACCCCGGGAGCTGGCTGAGGGGATAGCGTCCAGTAATTGACGTGTATAGGGATGGCTTGGCGCCGAGAGGATTTCAGCCGTGGGCCCCTGCTCAACGACTTCGCCATTTCGCATAACCAGTACGCGATCGGCCAGCCGGGATACGATGGCGAGGTCATGGCTGATCAGCAGCAACGTGTTCCCGGCGCGCCGTCGCTCCGCCAACAGATCGAGAATTTGTTTCTGTACGGTTGCATCGAGCGCTGTTGTCGGCTCATCGGCAATCACAAGTGCTGGCGCCCGGGCAATCGCTGTCGCGATGAGCGCGCGCTGACGCAAGCCCCCAGAAAGCTGATGAGGGTATTGCGGCAGGCGCCGCGCAGGATCGGGAATGCCGACCGAGTTCAGCAGCGCCAGGCTTTCGCCGTGCAGGTCGCGACGCCTGAAAAAGCTTCCGCCGCCAATCGCATCCGATAATTGCTGACTGATGCGCCGCAGCGGGTCCAGCGAAACCAGCGCGTCCTGCAGCACGAAGCCGATCTTGTGACCTCGCTGCCGCCGCCAGTTCCGCTCGTGGAAATCGAGTGCGTTCTCTCCATCAATATCGAAAATGTCGGCGGTGAGTTTTGCGCCGGGCCCAGTCAGCCCGACAAGCGAACGGGCCGTCACCGACTTGCCGGAACCGGATTCGCCAACCAGTGCGACCGACTCACCACGATGAATGGTAAGATCGAGGCCGCGGACCACGTTGTTGGGCTCACCAGCCTTCGGAAAACCGATGGCGAGGTTGCGGATATGAATGAGTGGCGTCATCCTTGCCTCCTGCCTTCGAATGAAGCCTGCCAATGGCGCCCAAGCACGCTCACGGAAATCACCGTCAACGTGATGGCAACGCCGGGCCAGACACCAATCCACCAGGCGACACGCAGATAATTCCGGCCCTCGGCCAGCATGGCGCCCCATTCCGGGATGGGCGGTTGTGGACCCATGCCCAGAAAACTCAGGCCGGCAGCGCCAATGATGGCAGTCCCGAGACCGATTGTGGCAAGGATAGGAACCTGAGCCATTGCATGGGGCAGGATATGGCGCAGTACGAGCACCGTTGGCGTGAGACCGAAAGTCCTTGCCTGCTCGACATAGCCCGACTCGGCGATGACGAAGGTCTGGGCGCGCACCACCCTTGCAAAACGTGGAATGGACGCGACGCCGAGCGCAAAAATCAAGTTGAAGGTACCCGGTCCCGTGAAGGAAATCAGCACCAGCGCCAGCAGCAGGTCGGGAAACGCGGAAACGACATCGAGAAACCGCGTGATCGCCTCGTCGATGATTCCGCGGGCGAGCCCCGCGAACAGGCCAAGAATCGAACCCACGACCGCCGCGATCACCACGGCGCTGACACCGATCAGGATCGAATAGCGGGCGCCATGGATGACACGCGAAAAGACATCGCGGCCGAGTTGATCGGTGCCGAACCAATGGGCGGCACCGGGAGGCAACTGAGCCTGCAAAGGGTCGGCTGCAATTGGATCATAGGCGCTCAGGAGCTGCGGCCAGGCCGTCCCGATCGCAACGGCCAGAAGGAAGGCTACAGCAGCCAGCAGTCCGGGACGGCTAAAGGCCATGAGAAGGAAATGCCGGATGCCCGATGCCCGTGAAACTGTTGCCGAGACACTCATGTTAGCCTCCCTCTCATGTCCGTGCGCGCAGGCGCGGATCGAGCAGCAGATAGAGAGTATCCACCAATGTGCTGAGCACGACGTAGATGAACGCTGAAAGGATCGCCACAGCCAGAACGACGGGCAAATCCTTGCCAAGCACGGCATCGACGGTGATCTTTCCGAGACCTGGCCGGCCAAAGACCTGTTCGGTAATAACAGCCCCGGACAATAGATTGCCGATCAGCCAGCCGGTCAGCGTCACGGCCGGGAGTGCCGCATGACGCAAGCCGTGACGCAGCCGCAGTGTCAGCCCGTTAGCCCCCCAACTTCGAACGGTGAGCGCAAAAGGTTCTTCGAGCGCTCGTTCCAGCCCCTCACGCAGCACCTGCCCGATGACGGCACCGAGCGAAAGTCCGAGCGACAGCGCGGGGAGAACGAGGGCCGAGAACGTTCTGTCTCCGGCCACCGGAAACAGCTTCAGCGTGAAGGAGAAAACGAAAAGCAGGACGATGCCGAGCCAGAAGGACGGCGTCGAGACGAGCACCAGTTCCATTCCGCCAGCGATACGCCGTGGCCAGCGCAGCCCGGCGGTGGCCACGGCGCTTACAACAGCAAAGACGACAGCGACAACGAGAGCCGCTGCCGTCAGCTTGAGTGTCGGCAGTATCTGCGAAAGAACCAGCGTCGCAACATCGGTTTGCAGGATATATGAGCGTCCGAAATCTCCGTGCAGAACCCGCCAGAGATAGGAGAGGTATTGCGAAAAAAGCGGCTCGTCGAGACCCCATTCGGCGCGGATCGCCGCTTCGATCGCCGGCGTACGAAGCTGCTCTCCGATCAGCAGGCTGACAATGTCACCCGGCGCGACATGCAGGCTGATGAAGCTTAGCGTGATGGCAGCCCATAGGACGACGACGCCGGAACCGATGCGTCCGAGAACCTGCGAGAGCAGAGTGGTACGCATCTGCGAAAAATGCCGCGACACCGGGGAGACAGGCACCTGGCGGAGCGCGGTTACATTCTCAACATCCATTCTCTCTCTCTCCTCTGTCCCCTTCCACAGGTGCGGAAGGGGGTCGGTTCGGTTGGTTATTCGCTGCGCCAAATGTCGTAGGCGCTTTCCGGCAGTTGCTTGAATGGCCGGAAATTGATGCCCTTGACGTAGGATGCGGCGGCGATCTGATCTTCCGGTTCATAGAGCGGCAGCGCGTAGGCCTGATCGAGAATGGCGAAGCGTTGCAGCTTCGCGTAGAGAGCAAAGCGCTCTTTGACATCGAGCGTCGCAGCAGCGGCCTTTAGCCAGGTCCGGAGTTCCGGCGCGGCTGCGCGGCTGTAATTGATCGATCCGCCCTGATCGATCGGCAGATAGTGGTATTCGATATCGATTGCGTCTGTCGGCGTGTTCGAATTCGCGATGGAGCCGAACTCGCCGCTCTTGCGCCGGTCCGTATAGGTGCCTGCGTCCACATAGGAGATTGTCAGATCGATGCCCGCGTTCTGCCGCGCTTGCGCCTGCACGGCTTCGAGCAGCACGTTGCGCTGGTCGCGGACAGTTGCCTGCGCCTGAACAATCTCGACAGAAAGCCGCTTGCCATCCTTGATACGGAAACCTTCGGCATCGCGCCCGCTCCATCCCGCTTCGTCGAGCAACTGGTTGGCCAGCTTCGGATCGTTACCATAGGTGCCTTCGATGCTCTTGTCGTAGAACTGGGAATCGATCGGCGAGGTAATCCCCCACGCCCGCGTGCGTTCGCCGCGATAGACGGATTTAAGCACTGCGTCGACATCAACAGCTGCAAGCAGCGCCTTGCGTATTTTGACATCCTGCGTTGGGCCGAAGCTGACATTCAGAAACAGCGAATAGGGTGTCCCGGTATTCAGCGCATTCTGATAGGTGAAATCAGGATTATCCTTGAAGAGACCGGCATCATTGCCGGAGATGCCTTCGATCACATCAACCTGTCCCGACGTTAATGCACCTGTTCTGACCGAGGATTCCGGCAAAAAGCGATACGTGACCTCATCCAGATAAGCGGGACCCTGATGAGCTGCGGTCTTTGGTGCCCAGTTGTAGGCCGGGTTTTTGACGAAATGGATGTCCTGACCCTTCACGTAGCGCTTGAGAATGAACGGACCTGTCCCGGCGATTTCGGGGCCGCCCGATTTGAGCTGCCCGGAATCAAAGGCCTTGGGAGAGAGGATTTCGAGGCTTGCCGCGAAATCCAGAAAAGGCGCATAGACCTCGCTGAGTGTCAGCACTACGGTATGCGCATCCAGAGCCTTGGCGTCGGCTACCCGGGACACGGGCCCAGCGCTGGCACTGCCGGAATAGGCGGCATCCTTGAGCCTGGTGAAATTGGTCACAATGGCTGCGGCATCGAGCTTCTCGCCATCGGTGAAAGTCACGCCGTCGCGCAACGTGAAGGTGTAGGTCTTCCCGTCATCGGTGATACGGTACTCATTCGCCAGCCACGGCACATAACCGCCGTCCGCCGTGCGGGCGAGCAGCGATTCATAAGTATTGCGCAGCAGCAGCTTGGTCTTGTCCTGGCCGTTGAGTTGCGGATTGAGCGTTGCCGGATCGGTTTCCACCCCCCAGACTAGCGTCCCGCCCCTAATCGGCGCCGTGTCCGCGGCATGTGCCCCGGCTCCGAAAAGGGCTGTGGCGAATGCCGCGGCGAGCCTTAGAGAATATCGGCGGAAAAGCATGTTCATAATTAACCCCCATGATCACTGATGTTGAATTGATGGCGAGCGTAGGAACGGCGCATCAGCCGACTATCGCTCCACCCAAATGTCGTAGGCATTTTCCGGCAGATGCTTGAACGGGCGGAACCTCACCCCACGTACGTTTGCCGCAGCCGCGACCTGGTCTTCCGGTACGTACAGCGGCAGGCCGTAGGCCTGCTCAAGAATGGCAAAACGCTGAAGGTTGCTGTAAATGTCAGAGCGCTCCTTGTGGTCCAGAGTCGAAGCCGCTTCCTTGAGCCATGCCAACACCTCAGGAGCTTCCGTCCGGCTATAGTTGATCGAACCGCCCAAATCCCTTGGCAGATAGTGAAAGTAGATCGTTACCGCGTTTTCTTGCGTGGTGGTCGAATTGGGAATGGCGCCGTATTGGCCGCTCTTCTGGCGATCGGCATAGGTTCCCGCATCAACATAATTCAGAGCAAGATCGATACCGGCGTTCTGCCTCGCCTGTGCTTGTAACGCCTGAAGAAGTACATCACGCTGGTCGCGCAAGGTGGCCTGAGATTGCACAATCTCTATCGACAGCCGCTGCCCGTCTTTGCTCCGGAAGCCGTCTGCGTCTCGCGCTGTCCAGCCAGCTTCGTCCAGCAAACGATTGGCAAGCGTCGCATCGAAACCGTAGCTTCCTTCGATGCTCTTGTCGTAGAAATCCGTATCTGCCGGTGTCAGAACTCCCCATGCACGCGTGCGTTCGCCGCGGTAGACGGATTCAATTACCTTGTCGACATCGACTGCGGCCAGAACCGCCTTGCGAACCTTCACGTCCTTGGTCGGACCATGCGTGACGTTGAGATAAAGCGTATAAGGCGTGCCGGTGTTGATGGCGCTCTGATATGTGAAGTCCGGATTATCCTTGAAAAGACCCGCATCATTGCCGGAAATGCCTTCGATCACGTCAACCTGACCCGAAGTCAATGCACCGGTACGAACGGCGGATTCCGGCAGAAAGCGATAGGTGATCTCATCGAGATAGGCCGGCCCCTGGTGGCCTGCATTCGCGGGTGCCCAGTTATAGGCTGGATTCTTGACGAACCTAATTTCCTGTCCCTTTACGTACCGGTCGAGGATGAACGGCCCTGTACCAGCGATTTCGGGGCCTCCCGACTTCAGCTGTTGCGAGGCGAAGGCTTTCGGCGAAATAATCTCGATACCAGCCGCGCCGTCCAGGAAGGGTGAATAGATGGTGTCGAGCTTGAGAACGACAGTCCTCGGGTCGGGTGCCAGGGCCTCAACGACATGGGACACGTGCCCGGCACTGATGCTACCGGAATAGGTCGCCTCCTTGAGTTTCGTGAAGTTCAGCGCCACTGCAGCGGCGTCGAGCTTTTCGCCGTCGCTGAACGTTACGCCATCCCGAAGCGTGAAAGTATACGTCTTCCCCTCATCGGAAATCGTGTAATCGGTCGCAAGCCAGGGCACGTATCCGCCATCTGCGGTTCGCGCGAGCAGGGATTCATAGACATTACGCAGGATGAGCTTGGCCTTTGCCTGCCCGTTCAAATGAGGATTGAGCGTACTTGGCTCGCTCTCCACCCCCCAAGCCAGCGACCCCCCCGGGACGGGCGATAGACTGTCCTGCGCGTGTGCGCTTCGCACGCCGATGACGGCAGAAATTGCCAGGACGCTCGCTCCGCCGATCATCAAGCCTCTCCTCGTCACCATTTGCTAATCTCCTGAATCTCTTGAATGCCCTGATGGGCCGTCTTCTGGCGGGAGGATGTCTGGGGGACTGGCGTCGTCATTGCGCTTGCGCCAGATGAGGCTCGAAGCGCTCATATTCAGCCACTTCAAGGGTTTCGTAGATGCGCGGATTGAGGATCTTGCGGAGCAGGACCATTTCATCGCCGTCCTTGTTGCGCTTGTAGAAACCCTCATATCCCCGGCGCTCGTAGATACCCATCAGCCAGGGATGACGTGTTGCGGTCGCCAGATAGACGGCGGGAGCCTTGATCTGATCGCGCAAGAAATCCAACTCGACATGATCGAGCAGAGCACTGCCAATCGATTGCCGCTTGAGTTCGGGCGCGACTGCAAACCAATGGAGAAACGGATAGCTGGTCAGATGATTTTCACCCATCGGCCAGGGAAAGCGCACCGAGACGGTGGCTATGATCGTTGCATCTCGCTCGACCACGAAGGTCGTGTGCCGGTCGATTTTCTCGCGAACCAGATCAACATCGGCCGTGGCCGCGGTGAAGCGGATGTTCATCTCGCGTAGCGGCTGATATGCCGCTTGCAATAGCCTGTGCAGGTCTGGGGCATCTACGGCCGTAGCGATACGAATGGAATCACTCATTAAGACCAGTCTCCATCATTGCAGTACGGCGCTTACAATCAGGCAGCGGGAGCGTTGGGTGCCGAAGGCCGCTGACATGTATATTTATCGTTGTTTCAGTCATGTCAGGCCGCGACGGGAAAATGCGCATTAGCCAGAAGCTCAATCGAGGCGAGGCGCGCGCTTCGCTCCGTGACCGGGCAATCAAGGATAAATTCGCTAATGCCGTAGCGATGGTGCAGGCGATCCAATTCTTGTTGAACCCGTGCGGACGTCCCGCGCAAAACGCCCGGCATGCGTTCCTCTATTCGGTATTCGGAGAGCCCGGCTTGACGGACATATTCCTCCGCTAGTTCGAGGCTGCCGACGGTAACACCCTGCCCGTTTTCGACACTCACTTTGAATCGCCGTAAGTCGCCGGCAAGGCGTTCTGCTTCCGCATGCGCTTCTGCGACGATCACGCCAATCGCGAGGAGCGGTACATTTCCACCGCTCGCATCGTAGTAAGCTGTAAAGACCTGATCCAGTAGAGCCTCGTCGCCATTGAGATGGCTGGCATAGACGAAGTCCCAGCCGTAAGCGGCGGCAAGCTGCGCACTTTCGACACTGGCGCCCAGCAAAAAGCGTTCCACCGGGATCGCCGGAATAGGGTTGGCCTTCAGTGCGATCTCCGGACCGGATTTTACAGAGAGGAAGCCATCGAGTTCAGCAAGCTGCTGGCCAAATCCCGGCTTGCGGATTGGGTCATAGGAACCCTGCAGAGCATGCGTTGACAACGGGAGACCGCCTGGGGCTTTTCCGATGCCAAGGTCAACGCGGCCCGGTGCCAGGGTTGCAAGAAGGTTGAAATTTTCAGCAACCTTATAGGCGCTGTAATGCTGCAGCATAACGCCGCCAGACCCTATGCGAATGCGCGATGTATGCGCTAGAAGATGGGCGATCAACACTTCTGGTGATGAACTCGCCAACCTGTCATTGTTATGATGTTCCGCGACCCAGAAACGATGAAAGCCCCACCGTTCGCTTTTTTGCGCCAGCTTCACCGTGCGATCCAACGCTGCGAAAGCGGTCTCATTCTCGTCGATTGGGCTCTTGTCGAGCAAGCTCAGTGCGTAGGTCATAGGTTTTCCAAGTCAGCACCCTCCACGGGCCGACTTGCATCCGATACAAAATCCGTGGATTTACATAGGTATGGATTGCTAAATTCCCTGCAGGAGAAGGAAATGCGTTTTTTCCTTTGTCCTGGCGTCAACGACAGCGCCGGGCTTTGACGCGTAGACAACGTAATTCCCTATCTTCAGGAATGCGGTGTCTATAGACAGGATTACGGGCAGACCACTCTGCGCGAGCATCTTGGTCTCCGGTAACTGAACTGACGATCGCTCATGGCGGTGGACTGAGAAGCGGTCGCGCCTTCGTTATGGCGCAATGCCCTTCTTTATTTTCATGGAGAGCTCCCGCCTGAGCGGGCTGAGGTCTGACGGAAGCACGCGCTTCTTTTCACACGCCAGACCTCTTGGGAAGCGATACTCGCATTGGCGTATTGCTACCCTGCACATCTGCGTGCAGCCTAGACGTCAGCCCCGAGCTGGCTAGAAGCCTGGCGTTTCAACGACGATGACCCGGTGCCAAGCTTCATCATTTCTTAACCATACGGGGCGCGCAGCTTTGCCCTGCTGCCCCCACCCCGAAATTACCCAAGTCAGCACCCCAGCGTCAAAACTTCACCCGGCAGGGTAAACTCTAGGACCCCTTCCGTTCAGGCGCCCGACCACTGCGGTAACTGATTTAACTAAATATGCTCAATTGGCGGTCTATTGCTGAACAGCGTCGATACGACAAGAATTGCTTGAGTAACCGCGGAGCCGGCAATGCAACCCGATCCATTGCATACGAAAGATATGGTGATAATCGCAGTTCTCGTCGCAGTTGCGATTTTTGTATTCAGCGCAGCGCTATCTGCCATTGGCGAAGCGAAACCCAAATTTATTGCACCACCTGTCGTAGCTAGGAGCTAATTGAAACTTTGCGGACTCTCTAGATGTGGAGCATCAACAGGTTGTCCCGGTTAGACCGAGCCAACTGAGGGGTGTTTTTGATTTTAAGCTGCCGTGCCGCCGATGCCAATTATACATGTGTCCAGTTGGCAGATGCGATTTTCGATGCCCGATGAAGCATAGGGCGGGCATGGGCCCTTTCGCGCAGTGCCGTCTGGTTGATGCGCTCGGCCTTGCCATTGGTCTTGGGAGTATATGGTTTGGAGCGGATACGACCGTTATCCATGTCGATGTTGAATTGCAGTCCACGGATTGCAACAGACCGGCCCGTATCAGCTCCATATTGGCTACCGCAAGCTTGGCCACGCCGCCGACGAAGACGAAAGGCAGAGCCTGCGTTGTACCGTCCCACATGGTGAACAGATCGGTGAGCATCAGGATCTTGCTGTTCAGCACGCGGCGCCCGAATCGTAGATTTGGATGACCATGCCCGACTGAATGACGATGCCGCCGTTGATGCCCGAGCAAGGATATTGATCTGGAACGCCGGCGGGCGGCGGTATCTGCGCCTTAAAACTGATCGGACCGCCAGCCCAGGCGTTCCCGACGTAGCTTCGTGTTTTCACGTTGGCTCGGTATTGATGCTCAGGCCGATTACTCCAGCTCTTTGCATCGGCGATGGCGACTTATGGCGCCAATCGCTTTCGTTAGAGAGGGGCCACACCGAGCGCTCCGATTCGGCAATATAGACGATTGCCTCTGAGCGGAGCGAGCTTCCCTGAGCCTCAAAGAGCTAAGGATCAAGAATGAGTAATCGAGACTTTCGTTCCCGGATTGCCTGCGACGGTCGCAAACGTAGCATCGAGCTGTTTTGCCATGGCATCGACAATGCCCGTGCCCAAGCCGGGTTTTGAAAACTTAGGGTCGGAAGAAACTCCAACGCCGTCGTCACTTACCGACATCGACCATTTCGTGTCATCGGAACGATAGTCGACGACGATCTTACCGCTGCGATCGCCGGGAAATGCATGTTTGAGAGCATTGATCACCAGTTCGGTGACGATGAGTCCGAGGCTGACCGACACATTCGCCTTGGCGGCACTGTCATCGACCGTCACCTCAATCGAGAGCTTTTCGGGATCGTGAATCATTGAGGCCTCGAGGCTTTGGCAGAGCTGCGTGAAGTACGACCGGAGGTGAACGTCACCAAGTCTGGAGACCGCAAGCTGCTGTTGGACGGAGGCGATAGACAGCACCCGGCCGTGGGCTGATTGCAGGTGCGCGCGGGTTTCCTCGGACTGAACCGCTCGTGCGCTTTGCATGAGGATGCTGGCAATGATTTGCAGGCTGTTGGCAACCCGATGCTGGATTTCCTGCAAGAGAATGGCTTTTTCCCGCAAGAGGTCATCCTTGAGTTTTTCGGCAAGCCGGGCGTCGGTGACATCTGATACCGATAGAAGAAGCCGGACCTGGTCCGTATCTCCATATTGGAGTTTCTGTGCATTCAGCACGAGGCGACGCGGTTCTTGACCTTCACGGGTCAAGTCGATCTCGTAGGCGCGGATATCCGCGCGGCCTGAAGCAGTAGCCTGCAACAATGACGACAACCGCCGCAAATTCCATTCTCCGCTCCCGAGATCCATCAGTTTCCTGTTCGGAACCTGGCCCGGATCGATCTGAAACTCGTGGCAAAAGGATTCACTCGCGGCAATCACCACGAGGTCACCGTCAAGGAGAAGAAGCGGTGCATTGGATGATGCAACGACCGCCAGGGCAAGGCTCATACCACCTTCCGGCTGATCAATTGGGATAGTCATGAGAATTTGTCCTTGTGGGGACCGGAGGCTCGCGGTGCGAAAGCCTTCCCCGGGCATGGACGTTGCTCGCTCCATAGTCCGAGTGTACGCAAAGAGACAATAGCACAGACTTTATTCCCCGTGTTGCCTCATTTGATATCCGCATGAGAGTGAGGAGAAGTCGGCGTTCACTTGGCGGGTTAGGTCAGCATGCTTCGGGCTTCTTTCAGTTGACCGAGCCTGACACGACAGGCCGGTGAACGCTGATGTCATCGCAGCTTTAGTAAATCCGCCATTGCCTTAGGTTCGATCGGCCTGCTGAAATGGTACCCTTGCGCCTCGTCGCACCCATTGGCACGCAAGAACGCAAGTTGGTCTTCCGTCTCGACGCCTTCTGCAATCACCAACATGTTCAGGCGTTGTCCGAGCGAAATAACTGCAGATATGATGCTTCGGTCATCCTCGTCATGTGCAAGATTTCGCACGAACGACTGATCGATCTTGAGACGTGAAACGGGCAGGCTTTTTAGAGCACTAAGGCTGGAATACCCCGTTCCAAAATCATCGATGGCGAAATGAACCCCAAGCACTTGAAGTTCCTTCATGGTTGCAATGGCCTGATCGACATTGCGCATCAAAAGACTCTCGGTCAGTTCAAGCTCCAGGTACTCTGCTTCAAGGCCATTTTCTTCCAAGGCTCGGATTACCCGGCCCGGCCAGTCCTTTTCCTGAAACTGGCGGGCCGAGACATTGACGCTGACGCTGAGGTGCGCAAGCCCTGCATCCTGCCATGCTTTGTTTTGACGGCAGGCTTCATTCAGGACCCAGTCACCAAGCGGCACGATGAGGCCAGTTTCCTCCGCCAAAGATATAAATTGGGCCGGCGACAGGACACCGAGAACCGGATGCCTCCAGCGAACCAAAGCTTCAACGGCGAAGATGCGCCCAGAGCGAAGATCGACTTGTGGCTGATAGTCCAAATAGAATTCTGACCGGGCAATGCCTTTGCGGATCGCGTCCTGCATGGCAAAGCGTTCATGGGCTTTGGTGTTCATCTCAGGCGTAAAAAACTGGAAGCTGTCCCGCCCACCATTCTTTGCTTGGTACATTGCTGCATCGGCGTTCTTGAGCAATGTTTCCGCGTCGGAGCCATCCTGCGGAAAAGTGGCGACTCCCATGCTGCAGGTGATGTTAAATTCGTGACCTTCAATAGCAATCGGCTCGGTAACGGCTGCCATGAGCTTGTGCAGGATAATTGAGATCGCATCGGGGCTTGCCGCCAGATCGACCAGCAGGAGGACGAATTCATCGCCACCAAGTCGCACTACGGCATCGATCGGCCGCACGCAGTTTACCATTCGGGAGGCGACAATCTTCAGAAGTTCGTCGCCGGCCGTATGACCCAGCCTGTCGTTTACTGTTTTGAAGTTGTCGAGGTCCACAAAGACCACAGACACCCATGGATTATGGCGTTCCGTGCGCAACATTGCCTGGGTCAGACGATCCTTCAGCAGAATTCTGTTCGGCAAACCCGTCAAAGCGTCATGATGCGCCATGAAGCTTATCTGGTCTTCGGCCTGCTTGCGCTCGATCGCGATGGCGGCGATCCGGACAATCTTTTTTGTGAGCCGCCTTTCCAAGGAACCAGGCTTTCTCACCTTACCCGAATACATGGCAAAGGTGCCAAGAACATCGCCCTGATGCGACAGGATCGGTGTCGACCAGCAGGAACGCAGGCCATGGAGTTCAGCCAGTTCCCGATAGTCGACCCACAAGGGATCATTGGCGATATCAGTCACTACAACACTCTCGCGCCGATAAGCGGCGGTGCCGCAAGAGCCCACGTGTGGCCCGATCGCGATGCCATCAATGGCGCGGGAATAATCCGCAGGAAGGCTCGGCGCGGCCCCGTGCTTGAGATGGCACCCGCCGCTATCGAGCAAAAGAATGGATCCCAACACACCCTCAAGCTGTTCTTCGATCAGGCGCACTATCCTGTCGAGCACGTCTTCAAGAGGGGAATTCATTGCGATCATTTCGAGGACCAGCGTCTGACCGTCGCGGAGACGATTGGCATTTTTGCGGACCGTCACATCGCGAGATATTCCAACAAGCCCTATGATCTCCATTTTGTCGTTGTGCAGGACGAGTTTGGAGGTAGAGAGCCATTTTTTTAAACCGGTTACCGCGTCGGCGACCTCTTCCTCCATGTCGATGGACGGGCTGCCTGATTTGATTATTGCCTGCTCGACGGCCAAGAATTCTGACGCGACTGCATTCGGGTGCAGATCAAAATCCGTTTTGCCGATCAGCTCGCTGGGGTGGCTACAACCATGGATGCGCGCCACCGCTTGATTTACAATAACAAAGCGATGATCAAGATCCTTCACAAACAGGTAGTCGGGGACCTGATCGATCATCGCCCGCAGTAGATTTCGTTCCGCGGTCAACTTGGTGCTTGCCCGAATGCCGCCATGGTCTTGCGCTGCCATGTCCCCAATCGTCGCGGTTGAACGTTCGATTTGCGATTGATCGCTCTCTGAGTCGCAATGGCTGGCATCATCTTGGATTGATGGAGCGCGAATGAAAAGTCTCCGCAACCAGGGCATTTGCGTCTGGATATAATCATCGACCACGGGAACTATTCCCTGACGCCTGAACGCGTACGGCTCGTTTGTTGCAGTATCTCTGCACTAAAGCCCATGGTGCGCTCCCGGTCAGCCGCCAGCGATGCGATCAAGCCGACGTCGCGCTTTCCGTTGTTGAACAAGCGCATAACCTCTCGTGCCAAACGGCCCGTGTTTTGATTTTGACCGTCCGATGCATCAAGCATAAACGTAGCCTGTTCATAGGCTGATGCCATGATGTGCCAGTTCACCTTGCTGTAGGCATCCTTGGAAACGGATGTGAGAACTTCAAATGACATAGCTGCTCCCTTTGGGCGGGAGCTCGTCTGATCTCTCTAACGCCAGCGGCCGATTGAATGCCTGACGACCCGATCAGACTCCACTTATAAACCAAGCAAGTCAATTCAAACGAGAAAAACCAATGCCTTCCGCGACTTGTGGGTACACGGGCGAATAATCCAACAGACATGGATAACGATCTGTCGATAGCGGCACGCGACCGGATTCGCGCCATAAAGCCTAATACCGCTCGACTTTCGGCCGGTTTCGACCAATCGGAAGCACCAAAAATCGGCAGCCCGTCTCGACGCATCAGGTAGGTACTCGGCAAATCATTGCATCTTAATCACGCCTGCCGCGTTGTTCTTTCTCCGCACCGGCAATACTGCCATCATATGTTCGTTTGCTCTTCTACAGAGCAGCCAATACGGAGAAATTCAGACATGCAGCTTCCAAAAGGCGCGACAGTCGCTGTCGCAGACGGCGAAAAATTCAATCTCTTCCAAAATATTAGTGATGACGCAAATCTAAAACTAACTGCTCTTGCTGAAGCTGATGTCGATACTGAAAACAATAATGCGAGCGCTGGACGTAAAAGCAGTTCAGCAAATCCTGATCAAGGTCAAGCTGACGAGGATAATTTTGCCGCTGGAATTGCAGACATACTCAATCAGCAGGTCCTTAAGGGAAAGATCACGGGTCTTGTCATAATTGCAGCACCAAAAGCGCTTGGAGAGTTGCGAAAGCATTACCATAAGGAACTGGAGACAATCCTTCTGGGTGAGATTGCTAAAGACCTGACAGGGCATTCGATCCAAGATATCGAGAAAACGATCGGTTCCTCTTAAGCAGCAGCTAAGGTCGGCGGCGTCATCCACCCAGGTGACCCGATTCTTCCCATGGACGAGTGAAGCAACATGGCATCTCCACGTATCATCATGAGGCTTTCGGTAACTGCTAGCTGCACTGCACAAAATTTGTTTGCGCATTGCACAAATTTTAGCTATTAGCCTGCAGCTGATGCACACGATGGTCTCCTCCCAGTTCCATTGCATCAGCTGTTCCCCTCTGGAGGTTTTAACCTTCACACCTAAAGGGCCTCGGTTTTCCGATGGCCCTATTTTTTTCCTGGCGCATCTTCTACGGCGACGGCATAACCTGCTCGTTACCGCGGGCCCATCATCGAGAAATGTCCGAAACGTGCATACATATTTCGGGCGCAGCACTTGTTAGCAGCCCGTTCTGGGACGAGCACAAATGACGAAAGAGTTGAAATCTTCGCATGCCCTTATGGCCGCTGACGATAGAGGTCAGGAGCAGTTGCTACACAATACCGTGTAAATTGATTGCGGCCTTGTCGACGGCTTGATTCAATGGTGGCGCAAGGAGGCGCTACCATGAGTGATTTGATGCTGTTGTCCGAGGCGCAGATGCGCCGCATAGAGCCATACTTTCCGTTGTCGCGCGGGTATTCCGCGAGTGGTATGACGCCGACTGGTTTCGAGACGCCCTTGCCGAACGCAAGATCACCGCCTGCATTCCGTCAAGGGCCAACCAAACGCTCCCGATTCGACATGACCCTGTGCTCTACAAATAGCGCCACAAAATCGAAAACATGTTCGGAGGACTGGCGTCGTATTCACACCCGATATGACCGCTGCGCCCACACCTTTTTCTCAAGCATCTGCATTGCAGCAGCCGTCATCTTCTGGCTCTGATCAGTGAGTCCTGACCCTAGTCATTTGTGGACTTCCCCCTCGACTCGTATTTCCGAGATATTCCAGGCGAAGCAGCATTTCGAGTGACGGCTTGCCGTCGCCGCATTTGTCGGGGTAAGTGTTCCAAACCATTCAGCAAACGCTTTGTCGGCACCGCGGCGCCTGACGCGCCCACTGGCAGCGTAGGCGAGGTGACGTGACTTCCGTTCCGCCTGCGAAAGTGACCCATCGAGACGAATGAGCAGCTCGAAATCGTTATTCGTCAACTTCAACGTCTCCCTCTTCAAATCTTCACCGCGATCCATTGGCTCGTCCCAAAACTGCTTCAATCTAAGGCGCTCAGGCTACGGCCCGTAGGACGCGCGCATATATGGTGATACTTATAATATGCCTTAAAGTATATATTCAATATCCAATGATACGTGGCTATGCTCCTATGATCATGATTCATCATAGTGATGGACAAGATCGACGCTCATGCACTTCGTAAGATTCTGGCCCGCAACATGCGGATCCGGCGGGCGGAGCTGGATATCACTCAGGAGGAGGTCGCCTTGCGGACGGGGTTGACTCAAGCCTACCTCAGCGGCATTGAGCGAGAGAAACGAAACGTCTCCCTGGACAACATTCAAAAAATCGCCACGGCTCTCGAGACAACTGGGTCGGCGTTGCTCCACATCCGTTAGGAACATCGGTGAGGCGCGATCGTTCTGCAAGCGCCCTAACCAAGCCTTCGAGACGAACGGAGTTGAACTCGCGACTTGCATTTTCAAAGCATAAGGCGCCTGCAAAATACGCGCTGATTCCGGGTTTGTTCAAACTCACAGCGTGCATAACCTTTCCTTTAAAACTTTCGACTCTAGACTGACGAATTGCGGCATCGAGTGCTTGATACGCTCATCAAGCGATTTCACGGTCTCGGCAAGGACGGCGAACACCTCACGCGCCGCTTGCGGAAAATCACTCCCGGGGTCCTTCACCTGTTCAATGAGCTTGGCGATATGAGCGGGGCCTTGGACGACCAGCCCGTATTCGGCCAGATGACCCGTGATGGCAAAACGATTGGTGATACCGCCGCCTCAAAGAACACATACGAATCCGGAACGCTTTACCGATTGCCAGAAGGCAATCGAGGATCAACTGTTGAACTGCTGGGCGCGGCGGGTGATGCCGGTTGGAGAAATTCCGAGATCATCGCAGCGATCATTGCGGTCGCGGAAAAAAACCCAGCTGGCGCAAGACAAATTCGTCGGTCCGTCCGTTGATTTATATCTAAAGAAATTCATGAAGGAGCGTGACCGAGCGGGTCGTTTACTGACGCGGATATCAGCCTGTAAACGCGTCGTCTGCCGATTTCCGCCCGTAGGCAACTGGGTGATTTGCTCTGTCGGTATTCAGCGGTGCTTGGCTTTGCGGGCAGCATAGCGTCGATCGCGTTCCGCCTTCCGTTCGGCTTCATCGGTAAGAATGCGTGCGATGCGATCTCTTGCGTCAGCTTCGCGTGCGTCGGCCTCCGCTGAGGCGGCACGAGCGATGGCGTCAGCCTCTGCAGTCCGACGAGCGAGGTCTTCCTGCACTGATCGTTCCCGATCTGCTCGTCTGGCTTCACGTGCCGCGGCAATTGCTTCCCGTTCAGTGCGTTTGGCAATCATATCAGGGTCACTCGGTTTTGGCGCGGCCCCGAACTTCTTTAGAAGCTGCTCCTTCGCCTGCGCTGCGGCTGCACGGCGTTCACTCAATTCTTTGAGGTTTTTCAAACGATAGTCGTCCTATGGGTGTATGCAATGGTTTTTGCTTCTAAAACCGATTGCCGATGAAAAAGGCCAGGCACGAGCCCAGCCTTTGTTTGTATTTGGCCATCGCCGTGGCCATTCCAAGGCCGCCGCTGATTACGCAGCGCTCAACTGATCTGCTGACAACTTACCTCGTCCAGATAAGGCTTGCCATCTTGCCAGTAGTTTTGATTGCGACGGTAAACATTGACGCCCGCCGGATTCAGGCCGTCTGCTACAAAAGGACCGGTGCCCAACGGCTTGTCAAAGGTCGAAAAGCCCTCCGGGAAGATGTAGAATCGGTCCTGCGCCAGCAACAGAGGGAAGTCTGCATCGGGGCGCGAGAGAACAAACCGCAGTGTATAAGGATCGTCCTCGACAATTTCGGTGATATGTTCGAGAAGGACGCGGAGCGGAGATTGTGACGCCGGGTCGCGAAGACGGTTCAACGAATAGGTGACATCCTTTGCCGTCAGGCTCTTGCCGTTGTGGAACTCGACACCGCGACGCAGTTTGAAAACCCATCCATCGACCTTGTTGTTGACCGGTTCCCTGCTCTCGGCCAGCATCGGAACGGTGTTGAGGCGGCTGTCGACGCCCACCAATGTTTCTCCGACCATCGCGTAGGCAAAGTAAACGCTGAAGGACGCGACTTTGGTGGGGTCGAGTAGCGAAGACGATGCAGTCTCCTGCAACATGATTCGTAGGCGACCGCCCTTGGTCGGCGTGGAACTTGTTGCGCGAGACTTGGTCGGGCGATCGCCGCAAGAGCGGAGGCACCGAGTGAGATGTTGAACGTGCGGCGGGAAATAGGATGATTGAGCATTGCCGAATCCATTATTTGAGGAGACTTTGCATGCGCGCGTTTAGCTGACTTGATCTGTTGCATTGCCGGGGCGCTGGACAACTCGTATACACGAGTTGTCGTGACAGACGCATGACAGAGAGGGTAATTTATGAGCTCACGCCCGTCCGGGACGTCAGAACAACCCCGTTGGAAGACGATCGTCGAGACCTTGCATCGCGAGATTCTCGAAGGCGAGTTCGATGAGGAAGGGCGACTGCCAGCCGACACGAAAATCGCCGAACGCTTTGGGGTCAGTCGTATGACCTCGCGCAAGGCGCTCGCAATCCTTCAGAACAAAGGACTCATCCGGATAGAGCACGGCCGCGGCGCATTCATCGAAAGCGATGTCCTCGAATATCGCATGGCCTCACGCATTACATTCCCTCAGAATGTTCGGGCCAACAACCAGCTGCCAAGCCGAAAGCTGATCTCCGCCGAGAGCAGGTCGGCTGACGGATGGGTGTGTTCCTGCCTCGATCTTGCTCCCGGAACAACCGTACTGGCCGTTCAGCTAATCGCGGAAGGCAACGGTCGACCGGTGGCATTCAGCACCAATTTCCTGGATTTGCCCAGGTTTTCGGGTTTCGTGGAGGCGATGGGCCAAGAGGCGGATGTCGAATCCGCCTTGGCGAAATTTGGATTTGCCTCTTTGTGGCCCGGCACTGCCAAGGTGATCGCGCGAATGCCGACAGAAGAGGAGTCCAAACTTCTTGATCAATCCCTGTCGAGACCGGTTGTCGAGAAGAAAGCCGTGGAAATGGACGAGAAGGGCAGACCTGTTTGGTGCCATGTGACCTGCTACGCTGCGGACCGGATTCAGTTCGTTTTCGATGGTGCAGAGCCAGGCAAATAGGCTGGCATTCTAACCAGCTGCGAAGACATCGATCGCGATTTGGCGAATCGCTTTTGCCGAGAAGATCGCGGCAAAAACTCAATCTCAGTTTCAAGCCGAGCCTTCCGGAAAACCGCCTAAGACTTCTCACACAGTCTGCGGGAGATTTGCGACAACGACGTTCGTCAGCATTCGGCCCCGAAGCAGACTTTGAAACTAAAGCTTAATGCAGGATCTGCCCGAGAAACTTCCTAGTGCGCTCGTGCTGGGGAGCGTCGAAGAACGCCGAAGGCTTGTTTTGTTCGACGACGCTTCCCCCATCCATGAATATGACTCTGTCCGCCACCTGGCGGGCAAACCCCATCTCGTGGGTAACGCAGATCCTCCTGCTTGTGGTGTATTCCTTCAGTGATCGTCAGCCTCCGCCCGGCGACACACCGGCGGCGATCGCAACAAGGTTGCTTGTCAGCGCCTTTCCTTTAGCCTCCGGGCGGCCCGGGTTGTCGATGGCGACAATCTCCGGTCCTGTGACTGAAACGCCGGGGCTACGCGCCAGAAAGCCTGTGTGGAATAGTCGAGAAAGCTGTCCCTGCCCGCCGCGGTGGGACCTACGATGAGGAGGAGTGTTCCGCGATCTGCACCGGCGCAGATCATCCCGTTGCCTTCATCTGTTCTCGTGTCCAAAGAGGAAACCGCGTTCGCGCCAGAAAATCGCCTCCTGGATTGTCCTGAACGAACAACGTCAGCGCGTCGATGTAAAAGTCTTCTGCAAGCAGCAGCGGGTCGAACATCGCCTTGAGCTGTTCGCCTACTGCCTCACGCCGGCTGGCTTGCACCGGTCCGGTCAGGGTCATGTGGAAGCGGAAGCGATCGAATACATACGGATAGCCCCACAGGACCAGATTGGTAGTCTCGACGTCATCGAGGTCGGAGCGGAGGTGGCGTTGAAGCTCGGCTTCGTTCAACGGTGCTCGGAACTCGTCTAGGTCGCCTACCGCCCGCGAGGCGAGCCCACCGGAAAATGGCGTGCCGGTGCTCGGGACAAGCGCAAAGAAATTACCGACCCGCGCAACACTCAGAGGGCCGATTGGGCAGATTGGCCGCTTGGCGCAGAAACTGCGGACGGCGGCCTCAAGTTCTTCGGCTGTGCGATCTTCGCGCAAACGGAACGGCGCCTTGATAGTCGCGTGGAAGCCGTAGCGTCTCGGCTCAGCGGTCAGCGCCTGATCACAGCCTGATGCTTGGCTAGACTCATCGCAGTTGTGGGAAAATGCACTGCGGCCCAGCCATCGCGATGCGACGCGGGTCAACGCATGATCAGGCGGAGGGGTATAATAGAGGGCGTATCTCATTCAGAGTATTCTTGTCCGCGGGTCTGGGTATGGAGCTGAAAGATGCGGGCTCGCGTCGTCAGGACAACCCATCGCATCCGGGGGCGACGCAGAAATCCAATTCAGACTTACTGACGATGCGAAGAACATTTGCGGCAGTGGCAGTAGTCAGCACTTCTACGCTGGAGAGCGAATTGGTGTTGACGAGACAGTTAACTCGCGAATGCGCGGTAAAGCGGCATTGAACCGATGGACTACCTCCTTCGCCAATGTCTTGGTCATGAGGACGCCCGGCTTAAATTGAAGGATCCGCGTGTCGAGCGACGAGAAGATCGCCCAGATGCCATGTTCGTAGAGGGCTTTCGACGCGTGAACCGCGCCGTCGGGATGGTTGAATTCCACCCCGATGACCACGCCCTTTTGTCGTAGCCCGCAAATGACATCCCCATGGGTCTGGATCATTTCGGCGAACGCGTCGGCAAAAAAACGCGTCAGGAAGTTAACGTTGGCCAGAACGTTCGGTCGGGCAAGGATCTCGAGAACCTTCAGCGCAACGATGCAGCCGACCTCCGAACCGCCCGTTGTCGATATATGCGCCGCACCGTCCTCTTCCATCCATGCGCCGGAGCGTTCGGTCAGCATTGTTGCCGCGAAGGGATAAACGCCGCCGCTGAGACCCTTTGCACTTACAAAAATGTCGGGCTGGACGCCAAAGGTTTGCCACCCCCACATCTGCCCGGTGCGCATAAGACCAGTCTGCACTTCGTCTGCTATATAAAGCGCTCCATGGCGTTTGCAGAGTTCCTTCACCGCGCGATTGTAGCCGTCATTGGGCATCGGAAATCCGTACGTCGCAGGAATAGTCTCTATGATCACAGCAGCCACATCTCTTGAAGACAGTGCCTGCTCCATCGCCTCCAGATCGTTGAACGGGACCTGCATAAACTCGTCCGGACGATCCGATAGAAATATCTTCGAGAAGCGTGCATCACCGGTTGCGACGGATAGGCCGGAATGGCCGTGATAGCCCTTGATGATCGATACGATCTTGCGACGCTTGGTGGCGTAGCGTGCCGATTTGATCGCAACGTCGATCGCCTCTGCGCCGCCCGGCGAGAAGAAGGCATAGTCGAAACCCGGACTGACCTTCACCAACGCCTCAGCCAGCGCCGCTCGTGGCATCGACGGAAACCAATGATTTCCGATGTCGAAGTGATCGAGCGCAGACTTCAGCGCTTCGACAATCTCAGGATTTCGATGGCCGAAGTTGAACGTCCCTCCATTGACATGGAGGTCGATCAGCCGGCGGCCATCCATGTCAAAGATTTCGTAGCCTTCGCGCTTATCGATGACGAGATCGATACCGGCATCACGCCAGAAGCGGGTCTTGCCAGGATTCCAGTATCGGCTCGACTTTTCGAGGACCTCCTCCTTCGAAGAGAACTTGAACATTCCATAATCGAACATGTGATCTTCAGCAGGCGAGCTCATAGTATGGAAAATCCCATGGCTTCGCCGTCTCTCTTGTCCACCGGCAACCCCAATATGGAAGTCAGAGCCGGATAAAAATCCTCCGCGGCCGCGGATTCGACCGTTCTCTGGGAGATGCCGGCGCCATAGAAGATGGCGAACCGATCGTCGGCAGGCGTGCCGGGGCGCAGTCCGTGCGAGGAGATATAGCGGGGCCGGCCAATAGGACTTCTGCCATCATTGTTGCTCGGCGAGCTTTCGAAGCTGTGGCGATGTGGTGCCGCATAGGCGGCTATTGAGGACCTCACCCCCGCTGGAACATGGTCGTTACCGATGTATTCGGCGCCAAACTCCTCCAAGCGGGAGGTAATCTCGTCGCGGTGTGCTTCGTTCTGCACCACGACGTGCAGGGTTGCACCCTCGGATTGGCAAAGCACGCCTGGCAGGGCGATATCGGTGAAAATCGCCGTCTCGATCGGGCTATGACCGTGGTCGCTCGCCACGGCGATGACATATTCGTCCAGCCTTCCGGCGCGTTCGAGCCGCTGGTGCAACTCGCCGACCAGCAAATCGGCCATCGCCAGCGACCAATGCGAAACCTCACTCTCGTAGCCGAAGTAATGCTGAATTACATCCGGCATCTCGATCTCGGTGAGAATGAGATCCGGCGGCGTGTCGGAGCAGGCAAGATCGGCAACGTCCCGCATGATCTGCTGGTCGCAGGCGATCCCAAGCAGATGCTGCAATCCCGGCTCGTCTTCAGCGATCCCCCCATTGCTGACCGGTATGGTCGCGTTGTGCCCATCCCTTCCGCGCGGAACGAGAAGACGGGAAACCGAACCCGGATTGAGGACCTTGACGAACCGGCTTCCTTCGATAAAGTCGCGCAACCACCATGGCGCCTCGTAAATATCGGTGTCGTCTGGGTCCACCATTGCATGGCCGATGCAGGCAACCTTCAGACCCGCCTCACGGGCGCGACGGGCAATGGTCGGCGCCAGCACATCGTCCGGCCTTGCGACGCGGAAATTCGTGCCGTCGAAGATGTAGTTTCCGAAGATCCCGTGCTCCTGTGAGGGTTTTCCCGTGATCATGCTGGTCCGCCCTGGTAAGGAGGTGCCCGGCACCGGGCAGGACATCCGCCGAACAAGCGTTCCGCTCTGCGCCAGGCCGCTCAAATACGGCAATCGCTGAGCTTGCGTTTCAAAGTAGTCGGCACTCATGCCGTCGATAAGGATCGCGATCAGCTTTCGTTTTTGTTGCATGAATTTGGCTCCATTGGTGAACAGAATTGTCGCAGGCCGGTCTGTGTCAGGACGCGGCGAGGTGAATGCAGGCCGCGAAGTGATTGGGGCCGACAGGGCGCATTGGGGGTTCAATGGCGGAACATTCGGCGATGGCTTTCGGACACCGGGTCCGGAAAACGCAGCCGCTCGGTGGATCAACTGGGCTCGGCAGATCGCCAAGCAATCGAATGCGTTGCCGGGACTGTCCCTCACCAACAAGCGGGGCGGCCGACAAGAGTGCCTGCGTGTATGGATGTGCCGCTCTTTCATACAGGGCGGCTGCCGGCGCGCTTTCTACGATCTTTCCGAGATACATCACCAGCACGCGGTCGGCGATGAAGCGGACCACAGACAGGTCATGCGAAATGAAGAGCATGCCGACATCGAGCCGATCCCGAATGTCCAGCAGCAGATTGAGGATCTGTGCCTGAACTGAAAGGTCCAGGGCGGAGACAGGCTCGTCGGCAACGAGGAACTGCGGGCCTGCGGCAAGAGCACGCGCGATGCCGACACGTTGCCGCTGGCCTCCGCTGAGTGTGTGAGGATAGCGATCGGCGAACTCGCTTCTCAGTCCGACCTGCTGCAAGAGTTCTAAAATTCGGTCGCGCCGAGCCGTCCCTTTGGCCAAACCATGGATGACAAGGGCCTCGCCTACGAGATCGCCGATGGTCATGCGCTCGTTTATACTGTCATAGGGATCCTGGAAGATGATCTGCATGCGTCTGCGAAAGCGGCGAAGCTCACGCGCTGACAGACCCATCAGGTCAACGCCGTCGAACTTGATGCTGCCGGCGGAGGGTTCAACCAGCCTCAACAAACAGCGGCCGGTGGTCGTTTTGCCCGAACCTGATTCACCCACCAGCCCGACGATTTCACCTGGAAAAACCTGAAGCGACACGCCGGCCACTGCCTTCAGTGTTGCCGTCGGGCGCCCCAACAGCCCGCGTCGGACGGGGAAGCTCTTTTGAAGATTCGCTACTTCGAGCAGAGGCGACAAAGGGGTTGTCGCTTCAGAGGCTGCCACTTGATTTGTGTGAAGAACGTTCACGCGCACACCCCCAGGTTCATATCTTGAGCAATCTTGTGCCAGTGCAGGCAGCGGACGCGGCGGCCATCGCCGACCTCTGTCAGCTCCGGCAGCGTCTGAGCACAATCCGCCTTTGCTTCCTGGCAGCGAGGGTGGAACGCGCAACCAGTGGGCAGCGAGCGAGGATTGGGAACAGCGCCAGGGATTGCCGCAAGCCGATGGCCCTTCGCAAACTGCGGTAAAGAGCGCAGCAGGCCTTGGGTGTACGGCATGCGTGGCCGCGCCAGAAGGCTTTGCGTGTCGGCCTCCTCCACGACAAGGCCAGCGTAGAGGACAATGGCGCGGTGAGCGATTTCTGCCACAACGCCGAGATCGTGCGTGATGAACAGAACGGCCATGCCGGTGCGATGTTGAATGTCGGCAATCAGATCTAGAATTTGCGCCTGCACCGTGACGTCGAGCGCGGTCGTTGGCTCATCGCCAATCAAGAGCTTCGGTTGGCACGCCAAGGCGGCTGCAATCACCACCCGTTGGCGCATACCGCCCGAGAGTTCATGCGGATATTCTCCAAGACGGCGGCCCGGGTCGGGCATACCGACCATTTCCAGCATTTCGGCCGCCCGCTTCATCGCAGCGCGGCGGTCCAGCCGTTCGTGCTGTCGAATGACCTCGGCGATCTGTTCCCCGATGGTGTAGACCGGGTTGAGAGCGCTCAATGACTCCTGGAAGATCATGGCAATGTCCCTGCCACGCAACCGTCGCATACGTTTTTCGCTCGCTGTGACCAGGTCTTCGCCGCCGAACAAGACGCGCCCGCCCGAAATCCGGCCGCGGCCGGGCGGCAACAGGCGCAGCATCGACAAACCGATCGTTGATTTGCCTGAACCGGACTCACCAAGCAGGCCGAGTGTCTCGCCCGGTCGGATTTCGAACGAGACCCCGTTTACAGCGTGCACCGGTCCATGGCAGGTAAGGAACTGCGTGTGCAGTTCCTCCACCCGTAGAATGGCATCACGCCTGTCGTTCATTGCCCTGCCCCGACCGCGAAATTGCCCGGCCGGAAATCCATTACGTAGTTGGTGTAGGGCTGCCACTTGATGTCATGGCGCACCCCATAAAAGTCCGGCACGCGATAAAGGACGGTTCCAGGTGCTTGGTCCTCAAAATTGTCCAGCATCTTCTGGTAGAGAGAAAACCGCTCCTTTTTGTCGAGCGTCGTGGCCGCCTTACGGCCAAGCTCCTGAAACGCCTCATTGCCGTCCCAAAGCGCCGTGGTTGTCCAGCTCCACATAATCGTGACATTTGGATCGGGCAGATCAGCCCAGTCGGACAGGTTGCGAACCTCGATGCCGGGATCGTCGTTGGAGATTTCGTAGAAGTTCTCGTTGACTTGTACCTTTGCATTCACACCGATCTTCTGCCACATCGAGACAATCGCTTCGGCCGCGGCCAGGCCGTTGGTGTAATAGACGGGGCTTGTGATGAAATCGATCTCTTCACCTTTGTAACCGGATTGCGCAATAAGCTCTCGGGCACGCTCCGGATCGTATGCGAACTTGGGGCGTTCGGCGTTGTACAGGTCGCCCCATTCGGCATACTGATGGCTATGCAGCACCTCAGCCTTGCCATTCCAAAGTGCCTTTGAAAGCAGTTCACGATCGATCGCCAGGTTGAGACCCTGACGGAACCGCTTATCGGCCATCACCGGATTGGATGTCCGGTAGTTGAGCACCTGGCTGTTCGCCATTACGCTGCGAACGTCGCAGCAGCCCAGGGTCTCAATCGCCGGAATCTGATCCGGGGTTACATTGTTGATTATGCCGACTTCGCCGTTAGCCAGCGCCGTGATACGCGCTGACAAATCGGGTATCTCGCGGAATACCAGCTTGTCCGCTGGCGGCTTGCCTTGCCAGTATTGGGGAAAGGCTTCCAGAATGACGCGGTCGTCGTCGATGGACTGAACAAACCGGTAGGGACCGGCGCCTATCGGCTTCTGTCCGAAGGCATCAAAGCCGACCTTCTCGAAGTAGTCCTTCGGGACGATGCTGCTTGCGGGAAACGTCAGCATCATTTCGATTGTCGGATCGGGATTCTTTGTGACGATGCGAACCGTCAAGTCGTCGGGTGTTTCTACGCGGGCGATGTTCTCATACTGGAACTGGGATCGGCCGTACTGAGACTTCGGATCCAGGATGCGATCGAAAGTAAACTTTACGTCCTTGCTGGTCAGCGGGTCGCCATTGTGGAACGTGGAGCCTGCTCTGAGCTTCACTTCCAGCGTATGATCATCAACACGGCGCCAGCTCTCCGCCAAGGCCGGCACCAGCTCTCCACCGGTACCTTTACCATCAGCTTGGAAATCGCGGCGAATGAGAGTGTCGAATATAGCATTGCTGAGCGGTATGCCGGTGTTGCCGGTTTCAATTGCCGGGTCAAACAGCGGCCTCACCTCCTGCATGCCGACTATGAGATCTTCAGCGACTGCAAATTGGACGCTGGCAAGGCACATGCCGGCAGCTAGCATTGCAAAGCGGATTGGTCGTAACATCATCGTTTCCTTGGGTTGGGGTTGATAGTTTCGGGAGTGCCCCGATCGCTCTTGTTCAGGAACTGAGCCTTCGGTCGAACAGGTCGCGCAACCAGTCACCAAGCAGCGAGACGGCCATCGTTATCATCACGATGAAAGCGGTCGGGATCGCTGCCAGCCACCAGTTGGAAATCAGATAATTTCGGGCTTCTCCGAGCATGGCGCCGAGCGAAGTGTTCGGCGGCTGAATGCCGACGCCCAGAAAGGACAGCGCCGATTCCAGAATGACCACGGAGCTGAAATTAATCGTTGCGAGCACCGTGAGCGGCGAAACCAAGCCGGGCAGCACGTGCCGAAACGCCACTCTCAGCGGCGACGCTCCGAGTGCGCGGGCGGACTCGACAAAGGTTCGGCTTTTGATGACCAAGACTTGGGATCTTACGACCCGGGCATATTTGTCGTATTCGGAGATGCCCACAATAAGGATAAGCACCAGCGGACTTGATCCGGTCAACGCTACTGCTGCCAGCGCAAGAAGCGTGAGCGGCACAGACGCCTGGGCGTCGACCAGGAGCATGAACATGTTGTCGATGCGGCGGCCGGCCAAGCCACTGGCCAGACCAGCCAGACCCCCGGTCACCACTCCGACGATAACGCCTAGGGAGGCAATGATCAGCGTCGTACGCAGCGCAAAGAGCAGTCTCGACAATACGTCGCGGCCGAGATGGTCCGTGCCCAAAGGATGCGACCATGCGCCGCCTAGAAACACCGGGGGCTGGAGTCGCACCAAGAGGTCTTGGTCTCCGGATCCGTAAGGGGCCAATAGCGGCGCAAGAACGGCGACGAGACAGAGCATTACAATCGTGACCGCCGCCATCCGGATGAGCGCGGGCATCCGCCGGAAGTGATTCCATTGCAAGAGCGATTGCATGCGCTTGGAGAGAGCTATCAAGCGACTGCCTTCAGGGACGAGTTGGCCGTGCACGCTCATGACGCCCTCGCCTGGATTCTTGGATCAAGGAGGCCGCACCCGACATCGACAAAAACGTTGGCGATAATCACCGTCGCCGCGACGGCCAAGACCCCGAACTGCAACATGGGAAAGTCGCGCTGCATCACGGCCGCGACCAGCAGCCGGCCGGCCCCTGGCCACGCAAACACCACCTCCACCACGACCGCACCCCCAATGAGCGTGCCGACTTGCAGACCGATGACTGTCAACACCGGCAGCAATGCATTGCGCAGAGCGTGCTTGATGATCACCTTGGAAGGCGGCA
This sequence comes from Phyllobacterium zundukense, assembly GCF_002764115.1. NCBI lineage: Bacteria > Pseudomonadati > Pseudomonadota > Alphaproteobacteria > Hyphomicrobiales > Phyllobacteriaceae > Phyllobacterium > Phyllobacterium zundukense. The sequence goes on along the minus strand of NZ_CP017943.1, from coordinate 157,595 downwards.
GCCCCTTGGCGCGAACGAAGCGGATGTAGTCTTGACCGAGGACATCGAGAAGACTGCTACGCGTTAGCCGCGAGATGCTGGCAATACTCGCAATCCCCAACGTCAGAACTGGCAGGATGTAGTGCGGCCAGCTGCCGGTGCCCCCGCTCGGCAGCAACCGCAGCGTCAGGCTAAAGAGCAGGATGAACACAATTCCCAACACAAAATTGGGCACCGCTTGGCCTACGAAGGTCAGTGCCATCAGCCCTCGATCCACAGGACTGTTGGGCTTGACCGCAGCGATTGTGCCAATGGGAAGCCCGATGAGAATGGCCAGCAGCAGTGAAGGCAATGCGAGATTGAGTGTGGCCGGTAACCGCTCCAGATACATCTCGGTGACCATGCGGCCACTGAAGAAGCTGCGACCGAAATCGCCATGTGCAAGGCCGGATAGATAATCGACGTATTGCACCACAAGCGGGCGGTCGAGCCCCAGTTGTTGCCGCAGCACTTCGCGCTTCACCTCGGGAGTGTTGGGCGGCAATATATGGTAGGTCGGATCGCCACTCATTCTCGTGGCGATAAATACAACCGTCACGACGATCCAAAGCGTCAATGCGGCGCGAATGCTGCGTTGGAGCACGATGGTCATGTTCGAACCCGCCGCCGTCCCCGGGGCTCGACGCCGCTGCCTAGTGTGCCGCACTCCAGCGCAGTAATGCGCAGGAGCCAAGGCGAGGCCTCCCTCATCCATGATTGCGATGTTCTCATCTACTTAGAAACCCGTTGACCGTTCGTGGATGATAATGTGGTTTTGTTACCGTTTTTTGACAAAGATAAACAATCGATCTTGTCGTTCGAACGAAGGCAGCCTTAGCACCGACGAAACGGGCGTATTCGGGCACGCAAGTGACAAGGTCGTTTCATATGTGTATTGATGCTTCGCGCGAACGGAGAAAACAGCATGACCAATTTTGAACCGCAGAACGCGGTTGCGAATGAGATGCCGGCGGCGGGATCTGGCGAGCCAGCAGGCACAATCCTTGCGGCAAGTCGGCAGCGGCAGATCCTCGACCTTCTTGCAGAGCGTCAGGAGATCCAGGTGGGCACCCTGTCGAGCGAGCTACAGGTTTCAGTAGAAACCATCCGCCGCGACCTTAGAATGCTTGAGGAGGCGGGCAAGCTCAAACGGGTACATGGCGGCGCGGTGCTGCTACGGCCCAATGAGGAACTGCCCTATTCCACTCGGATCGAGTCGCTCCAGGGGGAAAAGGAGCGGATCGCTCAGACCTGCCTCGACCATCTCGATCTCCGCGAAGACCAGCTTGTATTCATTGGAGGGGGCTCTACAACCTTGCCTTTGGCGCGGATGCTGGCACGGGGTCCACGAATGCGTTTTGTGACCAATACCATTGATGTCGCCTATGCACTTGCGGCCACGGGCCAGCATGAGGTGGTTCTTACTGGAGGGCGATTGCTCGGCGACCACGAGTTGCTAGCGGGTTACGACACCTTGAACGCGGTCACGAGACGCCTCTTTGATCTGGTGGTGACCGGGACGAATGCGGTTGATGCGAAGCTTGGCTTCCTGGAGTATGAAGAGCCGGAGGCTCGCCTGCACGAGGCGCTCGCCCAACATTCACGCCGATATGTAATAGTCGCCGATCACACGAAATTCGGCAGATCGGCGAGCTACGCAGCGTTGCCGTTGAGCGCGGTCGAAATGGTTGTCACGGATTTGGCCCCGACCCCGGAGTATCAAGACGTGTTTGAAAAGGCGGGCGTGCGCGCCCAGTGGCCAGCGCTAGCTTAGAAAAATACAAAAACGCAGTGCGAGATTTTGTCGCAAAAATCAGGGCCGGCTGTCGATTTCAGAAGACGATTTCAGTAGTGACCAGAAGACGTCTTCAGTCGGTCAAGCAGACTGTTTTCCTACGGCGGCGCGCTTCGCCTTTCGTGCGTCTGTTCCGGCCCCGGTCCAACCAACGCGCTCCAGTGTGTCGATGAGTGTCGATCGCGGCACCTTGAAGCTGCGACATACCGAGGCCTTGCTGGCGCCTCCGTCAAGAGCTGCGATGATCTGTTCGATCTTCTCGGAGTCCAGTGAGGGTGGCCGACCACCTTTGCGCCCGCGCCGTCGGGCTGCTGCGAGCCCTGCGGTCACCCGCTCCGTTATCAGGGCCCGCTCGTATTGAGCAAGTGAGCCAAAGATGTTGAACAGAAACTCCCCATGCGGCGTGGTGGTATCCATTTGCTCGGTCAGCGAGCGGAAAGCGACGCCACGCTCCTTCATCTCGTCGACGATCCGGATCAGATGTGACAGGGAACGTCCGAGGCGATCGAGCTTCCACACCACCAGGACGTCGCCGGATCGAAGCTCCTTCATGCACGCCTTCAGCCCCGGACGATCGTCGCGAGCGCCGGAGGCTTTATCGTGATGGAGATGACGTTCATCGACACCGGCAGCGATGAGCGCATCGCGCTGCAGGTCGACCGACTGACGTTCGTCGGCGGACGAAACACGCATGTAGCCAATGAGCATGTACGGCAAACCTCGAATTGGACGTTTTCGTACACTGCCACAATCCGACAGGGTTTGTCGCGCAAAATAGCGGGTGGTTTGACGGTTACCTTCGACATTCACATCTCCTATTTTACGGCTCCGGCAGATCATCAAGGGAATGTGGGAGATTTCCTCGTAGTAGGGAGTCCGGTTCTTGCCCCACCAGTCATGCTCCGACAGCAGGAAACCGTGGTCGGTGGTGACGACGAGCGCGGTGTTCTCCCAAAGCCCGCCCTCGTCGAACGCATCGAGGAGTCTGCCGAACTGGTCGTCGCACATCGCGACCAGTGCCGCGTAGTTCGCCCTGATTTCCGCAATTTCCTCCGCGGAATTCGTGACCTTCTCGTAGAGGGGCCAATCCAGAATCTTCCCCGTGTAGCCAGTCTCGAAAAGCTTCTTGAACCGCTCCGGAGCATGGAACGGCTCATGAGGATCGAAGGTCTCGATCATCAAGAACCAGTTGTCGGCGTCCTTGTTTCCATCCAGGAACTCCAACCCGGCGGTGAAGCACTTTACACAAGGAAATTCCTCCTCGTCCTTGTAACGCTCTCGGTTCTTGATGTTGCTGAGGTGCTTCCATGCCTTCCAGGGCGTGTTTCCCCGGGTGACCGTCTTGGCGGTCTTGGGAATCCTCGACAACGGGTAGTGCCGGTCGTCGAACATCTCCCTGAAGCGCTCTAATGGCGGCTGGACCATGGCCACCCAGGTGTCGTCTTCCTGTCCACGGATGAATTCCCAGCTGTCGAAAGTGTTGATGTATCCGAACCCGCCTTCCTGAAAATAGTGTTGGTGGTCCGAGATCATGTGAGAATAGGTGCCGTGTTCCGACAGGATTTTCGGGAACGAGTTGTCGAACGGCTCCAGCGGACCCCAGGAGCGGTGCATGAAGGTCAGCCGACCGGTGTGGAGGTCGCGCCGGGCGGGCATGCATGGCAGCCCGCCGACATAGTGGCGGTCGAACGTGATCCCGCGTTTCGCGAAACGGTTGAAATTCGGCGTCGGGATGCCCTGCCCGCCGTAGCACTCCAGCGCCAGGCGGTTCAGCGAGTCAAAGAGGACAAAGACAGTTCGCACGCACAGCTCCATCAAGGGAGGTCAGCCGACCAGGCTGCCTCGTTTTTCCTTGCGGGTAACGATGAAACAATGGCGAAGCGATGTATAATGAATTAGTCGGACCTCTGCGATCGCCTTTTGGAATGAGTTTCTCGGAGGATTCGAGCGACCCGAATTCATCCTTGGCATGGCAGTGATGAAGGCAGGAGCATATCTGGAGGAATGGAATGGATCGCAGTATCCGCGCGTTCATCGCTATCGCGAAGCACGGCAATGTAACGGTCGCAGCCCGCGACATCGGTATGGCGCAGTCGTCTCTGACCAAGAAACTACGGCAGATCGAGATCGAGTTCGGGGCACCCCTGTTCGAACGCCTGCCTCGCGGCATGCGGCTTACGAACTACGGACAAGCCCTCTATCGGTACGCCATCGAGATCGACAGATCGTACAGCCAAGCGAAGGAGGAGATCGTTGCGATCAGGACCGGACAAATCGACCTGCTCCGGATTGGCACCGGTCCGAGCTTCAGCCTGCTGTACATGTCGCGTGTTCTCGATCAACTGAGGTCGGAATTCCCGAAAACGCGGCTTATTCTCTCGAGTCCGGCGAACTCCGCTTACAATGCAAGATTGCTCGCGGGGGATCTCGATGTCGTCGTCGGCCGGATCGAAGCCGAACACCTTTCCGAGAAGATCACCACGACGAGGTTGGCAACGTTCGAGCACTGCCTTGTCATTGGGGACACGAAGGGAATCGCTCACGACCCGCCGACCGCCGCCGACCTCCTGGATTTCGCCTGGATAGGGTACAGCGAGAGCATCGAGCCCGACGCCGCCCTGACCAACTTCTTCCACGCCTATGGATTGGAACCTCCACCGCTCGCGGTGTCGACGAGTTCCTTCAATACTGCCTTGCAACTGGTCGCCGCGGGAAAATACGCGATGATCGTGCCCAACCAATTCCAGCCAATCGTCGAAGCCTCGGGTGCCGTCGCCTATCCGATCAAGACGCCTCTTCATGCCTATGAGGTAGGAGTGTCTGTGCGAAGCTCCACGGTTCGCTATCCGATTGTCAAGCGGCTGACGGAAATCCTGAAGATCGAACTGGCCCGTGGGTCTAAGCTCTAGTGGAACGCCGAGAGACGAGTTGTAACCCTCGCTATAGATGCCCGCGCGAGCTTGCCGATTACAGACCGTCAGCGGCTCATTGGCGAAGGTTTAGGTATTCTTCTTCCTGCGTGGGATCAACGGTTGCCAGATGTCACCGTTCACGTCGCCTTTGTATAACGGTCACAGGTTGTTAGCTAACTCGCCGCGTGGATGGTGTGCTATAGCGCGACAATCAATCAGGATGAGACGCCGTCGCCATGCTGATCCACCTCATCTGATTTGCTCCGCACCCGAGTTTCTCCCGGTGTTCGTGATCGCATTAACCGCGCGGTACGCGAAAACGATGCCCGGTCCGATCGTGATCCCCGCTCCAGGGTAGAGCCCCCGCATCAACGATGTCGCATCGTTGCCGCAAGCATAGAGCCCATCGATTGGTGCCGCGTCGACGTTAAGAACACGGCCGGATGTGTCGGTAGCAAGTCCCGTAGCGGTTCCCAGTGTCGCGGGTACGATCTGCAACGCGACGAACGGTCCGGTGGCGATCGGCCCGAGATTCGGATTGACCTTTCCCACCGAGGGATCGCCGAGCATTCTGTTGAAAACCGAGGCTCCACGACCGAAATAGGGGTCCACTCCGCTTTTGGCATGAATGTTATGCTCTTCTACCGTTTTCTCGAGCGCCATGGGGTCCAGGCCGATCTTCCCGGCAAGCTCCGCGACGCTGGCTCCGACTTGGATGTAACCGGCCCGTTCGTACTGTTTCGTGCCCATCGTCCAAGGCCAGGGAAGCATGTGACCCATGCCGCGCTTTTTCAGGAACTCGTGGTCGCAGATGAAATAGAACCTCTTGTCCGCCGGGTAGCCGTTCTGGAACATCGCCAGGCAGATGTCGTGATAGGAATTCGATTCGACTTGCCATGGTTACACAATCACGCAGGAACGTTTTGAAACTAATGGGAGCGGCGAGCCTCTTGCCTATGCTTTGCCAGCGCTGGGACAGCAGGAAGGGGGGTCTGATAGCAGCGGCTGACGGAAAATATCGGATCAGGTCGCTGCCAAAGCGCGGTAGACGCTGGCACGGCCAATCCTCAGTGTCCGTGCGATCTCTGCCGGCCCAACACCTTCGGCTTTCAGCCTGTGAATCTCTTCCGCGTCGTCGGCCGCCGACCCTTGTAGATGCCCCGCGCCTTCGCTGCCGCGATCCCCTCCATCTGCCGTTCCCGGCGTAAGTTCGTCTCGAACTCCGCAAATACCGCCAACATGTCGCCCACTCGAACACGTCCTGAAACAAGTGCCTGTGCAGCGCCTGCAGATGGCTCGTGTCGAATGTGGGCTCGGGGCCAAGACCGCTTTGCAGTTCGAGCAACCGGATTGCGATCAGCGGATGCTCAGCGGCTTCAAGCGCATCGTGTGTTTCGGCCCCGACTTTGTTTTTGAGGGTGATGCCGTCGGCAAGCGTAAACGACATATCTACCTGATGCCGAGGATGGCCTTAACGCGGGGCATCATTTCGGCAAGTTCGATCTCACCGGCAATGAAAGCATCAAAGACCGGCTGGCAGGCCCGATTCGGCCGCAAGCCCTCGATGGCGTTCGACCGAAAGGCGCTGCGCACCATCTTGCGGCGGCGCTCCATTTCCTCCGGGGTGATGGCGGGGGCCTTGGGTTTGACTGCGAGTGCCATGGAATTCCTCCTGCTATGCGGCGGCTTTGAGGGTAAAATCTGCCTCGATCTCGTTGTAAGGCACAAACACCTTGCCTTCATCGTCCTTCTCGATGATGCCCCAATCGATCAGGACCGAGACATCCTCGTGAACCCGCTTGATCCCTCGGTTGAGGGAGCGGCCAAGTCCGCGAATGCTGGTCGGGCCGATTTTCTGCAATTGCTCAATCAATTCCCAACGCTTGGGCGATATGATGGTGAATAGTTGCGCAGGCGAACTGAAGGTGAGAACGGCAACAGGGTCTTGCTGGTTTCCACTTTCCCATGCGTCAAAGAACTGATCCGCCATCGCTGTAATTGCAGCCATTTCGTCAGCTTCATGCCGTATCTGGATCACTGCTCGGGTCATGGCTTCAACCTCCTTTGGACTTCCGCAAGAAAGTCCTTCTTGAGTTTCTGTGTGTTCACGAACGTATAGCGAAATTCCTTGCCATCGAGGTGGCAATGATCGCCCTTGCCCCGTTCATTGTCGAACCCGACGATACGTTCGCCATTTCTGCCGAAAAACAGGCGGTATTTGTACAAATGGTTGCTGCCGGGAACCGGTTGCGGGACTTTCCAGACAACCATTTCGATGACCGCGCCATCTGCTAGAATACTCTTGAGATATTCGATTTTCTCGGCCTTCATGCTGTCCTTTATGACATCAATATGCATCGCTGTCAATTACGACAACAGCCTGATCAGAAAATCAGGCCGATGCGCTCCCATATGGTCGGTTCGTTTTTCTGACCGGCCTCGGCCAGCATGGTATGACATCGGTGGGTTTCAGGCCCCGGACCTCGTATCCCCGGCTGCGGGCTTCCTCGATCAAGGATTCCATGGTTGGAAACTCCTCAAGGCAGGTTCCAAGCCAGAGTTCCGGTTCGTCAAAATCGGACTCCTTGTCAAAGAAGCCTTGCAGAAAGAAGGTCCGCAACGGCCTCGTCATCGGTGCGGCCCTCATTGATCATGGTGAGGTAGAAGCGGCTCATGCCGTGATCCCTCCGTTTCGCCGGGCTTCCTCGGCATATTTGCCTAGCGTCATTGTCGCCTGAAAGCTCGTATCCCGGTCGGCCTTGAGGGCAAAGGGACCAACGACCGAATGCAATTCCTCGAGAGCGACATTCCCTAATTCCGGAAACCCGAAACCAAGATCGCACAAACCGAAGACAAAGTCGGGATCGTATTCTGTCAGCAACCAAGTGGCTCGGCCTGTCGGCATGAAGAGTTTCACAACCGGCTTGTAATCAACCGGCGCACTTCCCTCTTCCGAGCGGGCGGCATTTGTGCGGTAGTTCTCTACCATCTGTGCAAGTTGTTCATTGGTGATGAGGTCAGACATCTGGTTTTCTCCTGTTTCACGCGAAGCGGTCTTCCTGTCCCGCAAGGGGCAGGAGCCCCGCTCCTGCTCCCGAGCAGTCGGCGATCCGACCGGAGAGAGAGGGGGCATGGCGAAAACCGGAGGGGGATCACCCGCCCGAAGGGACAGGGCGAGGTCCGCTGAAGGCAAATCCTCACCCTGGTCCTGCACAAGGGAGAGTTCGCCGGCGACGCCGGCGGGTTCGAGCGCGGAAGGACGGGGAGACCGTTTTTGCCTGTTGCTGGGGAGAGACGGCCGCACGTCTTTCCCCCCAAGACAGATAGAGTGCTTGCGTAGCAAGCGCCGCCTTCATCACCTTGAGCAAAACGGCCTTTTCGGACGTTATCGAATCATGGCGAAGCAAGGATCAATCAGAAAGCCCCATAGAACCGATGTCAAGCCGCTCGCCAGTAGCCCGGCGGGGCGTCACTGCATGCGCGGTTCGAGTAGGTGCCGGTATCCGACTTTGCTCATCCAGCGGGCACGCGCGAGATGTGTATCATGGATGCGTTTTGCGCGAACAGGATCGGCATCTGCATCAATGCCAAATATGATCTCGACCGCCTCGCGCCAGTCGGCGCCGTCTGCGTCGGCATCGAGCAGACGCAGATAGGTCACGAAATGTACCTCGTCGTAGTCATTCACTCTTTCTGTCAAAGGCGGGCCGTCTTCCCGCAAAGGCTTGCTCATCATCGATTTTGGAGTGATTGGCGACTTCAGTCATAATACGGCTCCCCGGCAAAACGGCAAGCCGCGTATGATGCCACTCGTCTGATCAGCCCGAGCCGCTCGCAGAGTTCGCCGGCGTCGCCGGCGGGCTCGAGCGTTGAAGGGCGGCCGACCGTTTTTGCCTGTTGCGCGGGAGAGACCGGCGGGCGCGCTCCCCCGCTGATCATACGGAGTTGGCGCGAAGCGCCACCGCTGTAGAAGTAGACAGTCGTGGGTATCTGACGGACGGTCCCGCCGATGTCCGGATTCAAATATCCTGACGTCCCATTGCATATGCTACACACTTTCCATATATGTACTACACATTGGGAGCTACACAGATGGTCTTGAACATTCGAAACAGTGAAGCCGACGGTCTGGCGCGCAAGCTTGCCGATCTCGATGGCACGAGTATCACCGAGGCCGTCATTGTTGCACTGAAAGAGACGATCCAGGCCCGCCGCCGCAAGGAAGCGCCAAGTGAGGCTGCCCGTCGCATCCTCGAAAAACGGGGGCTGTCCTTTGCAGCCGGCCGGAAGCCGGTTTCTCCCGCCGCTTATCACGATCTTGATCATGACCTCAGTGGCGGCGACGAATAATGTTCGTTGACGCATGCGCGATCGTATCCATGATGGCAGGCGAGGCAACGGCTGCGGCTCATGAAGCCGCTTTGCTGGAAGCCATTACCCCGGTGACCTCAACGCTTGCAGCTTGGGAAGCGATAATCGTTCTGTCTCGGCCGGACCAGCTCAATTGCCGCTACAGTGAGGCAGAGGGCGCAGTCGTTGAATGGCTTGAAGACCGCAACATCAAACTTCGCGATCCGGCTGTTCCTCGGCGCGTACTCTCCTATGCCGTGGCCGTCGCTGAACAGCACGGTATTGGCAAGCGTTACCTAAGCAATTTCGACTGTTTTCATTATGCCTATGCCAAGGCGATGCGGCAGCCGCTTCTCACACTTGATCAACTGTTGCGCAATACCGACGTAGAGACCAAGCCATAAGCAGCCTAATTATGCGTCAGTCTGGCCGTAACCCGCATGGGCCGAAACGGGCGTGCCGGGAGCCTTGACGAAGCAGGCAGAGGACGGGCTTGCGGAGCTGAAGACCGGAAGCGCCGATGCGCAGGCTGGCGAGGGGTGCGGATGGTTCGGGGAGCCGGTGAAACCGGCGAGTAGGACAGCGGTGCCGAAGGCAGACGCCCAAATGTGGCTTTCACTTCGCAATTTCAAACGCGTTTAGTCTGACCGCTCATCGGATAGCGCACGGCGGCAGCGCGATTCTATTGAGGCATGAACACCTTGCCGAGCTTCCCGGCCGTCGGCATTGCGGACCCAAGGACTGATGCCGGTGTCCGCATTCACCGTGCGATCGGTTGGACTTCGACCGTCACGTGCGATAGTTCGCGGATGTTTTCCAGGATCGGCACCGTCCTGCGACAGGAAACCATGTGAATGGCTGGCAAACCGGTTCCCCCGCAACCGGCATCGATGATGAGGACCTGGCGCCGCGCGCGAAGCAACTGCAGGGCCGCGGCCATTCCGGCGTGGCCGCCCCCGATGATGATCACTCCAAAACGCATCAACTGGATCCTTTCAGTCTGGGACTGCTCGATTCCGGTTGCTGACAGCGCCGGCCACATCCTCCCTCATTACCTCTGCGATGGCCCGGTGGATGCGGATCGTCTCGATCTTCTCACCCGGCCGCATGATGCCGATCACGGTCTCGATGTCGGGACAGCCATCATCGCGACAGGCGAGCTCGGTGATCGACACGACGACAGCATCGTCCAGCTTACAAAGCTCGCGCACCCATGCCTTGATCTGCCGGCTCTTCTCCGGCAGCGCGCGGCGCGGCGCGAACGGGTTCGCGAGACGATTCATTCTTGTTGTGGCTCCGCGATCCGCAAAGGTTCCGTCATGAATGCGTTGATGGCTTATGCGCTCAGCGCGGTGACGTAATCCGGTTCGGCCCGGCACTTCAGGAAGCCGTCCTCAATAATGTCCTTCGGCAGGTTGCGGCCGATGAAGACAAGCCGGCTTATGCGCTTCTCGCCCTTCTTCCATGGCCGCTGGTGTTCGCCTTCGAGCAGCATGTGAACGGCCTGAACCACGAAGCGATCGTCGTCGTCCTTGAAGGAGAGGATACCTTTCATGCGCAGGATATCCATGCCGAAACGCTGGGTGATCATTTGCACCCAAGGCAGGAATTTTCTCGGATCGAGCGGCTGCTCGGTCACAAGCGATAAACTGGTCACATGGTCGTCATGTTCGTGGTCGTGATCGCCATCGAGGAAATCCGGCTCGAATTCGAGGACACGGTCGAGGTCGAAGGCGCCGCGATTGAGCACCTGATCAAGCGGCACGTCGCAACGCGTGGACTGCCTGATTGTCGCCGTCGGGTTGATCTTGCGGATGCGCGCCTCGACGGCGGCCAGTTCCTCGACCGTCACCAGATCGGTCTTGTTGAGGATGACGATGTCGGCGAAGGCAAGCTGTTCCTGCGCCTCGTGGGCGTGATCGATCTCGCCCAGCAGATGCTTGGCGTCCACCACGGTGACGATGGCGTCGAGCTTCGTTTTTTGACGAACGTCATCGTCCATGAAGAAGGTCTGTGCGACCGGTGCCGGGTCGGCGAGGCCAGTCGTCTCGATGAGGATGGCGTCGAAGCGATCCTTGCGCCGCATTAGCCCCTCGATGATGCGGATAAGATCACCGCGAACCGTGCAGCAGATGCAGCCATTGTTCATCTCGAACACTTCTTCATCGGCATCGACGATCAGATCGTTGTCGATGCCGACTTCGCCGAACTCGTTGACGATGACGGCGTACTTTTTGCCGTGCTGCTCCGACAGGATGCGATTCAAGAGCGTCGTCTTGCCGGCGCCGAGATAGCCGGTGAGGACCGTGACGGGCGTCTGTTCAGCAGGTTGGGTGGACATGGTCGTCTCCTGTTGTTCGTTGTGGTCAGTTGGTCAGGGCGCGCGCCAATTGGGTCGCCCCTGACCTGAAGGTTTCTGCAACAGCCGAGGCGAGTTGCCTCAGCGCCCGTCCTGCCTTGATCGGCTTGCCGTCAAGGGCGGCTTCAAAGAGCTGCCGCACCGGCTCCGGGTCGATGCCGTCGGTGATGAAAACGAGGCGGGTGTGGCGATCTGCGCTCGGCCAGCCGTCGAGGATTGCCGGTGGGTAGACGACGTGCTGGACCGCATGAATGACGCGGGGGCGTTCCGGCTCATCGCGGTCGTGCACAAGACCCTTGACCCTGAGTAGTCGAGGTCCCGCGGACATCGACAGCAGGCCAAGAAACGCCTGGAATGCGTCTCGTCCGATCGGCAACTCGCGGGTGACCGCAAAGGTGCGGATTCGTCCCCCGTGACGCGCGAACGGCGATGCTCCCGGCTTGGCGGTCCCATTCGAACTGTGACCGCCATCACCGCGGATGGCTTCCTCGAGCGCCAACCAGCCGATCACGTCATCGCCGAGCGATGCGGGTGCATAAACGCGTCGCTGAAAGAGCGCGGCTGGATCGAATACGGCCTGGTGGGAGTTGTCGATCGGCGCAGCGGGATTGAGCGCAGCCAGCCGTGCCCTGAGGCTCTCGATATCCCGGAGCGAGGCCGGATCGCGCGCCAGATCGGACTTGGTCAGGACGATGCGGTCGGCGAAAGCGATCTGCTTGGCCGCCTCAAAATGGTTTTCGATCGACAGTTCGCCCGTGACGATGTCGACGAGGGTGACGACGCCTGCGAGCTCGAAATTTCGCGCGACGAGATGATCGCGCAGACCAAAGGCCGGGGAGCCGCCCGGCATGAGCTGGTTCACGAGTGGTGCGGGATCGGCGAGCCCGGTGGTTTCGACGATGACGCGGTCGAAAAAGATTTCGCCGCGAGTCGCCAAAATGTGGAGCTCGTGCAAGGTCGACCTGACGTCGCTGCCGATCGTGCAGCAGAGGCATCCTGTCGTCGTGCGGGTGATCTGCGTCTTGCCGACGCGCACGAGGTCGTGGTCGAGCGCGACGTCGCCGAACTCGTTGATGATGACGGCCGTGTCGCAAAAGGCCGGATCGGCGAGCAGCCGATTCAGAAGAGTCGACTTTCCGGCGCCGAGAAAACCGGTCAACACGAAGACCGGTGTCTTATCCATGGGCGCAGGTCTCGCACAGGCCCGACAGTTCGACCGTGGTCGCCATGGTGCGAAAGCCTTCCCTCCTGGCAAGCCGGCGCAACACGCGCTCCAGCGCATGATCGTGGAACTCCTCGGCCCGCCCGCACTTCGTACAGATCGCAAAGGTCGCATGACCGTCTGTGCCGCACTCGGCGCGCGTGCAAAGCGCGAAGGCGCTGAGGCTCTCGATCTTGTGGGCGGTGCCGTCCTCGATGAGTTGTTCCAGGGCGCGATAGACCTGGAGTGGAGAGCGCAGCCCGTCCTCACGCAGAAGCTCGAGGAGTTCGTACGCGCTCATCGGCTTTTGTGCTTGCTCCAACGCCTCGCGCACGAGCTGACGATTCCGGCCGTGTCGCCGGTTCGAAGCTTCCCTAGGGGTGGTGACTGCAGCATCCATCGTCGTTACAATATAACATTATCAATTGACGAATGTAATAACATAACGTATTCCACCGTCAAGAGTGAAAGCCAGGCAGCTTACAGGGGACGGAACGAATGTCTGCATGCGTGACCTTTGAGGACCTGACGCTGGGCTACAACAGCCATCCGGCGGTTCATCACCTGGATGGGGTGGTAGCCAAGGGGTCGCTGACTGCGGTGGTTGGCGCGAACGGATCCGGCAAGTCGACCTTGATGAAGGGAATCGTCGGTGTCCTGAAGCCGATGGCCGGCGCCTGCACCGCCACGCAGGGCGTGAAGCTCGCCTATCTGCCGCAGCTGTCGGAACTGGACCGGTCGTTTCCGGCCCGCGTCGTCGATCTGGTCTCGCTCGGCCTGTGGCCCAGGCGCGGTCTTCTCGGCCGCTATCGCCCCGAGGACCGCGCAGCGGTCGCAAATGCGCTTTCGGCCGTCGGGATGGAGGGCTTCGAGAAGCGGCCGATCGACACGCTGTCGGGCGGCCAGTTGCAGCGGGCGTTGTTCGCGCGAGTGCTGGTGCAGGATGCGGATCTCATCCTGCTCGATGAGCCCTTCAACGCCATCGACGCAAGAACCGTCGCCGACCTGATCGACCTCATCAAGCGCTGGCATGGAGAACAGCGCACGATCATGGTCGTCGTCCACGACTTCGATCTCGTGCGGCAGCACTTTCCCGAAGCCTTGCTCTTGGCCCGCCGTCCCGTGGCCTGGGGCGAGGCCCGAAAGACGCTCGCGCCCGAGAATCTGTTACGCGCGCGGCAATTCCACGAGGCATGGAACGAAGATGCACCCTGGTGCGTGCCCGAGGAACATGTCCACAGCGACGCGCATGTCCACGATCATCGTCCTGTGCACGGTCTGGCGCAACACGGGCCAGTCGAGCAGCCGGCGCAAGCGGGCAATGCCGGTCACAGGGGTGCAGCCTGATGCTCTTTCTCTACGAGTACCTGATTGCGCCCTTCGTCGAGTTCGCCTTCATGCAGCGGGCACTCGCGGGAGCACTGATGCTGTCGGTCGGCGCCTGCCCGGTCGGTGTGTTCCTGATGTTGCGCCGGATGAGCCTAACCGGCGACGCCATGGCCCACGCGATCCTGCCGGGTGCGGCCACCGGCTTCCTGCTTTATGGCCTGCAGATCATCCCGATGACACTGGGCGGATTGGCGGCCGGCGTGGTCGTGGCGCTGGGTGCCGGCGCCGTATCCCGTCTGACCATCCAGAAGGAGGATGCCTCGATGGCCGCCTTCTATCTGATCTCGTTGGCGCTCGGCGTGCTGATCGTGTCGCTGCGCGGCTCGAATGTCGATCTCATGCACGTCCTTTTCGGCACCGTGCTGGCGTTGAACAACGATGCATTGAGCCTGATCGGCACGATCACCGTCGTGACCCTGGTCGCCCTCGCCATCTTCTGGCGCGGTCTCGTCGCGGAATGCCTCGATCCGCTGTTCCTGCGCTCGGTGTCGCGGCTTGGCCCCCCGGTCCATTTCATCTTTCTCGGACTGGTGGTGCTCAACCTCGTCGGTGGTTTCCAGGCGCTCGGCACGCTGCTGTCGGTTGGGCTGATGATGGTGCCGGCCGCGGCCGCGCGCTTCTGGACCTCACGCATCGAGCCGATGTGCCTGTTGGCGGTCGCGATCGGCGTGGCGTCCTGCATCTCCGGCCTGCTCCTTTCCTATCACGCCTCGTTGCCCTCAGGCCCGGCCATCATCCTGTCGGCCGGCGTGGTCTACCTGCTTTCCATCATTGCCGGCACGCGCGGCGTTCTCGCCACGCGCGTCCGGCACGCTTCCCACCGCACCGCCTGAACAAAGGAGTCGATCGAATGTCCAGAATGCTGAAGCTCGCCGCCGCCGTGAGCGTCATGACAATATTTCCGGCCGCACTTGCCACTGCCTCGGCCGAAAACCTCAAGGTCGTCGCCAGCTTTTCGATCATTGCGGATTTCGCCAAGAATGTTGGCGGCGATCGGATCGACATCACCACGCTGGTCGGCCCGAACGGTGACGCCCATGTCTATGAACCGAAGCCCGCCGACGCGGCTGCGGTCGGTGCGGCCGACGTTGTGCTCGTCAACGGCCTTCAGTTCGAGGGCTTCCTGCAGCGTCTCGTCGAGGCGAGCGGCATCAAGGCGCCGGTGGTGGAACTGACGAAAGGCGGCGAGGTGCTCAAGAGTGCCGAGGAAGAGCATCATCACGATGATGATAAGACCGCCGAGGGCGAACAGAAACACGAAGCCGGTGAAGAAGGTCACGAGCAAGCTCATGAAGGCCATCACCACCATGGCGAGTTCGATCCGCACGCCTGGCAGTCGGTTCACAATGCCGAAATCTATGTGAAGAACATCGCCGACACTTTCTGCGCTGCTGATGCCGCAGGTTGCGACACCTACAAGGCGAACGCCGAGGCTTATGGCGAGAAGCTCGATGCGCTGGAAGCGGAGATCAAGGCGTCCGTGGCCGAAATCCCCGAAGACAAGCGCGTCGTCATCACCTCGCACGACGCCTTCGGTTATTTCGAACACGAATACGGTCTGAAGTTCCTCGCTCCCGAGGGCGTTTCCACGGAATCGGAAGCTTCGGCGGCCGATGTCGCTGCTCTCATCAAACAGGTCAAGGAAGACAAGGCGTCGGCGATCTTCCTTGAGAACATCACCAATCCGCGCCTGATCGAGCAAATCGCCTCGGAAACGGGCATCAAGGTCGGCGGCACGCTCTATTCCGACGCGCTGTCCGACGAGAGCGGTACGGCGGCGACCTACATCGACATGATGAAGCACAATCTGAGCACGATCAAAGGCGCAATCCTCGGAAGCTAAGCGTCCGCAAACACCAACGGAAAGGCGGAGAAATCCGCCTTTTCTTTGAACCTGCGTCGTAATGTAATAACATAATGGAGAGTGATATGAAGATGAAGCTTACCTCAGCCACGGCCATTGCGGTGGTTCTGTCGCTGTCGGCCGGAACCGCGCTTGCCGAAGATGTCACTGCATGGCGCCTGTTCGTCTCGGATCGCGAGGAGGCGAAGGTGACGGTCATCGATGCCATCAAGGGCGAGGCTCTCGAGACCTTCCAAATCAAGAGTCCAGCGGTGCTTTATAGCAGCGACAGCGGCCGCATCGTGTTTGCCAGACAGGGAGATGCCGGATTGGTCACTGCCATCGCCAGCGGCATTTCCTTCGATGACCATGGCGATCATGGAGATATCGACGTCGAAGCTCCAAAGCTGACGGGCACAGAGATCACCGGCCAGAAGCCGTCCCATTTCGTCGAGCATGGCGGCGAGTTCACTGCTTTTTTCGATGGCGAAGGTGTCGCCCGGATCATCTCGGAGAAGGCGGTGCTGGAGGGCAAGTCGGACGTCCAGGAAGTGAAGACGGACGCGCCGCAGCACGGCGTCGCAGTCGCATATGGCTCCCATGTGCTGCTATCGGAGCCGAACAAGGAAAAGCCGGACGAGCTCCCGGTCGGCATCAGGACCGTTGACGAATCCGGCAAACAGGTCGGCGAAATTGCCGCATGCCCTGACCTCCATGGCGAGGCGTCGTCTGGCAATATTCTGGCGTTTGCCTGTGCAACGGGCCTGCTCGTCGTCACGCATGGCGACGGAGCGCCAGAGATCAAGCATCTGCCCTATTCGGACTCTTTGCCCGACGGCAAGTCTACAACGCTGATCGGTGGTCGCGGTCTACAGTATTTCCTCGGCAACTACGGCGCCGACAAGGTGGTGCTGATCGATCCGACGGTCGAGAGCGACGCCTTCCGGCTGATCGAACTGCCGACCCGGCGCGTGCATTTCGCCGTCGATCCAACTCGACCGAAGTTTGCCTATGTCTTCACCGAAGACGGCCAGCTTCATCAGCTCGATGTCGTTGCCGGCAAGATCGCCAATTCACTGAAGCTGACCGATCCCTATTCGATGGACGGTCACTGGAACGATCCGCGTCCGCGCATCGCGGTCGCAGGCGACAAGATCGTTGTGACCGACCCGCTGCAAGGCAAGCTTCATCTCGTCGATGCTGCCTCCTTCGCGAAGGCTGGCGAGATCGCTGTCGACGGCAAGCCCTACAACATCGTTGCGGTCGG
Source organism: Phyllobacterium zundukense (assembly GCF_002764115.1). Taxonomy (NCBI): domain Bacteria; kingdom Pseudomonadati; phylum Pseudomonadota; class Alphaproteobacteria; order Hyphomicrobiales; family Phyllobacteriaceae; genus Phyllobacterium; species Phyllobacterium zundukense. Next base: position 140,461 of record NZ_CP017943.1, on the reverse strand, counting down.
CGGAAGCGGCGAGGTTCACGACGAGGGCGGTGAGAATAAACACGCGCACAGCCACGATCACGGTGATGACCAGGTCTACAAGGGCTACTTCGAGGACCATCAGATCAAGGAGCGCGCACTGTCCGATTGGGCCGGCGATTGGCAGTCGGTCTATCCCTATCTGAAGGATGGGACGCTCGATCCGGTGATGGCTCACAAGGCAGAGACCGGCGACCAGAGCGCCGACGAGTACCGGGCTTATTACGAGATCGGCTATCGGACAGACGTGGAGCGGATCGAGATCAACGGCGACTCCGTGAAGTTCTTCAAGGATGGGAAGCCGCTTGAGGCCCGCTATGCCAGCGATGGCTATGAGATCCTGACCTATGAGAAGGGCAATCGTGGCGTGCGCTTCATCTTCAAGAAGACCGAAGGTGATGCCGCCGCGCCGCAATACATCCAGTTCAGCGACCACAAGATCGCGCCGGAGGCAGCCGGCCACTACCACCTCTACTGGGGCAATGATCGCTCCGCGTTGCTGGAAGAGGTGACGAATTGGCCGACCTACTATCCGTCCTCTCTGAGTGCGAAGGAGATCGTAAGCGAGATGATGGCGCACTGACCGCGTAGATCCGCTCGCATCGTCTGCGCCCGGCCGCTCAGGCCGGGCGTGCTCCCTCCGCACGTCCGCAAGACCAAGAGACACGCCATGCTCGACACAGCCAAACCCAATCTCCGCCTCCCCGTCACCGTGCTTTCCGGATTCCTCGGCGCCGGCAAGACCACGCTCCTGAACCACGTCCTCAACAATCGCGAGGGACGCCGCGTCGCCGTCATCGTCAACGACATGAGCGAGGTGAACATCGACGCTTCCCTCGTACGCGATGGCGGCGCAAACCTCTCGCGCACCGACGAGAAGCTGGTCGAGATGACCAATGGCTGCATCTGCTGCACGCTACGCGACGATCTCCTCAAGGAAGTGCGCAAGCTCTCGCAAGAGGGCCGTTTCGACTATCTGCTGATCGAGGGAACCGGCATCGCCGAGCCGTTGCCGGTCGCCACTACCTTCGACTTCCGCGACGAAAATGGCGAAAGCCTGTCTGACGTCGCGCGCCTCGACACGATGGTCACAGTCGTCGATGCCGCAAACCTGCTGAAGGACTATTCCTCCCGGGATTTCCTGCGCGACCGCGGTGAAACAGCAGGCGATGGCGACGACCGCGCCCTGGTCGACCTGCTGGTCGAGCAGATCGAGTTCGCCAACGTCGTCGTGATGAACAAGGTGTCGGCCGCCTCGCCGCATGATCTCGATCTGGCGCGAAAGATCGTCCGCTCGCTCAATCCCGATGCAGAACTGATCGAGGTCGATTTTGCGCAGGTGCCGCTGGACAAGGTTCTCAACACCGGCCGCTTCGACTTCGAGAGGGCCGAGCAGCACCCGCTCTGGTTCAAGGAGTTGAACGGTTTCAAGGACCACGTGCCCGAGACGGAGGAATACGGCATCCGTTCCTTCGTCTACCGCGAGCGGCGGCCCTTCGACCCGATGAAGCTCAAGGACTTCACCAACAGATCGTGGCCCGGTGTTGTGCGCGCCAAAGGTTTCTTCTGGCTGGCCACGCGGCCCCACTATGTCGGCGAGATCAGCCAGGCCGGCGCGCTCATCCGCACCGGCAAGCGAGGGCTGTGGTGGGCTTCCGTGCCAAAGCATCAATGGCCGGATCATCCCGAATGGAAGGCCGCGATGAAGCCCTATCTCGATCCGATCTGGGGCGACCGCCGGCAGGAGATCGTCTTCATCGGCTGCGATCCGATGAACGAGGCGGCCCTGCGGGCCGAACTCGATGCCTGTCTCGTTCCGGAAGCCGACTTCATGCCCGGCCGCTGGCGCGACCTGCCCGACCCCTTCCCGATCTGGGAACGGCAGGCGGCTTGATGACGCAGCGGCCCGTTCACCCCGCCAATACACTGCCACACGATGGTTCCCTGGTTCGAAAGTGCCGGGGTGAAAAGGGAACATGGTGCGGCTCTTCAGGCCAAGACCATGGCTGCCCCCGCAACTGTAAGCGGCGAGCAAGATCCGACACGCCACTGACCGAAAGGCCGGGAAGGCAAGATCGCGCTGAGACCCGCGAGCCAGGAGACCTGCCATCAGCGAGAATTGACCGGACGGGGTGTGCCGGGAGAAAGCTCGAAGGCGGCCCCGGGCCGTCCTGCGCGCCATCCTCCGGGCCGCATGATCGTCCGTTCTACCTTAGACCCAATGACGGTCATGAGAGCGTAGGATTCCACACTCTCCCGCAAATGCCCCTCGAGGGTCCGAGGCGGGACGTGCGCAGCAGTCGCCCGCAGTCGAAGCCGAGCGGTTGTAGAGTCTACGACATGCATTGCGAATGGCACGATCGAGCCCCATTGCGGACATCAGCGGATTTGATGCTTCTGCCATTCCGGCTCGACCGGCCGGAATAGCCAAAGGCCACCGCAGAGCGCCGTCAGATAGACAACCGCTGCTGCCCCGAATAGCCCCTGCGCGCCGAGCCCATACATCATGCCGCCGGCGACGACGGGGCCGATGACAGCAGCCAGAGCATAGACGGAGGCAAGGGCGGCGGTGGCCCCCGTCAGCTTCTCAGCCTGGAAGCGGTCGCCGATCAGCGCGAGCGCAGCGGTGTAGAGCCCGTAATTCGCGCCGCCCCAGACCAGCATTAGCCCAGCTACGGGCCAGAACTCCATACTCGATCCGTAGACCAGCGGCAGGGTGCAGGCGAGCGATAGGCCGCAGCAACCGAGCACCGTGCGGCGGCGGCCAGCCCTGTCCAGCGCCAGCCCGATCAGCGGCTGCCCGATCACCAGGCCGACATGGAACACCGCGGCGAGCAGCACCGCCTGCGAGACGTCGAAATCGCGATCGAGCATGATAACCGGCATGAGGCTGATGGCGACGGCATCAATCATCGACGCGATAAAGAGAAAGCCGAAGGCAAAAGGAAAGGCTGTGATCGCCGACACGATGTGGCGCGCCGATCCCGGCACGACCAAGCGGCTCACCGGACGCTCCACCGCGGCGAAAGGGATCAGGGCCATCAGCGCAATCGCGGCGCAACCGAGGAGAAGCGCGGCCGGGCGGTCGGGCATCAGAGCAATCATCGCGGGACCGAGTACGAAACCGAGAGCACTGGCAGCGGTATAGACGCCCATGATCCGCCCGCGCCGCTCGGGGGCCGCGGCGGCGTTTAGCGCCGTTTCGGCGACGATGAACATGAGACCCGCACCGCAGCCCAGAATCGCGCGGGCCGCGAACACCGGCCAGAAGTCCCGCAGGAAGGCCAGCGCAATGAGCGCCACCGCCATCAACCCCACACCTGCCAGCGCCGTTCGACCCGCGCCCAAGCGGCGGCCGAGGCCCGGCACCAGCACCACGCCGGCCATGAGGCCGAGGCCGGTCGCAGCCGTATTCAGGCCATTGAGCGCGCCTGACACCTGATCCGACAGTAAGAGACCCAGAAGCGGATAGGTGGTGCCCATCGCGAAGCCGTAGATCGTCACGCCGAGGATCAGCGCGACGATCATCCGGGTTTGGGGTTTCTGCGGTCGGGTCATGGCATCCTCGTGGTGTGGCATTGTCTCAGAAAATGCCGTGCCATTGCCTTTTGCTCAAGGAAATTATTTTGCCCCAAGCGTACGGTTTTGTTATACTAATCTCATGCGCAAACTGCCGAACCTCAACGCCACCCGCGCCTTCGAGGCCGCCGCCCGGCATGGCAGCTTCGCTGGGGCTGCGGAGGAACTGCGGGTCAGCCATGCCGCCGTCAGCCGCCACGTGCGCAATCTGGAGATGGAATTGGGCGTTGAACTCTTCGAGCGCCACGCCCGCCATGTCGTTCTGACCGGCGAAGGCGGCCTCCTCGCCCGCACCGTCGCCCGGTCCTTCGCCGATCTGGCGCTTGGCGTCGGGCTTCTGAAGCGCGGCACTGCCAAGGGAACAGTCGTTCTGGATGTGGAATCCGATCTGGCGGTCTTGTGGCTCATGCCGCGGCTGACGGCGGAGACGCTGGACGCGCTGCGGCTCAACGTCGATCTCCGCTGCCGCCCGGACCCGCCGCGAAGCCTGCCCGGCGATGTCGATCTGGTGCTGACCTGGGGACCGGCGGCGCTGATCGGCTTCCGATCCGAACCCTTCCTGGACCTCAGCGCCTTCCCGGTCGCCTCGCCCGCATTGATCGCGAAGGGCCCCGATCCGGCCTCACCTGGCTTCTACGCTGCGCACAGGCTGATCCACGAGCGCGGGCTCTACTGGTGGCGGCGCTATTGCGAAGCGGCAGGCGTCATGCTGGACGATGTTGACAACCACCTATTCTTCAACCGCATGCATTTGTGCATCGACGCGGCGCTACGCGGTCTTGGCATTGCCATCGGCGACCATCTCTCCTGCGGCCAACATCTGCGGTCGGGGCGTCTTGTTCAGCTTCCCGGCCCGGTGCTGCCGGGACGGGAACAGTATCATCTGCTGACCCCTGACACGACGCACCTGTCACGACCCGCGCGACAAATGCGCGACTGGTTGAGGAAGGGCAGTGCAGAAATGAAAGGGACAGGCTGAAAGGACTCAGCCAATGTCTGGTCTGTCCGCAATTCGGTCGTTTCGCATGGGAGCACTGGGTGGCCGCGCGCGACCCTGTGCTGCCCTTGATTGCTGCTGCTGGAAGGTCGTGAGCGCTTACCGGTCGTTCGGAATTCGACACGCTGAGACGCAAGTTGACCGGCGGTGCTGAGAAAGGCGGGCGAATCCAAATCCGCCACGGGGATCCCCGCCGCATGCTCCTTCAGGATCGCGATGACCTGCACCGCGGTTTAGCTTACATAGACGTCGGCGCGCTGTTCCAGGCGGGCGACGGCGAGTTCGCCGGCGCGACACGTCCTTCTGCGTTTATTCGCGCGCCTGACAACCTCCTGTTTCCGCCAATGCTGAGGCTGCATGCAAGGTCGTCAAGTTTGATAATGTCGTAAAGCTGGCGGCGATTAAAATGATGAAGGTCGATCACACAATTCCCCACGCCCGAAACCTCCCCCTGCCTGTCATCTCACGCAGGCCGAGTTCGCCAACGAGGTTGAGCGCAGGAGCGAGTGTAGGTCGAGGTCTGTCGTCTCACCTTCGGCGGCTTAGAAACGGGGCCGCCTGTAATCAACTGAGGAATTACAATGGGTACTTTTATCACTTGCGCGGTAACCGGCGGTGCAGACACGGTCTCGCGCCATCCACGGATACCGGCCACCCCCAGGGAAATTGCGGACGCAGCCATCTCGGCCGCAAAGGCGGGTGCTGCAATCGTCCACCTCCACGCGCGTGACCCGCAAACTCGTCAGCAAAGCAGGGACCCAGAACTTTTCGCGGAGATCGTATCTCTGATCCGGGACAGTGGCACGGATGTCATCATCAACGTCAGCTGCGGGATGGCAGGCGATTTAGTGCTCACTGAAACGCCCGAGAGCCAGCTAGCGGGACCGGGAACAGATCTGCTCGGCCCAATTGAGCGGCTTCAACACTTGGACCGTCTTTGCCGTGACCCCAAGCTCAAGCCTGAAATCTGCACCCTTGACTGCGGCTCCATGAATTTCGGCGATGGCGATCTCGTATACTTGGCGCCAGCAACATATCTCCGGCCGATGGCCAAGCATAACCCACAAAGCGGAGAAGGCGGCAAAATGAAGGATACGATGATTGGTGTGGATCTGGCAAAGAGTGTTTTCCAGCTCCACGGAGCGTCGATGACGGGTCAGGTGAAGTTTCGCAAAAAGCTCTCACGGTCCCAGTTTCTGAAGTTCATAGCGGATCAATCACCTGCGGTCGTGGTGATGGAAGCCTGCGGCAGCGCGCACTACTGGGCTCGACAGGTCGCGGAGTTCGGCCATGAGGTGAAACTGATTGCGCCACAGTATGTCCGGCCGTTCGTGAAGCGGCAGAAAAACGATGCGGCCGACGCCGAGGCGATCGTCATCGCGGCGCAGCGGCCGGAGATGCGCTTCGTGGAACCCAGGTCGGAATGGCAGCAAGCCAGGGCGGTGCTGTTCCGGGCCCGTGACCGACTCGTCCATCAGCGCACCGAACTTGTGAATGCCCTGCGAGCAGTGCTCTACGAATATGGTCATACAATCCCGCAGGGCATCGTCCACCTCAAGCGCATCGAGGCGCTCCTCCGATGAACCAAAGAGCGACCTGCCAGGTCTGGTCCGCGAGGAATGCCGGGATCTTCTGGCGCAAATCTGCGAGAAGACAGTGCGTATCCAGACCAAAACGAGGAGGATCAAGGAAGTGGCGGCCGAATCCGATACGACGCGACGGTTGCAGACAATGCCGGGGGTTGGCCCGATCGTCGCGCTTGCGGTCGAGGCCTTCGCTCCTGCGATGGCAAGCTTCAAGCGTGGCCGGGATTTCGCTGCCTGGCTTGGGCTCGTTCCACGACAGCATTCCTCGGGCGGCAAGGAGCGGCTCGGGCGCGTCTCGAAGGCCGGCCAGGCCGACATCCGCCAGTTGCTGATCATCGGGGCAATGTCGCGGTTGACCTGGCTCGGGCGCAGGTCCATCACTGAGGGATCGTGGCTGGACCAGATGCTGGTGAGAAAACCGAAGATGCTGGTCGCAATCGCCCTGGCCAATAAGATGGCGCGGGCAATCTGGGCCATGTTGACGAAGGGAGAAGATTACAACGATCCGGCACTGATTGCGGCGGCATGATCGTCGCAACGACAATCACCGGTAAAGCAGTGTGAGAAGGCAATGACCTGAATGGGCAAATGATCGAACAGATCTGGATCAGGAAAACCAGCTAATGGCTCTGAGCCTTTGTGCTCGCAGACGAGATTAGGACCTGATCCGCAGATCACCATACCGGCCCGCGGCGCCAGACAGGCCGCTTCCATGAGGCCTGACACAAGACCGCACTCGATCACTGTTCATAAGGTTCAAAAACTTCTTGCATCCCGGGCGGCAACCACACAAGCCATTATGCGATTTTCGGGCACATACCAAGAACACTAGGCTGTTTAGTAAGCGTGGCGACGACTGATGGAAGACGTTCCTTTGAAAATGCAGATAATAGCGCTTTTCGACTTGTGCCTGGATGTCCTCAACGCACTTGCGGTCGCAGCCCAACAGGGATCCGGAAGGCGCAAGCCACGGCCTGGTTCTGGCTATGCAGCAATCGATGCGAAATCGATCCAGCAGTTACGAATTCTGTTCGATTGATCCGACGCCTCCTGATAGCAACGGCAAATGCGAGACGACCAGCATTTGGGCCGCGCCTTTCTAATTGACGGCTTAATCGGCCATTAATAAACGATGGGGTACCGTCTTAGATGATGCAAACTTTTGATCGCGTCAGAAATCTCACTTCCCGGCCATTATCGAGCGAAAACATGCCGCCGCGACCTGGGACAACGTCTGTGATAAGCTCGGTGTGCTTCCACACGTCATATTGCGGGGCGCTGATGTAGACGGGAGCTCCACCGATTTCACCGAGCCGAACGTCATGGTCGCCGATGATAAAATCGCCTTTTGGATAACACATCGGTGACGAGCCGTCGCAACAGCCGCCAGACTGATGAAACAAAATCGGCCCGTACTCCGACTGAAGCGTCGCTATCAGTTCAAGCGCAGCAGGTGTAGCGCTGACTTTATCTTCCATTTGCTCCCTCCAGCAAAACATCATCGGTGGCGCAAAAAGTGCCACCGATGTTTATTTCTAGCCGACGATCTTAGAAGAAACCGAGTTTTTTTGGGCTGTAGCTGACGAGCATGTTCTTGGTCTGCTGGTAGTGGTCCAGCATCTTCAGATGGTTTTCACGGCCAATGCCAGACTGCTTGTAGCCACCGAATGCGGCATGCGCCGGATAGGCATGGTAGCAGTTTGTCCAGACGCGGCCTGCTTGAATCGCACGTCCGAAGCGGTAGCAAGTATTTGCATCGCGGCTCCAGATACCTGCGCCAAGGCCATAGAGCGTATCGTTGGCGATCGACAGCGCCTCGTCATTGTCCTTGAAGGTCGTCACTGAAACAACAGGTCCAAATATCTCTTCCTGGAAGATGCGCATGCGGTTATGACCCTTGAAGACGGTCGGCTGCACATAATATCCACCCGCCAGATCACCGGCGAGCAAATTGCGTTCGCCGCCGATCAGCACCTCGGCACCCTCCTGTCTGCCGATGTCCATGTAGGAGAGGATTTTCTCCAGCTGTTCGCTTGAAGCCTGAGCGCCGATCATGGTCGCCGGATCCAACGGATCGCCTTGCACGATCGCCTCCACGCGCTTCAGCGCCTTTTCCATGAACTTGTCATAGATGGCCTCATGGACAAGAGCGCGGCTCGGACAGGTGCATACTTCGCCCTGATTGAGGGCGAACATAACGAAGCCTTCTATTGCCTTGTCAAAGAAATCATCATCTTCGCCCGTAACATCCTTGAAGAAGATGTTGGGGGACTTGCCGCCGAGCTCCAGTGTCACCGGTATCAGGTTCTGGCTGGCATACTGCATGATCAGCCGGCCGGTCGTCGTCTCGCCTGTGAAAGCGATCTTGGCAATGCGGGGGCTCGAGGCAAGCGGCTTGCCAGCCTCGAGGCCAAAACCATTGACAATGTTGAGCACGCCGGGCGGCAGGATATCTGCGATCAGTTCGGCGAGCACCAGGATGGATGCAGGGGTCTGTTCTGCAGGCTTCAGCACGACGCAATTTCCCGCAGCCAATGCCGGGGCAAGCTTCCACACTGCCATCAGGATCGGGAAATTCCACGGGATGATCTGACCGACGACACCGAGCGGTTCATGAAAATGATAGGCCACCGTATCGTGATCGATTTCCGAGATACCACCTTCCTGTGCGCGGATCGCACCGGCGAAATAGCGGAAATGGTCGATGGCGAGCGGCAGATCAGCCGCCGTGGTTTCGCGGATCGGCTTGCCATTATCCCAGGTTTCCGCCTGGGCAAGCACAGCGAGGCTGTCTTCCATCACCTGTGCGATCTTGTTGAGCATGACGCTGCGTTCAGCAGGGCTCGTACGGCCCCAGGCTTGCTTGGCAGCATGCGCTGCGTCGAGTGCCGCATCGACATCACTTGCGTCGGAACGGGCGATCTCGCAAAGAACCTGACCGTTTACCGGCGACGTGTTTTCAAAATAACGGCCGGCCTTCGGTTCGACGAACTTGCCGCCAATGAAGTTGCCATAGCGCTTTTTGAAATAGGGTTTGGCTGTGCGGTGGAACTCTATCTTGTTCACGGATTTTCCTCCCTTGCAGCGCAGCTCGCTCCTGCAAACCGGCTGCGTTGAAAACACCGCCTCCTGCGGTATCAAAGGCAAGGATCGCGCTCTATGAGTTATATGTCAGCCCAGCCAAGGCAGGGCCGTCGTTGATGTGTCGCAGTTCTGCGACAGTTGCGGTTAGAAATCGCTGAACGACACCTTATCGGGAAAGCCGAGCCGTTTCAGTTTGCGATGCAGGGTGGAGCGGCTGATACCCAGATTGTTTGCGGCAGCGGATATGTTGCCGCCAGAACGTGCCAAAGCACGCTGGATGGCGCCTCGTTCTGCGGTGGCATAATCGAGCTCGGCATTGGCTTGCTCGCCCAGAACGTCAGAAGCCGGCAAGGGCTTGCGGAGCGATTCATCGGTCAATCCAAGCATATGGCGTGCTGCGCGGGAAGCGCCGATAACGAGATCATCCTCATCCACAGCAATCAGTGCATGCATGGCTCGTTCGCTCGCGGCGTCCGCGCCTTGCGCCAAAACGATTCTTGCCTTGGGGAATACCAACCGGAAGTTCTCAGCCTCGAGCCTGCGCGCGGCATCAACCACGGCAACAGCAATGAGTTTGACGAAATCCTCGGTCAAGTCGCGGCGGGCCGAGGAGACGTCAATTGCCGCAATCAGGCGGCCCCGATGATCGAAAATCGGGGCAACAGTACAGGACAGCGCAGTGTTCCGGCTGCGGAAATGTTGATCCCGGTGGATGGTAAGCGCCCTCTGTTCGGCAAGCGCGGTACCGATTCCATTGGTCCCTTCGCTCTCCTCGCTCCACACTACTCCGGTCCAAAGACCGATCGTACGGAATGTCGCGTCATCTCCTTCGTAGCCGCGACGATCGACCGGAATTCCATCCTTGTCAGCTAGCAGGACACAGCAGCCTGCACCACCGACGGCGGAATAAAGGCGGTCCAGCGTCGACTCTGCGGTATCGATTAATGATCCAAGCCGTTCGCGCGCATCTTTCAGTTCACGGTCGGTGAGCACTTTCGGAGTGCCTTCTTCGGGATTCAAACCGTAAAGACGCATCGAACGGCCCCAGGATGCGATCAGCGCAGATTGTGCAGCGGCACTTCCGATCAATGCGGACTGTATATGTTCGGCATGCAAGCCATCATGCCGCGTTGCCATGGCCTCCTCCCAAAGTTCAAGCGAACTACCATCGCTATTGCCAGCGTATGCTACTTTGACTTGCCGTCAATGGTCGATTTTGTCGTCACAGCTGGCGGCGGACACCTCCGCCACCAGCCAATGTCATCCGAAACTTACTTGTTCCAGCTCTTGACCAGCTCATCGTAGTTGATGGTCTGGGGCTTTTCCTTTTCGTTCTCGATCTTCAACTGGGGTGCCAGATGGCCGGCCTTGACTGCCTCGGCATTCCAGTAGGCAAGATCATGTTCCTCGGCCAGTTTCGGACCGATATCACCCTGCACGCCTGACTTTTCGAGGCGTCCGAGAACCTTCTCCTGCTCGGAACATAGCGAGTCCATGGCTTCCTGTGCGGATTTCGCACCGGACGAAGCATCGCCGATCGCCTGCCACCAGAGCTGAGCCAGCTTCGGATAATCCGGAACGTTGGTACCCGTCGGCGACCATTGCAGGCGTGCCGGCGAGCGATAAAACTCGACCAGACCGCCTAGTTTTGGTGCACGGTCGGTGAAGCTCTTGTGATCGAGCGTCGACTGGCGAATGAAGGTAAGGCCAACATGGCTCTTCTTCACGTCGACGGTTTTCGATGTTACGAACTGGGCATAGAGCCAGGCAGCCTTTGCCCGATCATCCGGAGTGGACTTCAGCAGCGTCCAGGAACCCGCATCCTGATAACCGAGCTTCATGCCGTCTTTCCAGTAAACGCCATGCGGGCTCGGGGCCATGCGCCATTTCGGTGTACCGTCAGCATTAACGACCGGCAGCCCGTCCTTGACACTGTCTGCGGTGAAGGCCGTGTACCAGAAGATTTGCTGGGCGACATTGCCTTGCGCCGGGATCGGTCCGGATTCAGAGAAGGTCATGCCCTGAGCTTCCGGCGGAGCATAAGCCTTCAGCCAATCGAGATATTTCTGGATCGAGTAAACTGAGGCTGGACCATTGGTATCACCGCCGCGAGCGACGCAAGAGCCGACAGGCTGCGATTTGTCGTTGACCTTGATGCCCCATTCATCGACTGGCAGACCATTCGGGATACCCTTGTCGCCATTGCCAGCCATGGAGAGCCAGGCATCGGTGAAGCGCCAGCCAAGCGATGGGTCCTTCTTGCCATAGTCCATATGGCCGAAGACCTTCTTGCCATCGATCTCCCGGCCGGTGAAGAACTCGGCGATATCTTCATAGGCTGACCAATTGACCGGGACCCCGAGGTCATAGCCGTATTTGGCCTTGAAGTCGGCCTTGTTCTTTTCGTCGTTGAACCAGTCATAGCGGAACCAGTAGAGGTTCGCGAATTGCTGGTCAGGCAATTGATAAAGCTTGCCGTCCGGTGCCGTGGTGAACGATTTGCCGATGAAATCATCGACGTCGATGCCGGGATTGGTGACATCCTTGCCTTCGTTGGCCATCCAGTCGGTCAGGCTGCGTGCCTGCTGATAGCGCCAATGCGTACCAATCAGATCGCTATCGTTGATATAGGCATCATAGATGTTTTCGCCCGACTGCATCTGCGTCTGCAGCTTTTCCACCACGTCACCTTCACCGATCAGGTCATGGGTGACCTTGATGCCAGTGATATCGGTGAATGCCTTGGCGAGTGTCTTGGACTCGTAATCGTGCGTGGTGATGGTTTCGGAAACCACCTTGATGTCCATGCCGGCGAAAGGCTTTGCCGCATCGACGAACCACTGCATTTCCTTTTCCTGCGCCGCCCTGTCGAGGGTCGACATGTCACCAATCTCCTTGTCAAGGAATGCCTTGGCTTCGTCCATTCCGGCCCAGGCGCTGCCTGCACCGAACAGCAGCGCCAAGGCTGTCGTTGTCGTTAAAATTCGCGTTCGCATGATTGTCCTCCCAAAGTTGCGATTGCATCGTCAAATGTCCGGCGGGTGCCGGGCACCTAATTTCTAGACATAGCGGAATACGCCGATGGCATAGACCGCGGATAAAGCCAAAGCCCACCAGAGGTTCGGACCGACAAGTCCCAGCCAGGCGAGATGAATGAAGGCGCTGCCGAGCAGCGTAACGAAGAGCCGGTCGCCGCGCGTTGTTTCAAAGCGCAGGATACCAACACGCGGATTGCCGCCTGGGGATGCATATTCCCATACGGCCATCAGCGACATCAGAAAGAAAATAGTCAAGAAAAACAGTGCCGTCGGGAACGTCCAGGCCATCCAGCCGCCTTTGACCAGTGGCGCGAACCAGTCACGCGCACCATCCTTGAAAGGAACCGCTCCCACAAGCAGCCCGACCATGATTGCGAAAGCGGCGACGACTGCCGCCAGCACTACAGGCCAACGCCTAGTCGCTTCCATTATACCCTCCCCAGGGCGAAGCCCTTGGCGATGTAGTTGCGGACGAAATAAATAACGATGGCGCCCGGAATGATGGTCAGCACACCGGCCGCAGCCAGAACGCCCCAGTCCATGCCGGAAGCCGAAACCGTGCGGGTCATGATGGCAGCGATCGGCTTGGCAGCAGTCGTCGTCAAGGTGCGGGCGATCAGCAGTTCCACCCATGAGAACATGAAGCAGAAGAAGGCCGCAACGCCGATGCCGCTGGCGATGAGCGGTACGAATATCTTTACGAAGAAGCGCGGGAATGAGTATCCATCGATATAGGCCGTCTCATCAATCTCCTTGGGCACCCCGGACATGAAGCCCTCGAGGATCCACACGGCGAGCGGTACATTGAACAGGCAGTGCGCCAGCGCCACGGCGATATGCGTATCGATCAAGCCAAAGGCCGAATAGAGCTGGAAGAACGGCAACGCGAACACGGCGGGCGGTGCCATGCGGTTGGTCAGCAGCCAGAAGAACAAATGCTTGTCGCCGAGGAACCGGTAGCGTGAGAAGGCATAGGCTGCAGGCAACGCCACCAGCACCGAGATCACCGTGTTCATCACCACATAGATGATGGAATTGATATAACCCTTGTACCAGGATGGATCGGTGAAAATGACCGCATAATTGTGCAGCGTCGGGTTCTGCGGCCAAAGTGCAAATGAGTTCATGATCTCATTGTTTGTCTTGAAGCTCATATTGATGAGCCAGTAGATCGGCAGCATCAGGAAGATGATGTAGAGCGTCGGGATCAGCCACCAGAATTTGGATTCGTCGCCGCGCTTGCGCATCTGTCGCGCCAGCGCCTTTGCTATTTTTCCTTGCTGGATGTCGTCATGCCTGGATGTCCGTGGAAGGCTCGCGTCGTTAACATTCATGTCAGCGCTCCGCATCGTAATTGGTCATGACGGTGTAGAAGACCCATGACAGCAAGAGAATGATCAGGAAGTAGACGATCGACATGGCCGCGGCAGGCCCAAGATCGAACTGGCCGACCGCCATCTTGACGAGATCGATCGACAGGAACGTCGTCGAACTGCCGGGGCCACCGCCAGTGACGACGAAGGGTTCGGTGTAGATCATGAAACTATCCATGAAGCGCAGAAGTACAGCGATCAGAAGCACGCGGTTCATCTTCGGCAGCTGGATATAACGGAACACCGCCCAGCGCGAGGCACCATCGATCTTTGCCGCCTGATAGAAGGCATCGGGAATGGACACGAGACCGGCATAGCACAGCAGCACAACGAGGCTCGTCCAATGCCAGATATCCATGATTACAATCGTAAACCAGGCCGCGACAGGATCGGCAGCATAATTATAGGCAATGCCCATTTTCGCCAAGGAGTAGCCCAACAATCCAATGTCAGATCGGCACAGGAGCTGCCAGATCGTACCGACCACATTCCACGGGATAAGCAGCGGCAGTGCCATCAGCACGAGGCAAACGGGAACGCCCCAGCCCTTGCGCGGCATATTGAGCGCAATGATGATACCCAGCGGAATCTCGATCGCAAGGATGATGAAGGAGAAGATGAGATTGCGCCCGAGCGATGCATGAAACCGCTCGGAGTGGAGGATTTCGTCAAACCATTCGGTTCCGGCCCAGAAAAACTGGTTGTTGCCGAATGTGTCCTGCACCGAATAATTGACGACGGTCATCAGCGGGATAACGGCTGAAAAGGCCACGAGCAGCAGCACCGGCAGCACCATGAACCAGGCTTTGTTGTTCCAGGTTTTTTCCATGGTTCAGTTTCCTCCCACGCGCCAGCTATCGGCATAGATATTGATGCCCTTCGGATCGAAGGCGATATGCGGCTCGGCCGGAATATCCTCGCCCTCACCGACAATGATAGCGATGTCCTGATTTTCGAGCCGGGTGCGGACGATCTTGTGGCGGCCGATATCCTCGACCTTGGCAATTTTCACCGGCATCCCCGCACGCCCGAGCCGTACATATTCCGGGCGAATGCCGAGTTCGACCGTCTTTGCCGCGGCGGGCATCACTGGCGCTGGCAGCTGGATCTGATGGCTGCCGATCTGAGCGGTCCCGCCGGAAAGCTTCACCGGCATGACATTCATCCCGGGCGAGCCGATAAAATAGCCAACGAATGTGTGCTTCGGCCGCTCAAACAGTTCTTCCGGCGTGCCAATCTGCACGATCTCGCCGTCATACATGACCACGACCTTCTGGGCGAAGGTCAGCGCTTCCGTCTGATCGTGCGTTACATAGACCATGGTGTAGCCGAAGCGCTGGTGCAGCTGTTTCAACTGCGAGCGCAGCACCCACTTCATGTGGGGATCGATGACCGTCAGCGGCTCGTCGAAGAGAATGGCGTTGACATCGGAACGAACCAGGCCGCGGCCGAGCGAAATCTTTTGTTTCTGGTCGGCGGTGAGGCCGCGTGCCTTCTTGTTGGCCCAGCTGGCCAGATCGATCATGTCCAGCGTCTCGCGCACTTTGCGGTCGATTTCGGCCTCGGCCACGCCGCGATTGCGCAAGGGAAAGGCAAGATTATCGTAGACCGTCATCGTGTCGTAGATGACCGGGAACTGGAACACCTGCGCGATGTTGCGTTCCTGGGTAGAAAGGTTGGTCACATCCTGGCCGTCGAATAACAACTGACCGTGCGACGGGTGAATCAGCCCGGAGATAATGTTGAGAAGTGAGGTCTTGCCGCAGCCGGATGGACCGAGCAGAGCATAGGCGCCGCCGTCTTCCCAGCTGTGGTGGACTTCCTTCAACGCATAGTCCTTGTCCGATTTCGGATTGGGGCCGTAGGCGTGGCGAATATGGTTGAGGTCGATGCGTGCCATGGTTCCCCCTATGCCGCCAGCTTCTGGCGGCGGCTGACGGAATTGCCGCTCATGTCGAAAATCATCAGATTGCGTGGATCGATGAAGATGTCGATCTCCTCGTCGGGCGTGTAGATGTGGATGCCGTGCGTAAGCATCGTCCAGCGCGCATCGGCAAAGGAGAGATGCACGAAGCTTTCCGAGCCGGTAATTTCGGTGGCGGTAACGCTTGCTCTCAAGCCAATCTCATCGGCATTGCTGCGGACGGTGTTGATATGATGCGGCTGGAAGCCGATCGTATAGGTGCCATCGGCGAATTCGGCGAGATGCGCCGGTACTGGCAGCGTGACGCCGCCCTCCAGCTGGAATGCCTTGCCGAACTTCGCCAGCGCAATGGTGTTGAGCGGCGGATCGGCAAAAGTCTGCGCCGTGATCAGGTCATCCGGCTTGCGGAACACGTCGATGGTCGGCCCGAACTGGGTGATGCGGCCTTCGGCGAGGGTCGCGGTATTGCCGCCCAGCAGCAGAGCTTCGTGGGGTTCAGTGGTGGCATAGACGAAGATCGTGCCGGACTCGGCGAATATCCTCGGCAATTCCTGCCGCAGTTCCTCGCGCAGCTTATAGTCGAGGTTGGCCAGCGGCTCATCGAGCAGCACCAGCTTGGCATTCTTTACAATAGCGCGGGCGAGTGCAGTGCGCTGCTGCTGGCCGCCCGAAAGGTTGAGCGGCGTACGGTCGAGAAAAGGCGTGAGCTTCAGCATTTCGGCGGCCTTGCGCACTTCGCGATCGATCGTCGTTTTGTCGGCGCCGGCCACGCGCATCGGCGAAGCAATGTTCTCATAGACCGTGAAGGCCGGATAATTGATGAACTGCTGGTAGACCATGGCGACTGAACGCTTCTGCACCGGAACACCCGTCACATCCTTGCCGTCAAACCATATAGAACCGGAAGTCGGCACATCCAGCCCGGCCATGATGCGCATGAGGCTTGTCTTGCCGGACAGGGTGGGCCCGAGCAGGACATTCAGCGTTGCATGTTCCAAGTTGAGCGAAATATCGCTGAGATGGGGCTTGCCACCCACCACCTTGGATACATTCCGCAGTTCCAACATTCTTACTCCTCCCAAATGCTTTCATCATGACCTTGTTCATTTGATATGTCCGACCTCCACAAGAGATCTGAATGCGGTGAATCCTTAAGCCCCTCCAGACTTTGGATCGCCGGCCATGCTTACTCTTCCAAGCCTGGCGATATCTTCCAGTCTCTCAGCTTGTAGACGGTTCCGGGCCGGGGCCGTGGTTCGCTTGCTCCCTCCTTCATCCGTCGTTTGAAACTGTGGATGGGCGTTGCAAGATCATCGATGCGAATTTCAACGACGGATGGTCCATCGCAAGCGAAAGCCTTGTCCAGCGCCGGCCCGATCTGGTCGGGTGTTTCGACGTAAAAGCCTTCGAGACCTAAACCCTGCGCTGCAGCCGCAAATCCAGGCTTGCAGCTTTGGTTCTCCAATAGTGCAGATTGAACGTTCTTGAAGAAAATATCCTGCCACAGCTGAATCCAACCGAGCCGACCATTGTTCAGGACAATGTTCACGACCCGTTGCTTGTGTTGCAGCTGGCTCGCCAATTCGCCGATCGTGTAGGAAAACCCTCCATCTCCGGCCACGGTGACGACACGGACACCAGGGCGTGTGGCAGCTGCACCAACGGCCGCGGGCGTCGAATATCCCAGTCCACCTTGTCCGCGTGCATAAAGGAAGCTACGGCCCGCCTTTTTGGCCGGGAGAAAATTGGCAATCCATCCCGCAGAGAAGCTGGCATCAGAAATCACGATATCGTCTTCACCAAGTCGTTTGGCCAGCTCGAACATTGCACGTGGCGGCGAGATCGGAACTTGGTCGCTAGCAATCTCGATGCGTTTTTGTTCTTCGCCTTCCGCCTTTACCGCGCTAATCCGCTCGATCCATTGAGGATGCGACTGATCATCGAGCGCAGCGTTCAACAGACTGAGCGTCTCGCGGACATCGCCGAACAGCGGGACTGTCGGACGGAACGTTCGTCCATGCTCCAATGGGTCAGCATCGATTGTAATTGTAGCCTGTTCCGGAAGAGGCAATGTCCAATTCATCGCGGTATTCTGGCTTGCTTTGGAGCCGCACCAGATCACAAGATCAGCCTCTTTGATCAGCTCGATAGCTGCCCAGGAACCAAGCGGATTCAATGCGCCAGCGGCGTATGGCAGCGTCTCCGCCACGGCGCCGCGGCCCGTCAAACTGGTGACTACAAGGCCCTGGAGCTTTTCTGCGAAAACACCAACATCCATGGTTGCGTCCGATCCATGTACGCCTCCGCCGCACACCAGTGCCGGACGTTTGGCCCTGCGAATAAGGCTGATAGCCTCTTCGATCGGACCCGCAGGCGGCGCCGAGCGCAGGTAGGGCGCACGGATCGCTCGATCGTCGATTGCAATCTTGATTTTCTCTTCATCCCATTCGGCATCAAAAATGTCGTGTGGAATAATCAACGCAACCGGACCTTGGCGCGGCGACGTGGCTGTGCGAAACGCTGTCCGGATCAGTTCGGGCAGCGCTGCCACGGATGGAACCAGCCAAGCTTCCTTCGAAATGGATTTGAAGAAAGTCAGCTGGTCAAAGCCTTGGGAGGCAATTCCTTTGTCCTTAAGCGGCAGCCAGTCGAGCGGCAATTCACCGACAATGCCAATCATCGGAATGGAGGCATTCAAGGCTTCTACAAATCCGGCGGAGAGCAGATTGGCTCCCGGGCCAACTGTGACATCGCAAACACCGGGCTTCCCGGTCAACCGCGCATAAGCGTCGGCGGCGTAGGCCGCATTGCGCTCATCGCGCATCAAGATATGACGAATTCGGTCGGTACGGCGAGAGATGCCGTCATGCAACGCTGTCGTCTGGCCGCCGGGCATGCCGAATATGAGCTCCACGCCATATTGCGCCAGCATTTCCGATACCAGATCCCCTATATGAGCCATTACAATTCTTCCCTGCGTGTTTGTGTGTGTTCGTTTGCCAAGGCGCATTGACTGCCCGGTGGGAGCGACGTTTTGCTTCTTGTCGGCTTGTTCCAGATGGCAGCGATGCTGGTAACCGTTTGCTTGTAGGTGGAATACTTTTCTTCAATCGCAGCGACCCTCTCGGTAATGGGATCAAAGCGCCGTTCGACCACGACCATTTTCTCGATTGCCGTTTCAATGTCCGCATAAAGCCCGCTTGCAACAGCGCCGCATATGGCAGCACCCTTGGCACCGAATTCCGTACCGTTGGCTATCTCGACGGGAAGATTTAAGCCGTCCGCAAACATCTGCGCCCACACGTTGCTCCGCGACGGTCCTCCAGCAAGCCGCACGACGTCGGGGATGGCCGCATCAGGTCCTTTCAGGTGGGTCTCGAGGTCGTACTTGTGCGCAAAGACAATGCCTTCATAGACGGCTCGCATTACGTCACCTAGATCGTTGTCAGCCGTCAGACCGAGAAAGCCTCCCGGAGCACCTTGAGGACCGCCAAAAAGGAAAGGGAAAAACAAAATATCGTTGTCCTTCTTAAGGGCGATATCAACTAATGCGTTGCAAACATCATAAATGGATTTGCCTTCCTGCAAGGCGCGATCACCCTCTGCTGAAAGCATCGTCTTACACATCCATTCCAGGTTGCTGGCCGATGTGGGCGTGGCTGATGTCGCAAGATAAGTTCTGGCAACCGGGTAGGCCGCTTGAATAGTCGGTAGCGGGTTCAAGGTTGGGCGATAATGTAGTGTGGAGTTGATACTGAACGTTCCCGCCACAACGGCCAGTTGGTTGGGAGCTGTGACCCCTGACGCAAGTGCGCAGCCCACTACATCGTAAACGCCGCGCGCCACGGGCGTACCGGCAATCAACCCAGTCTGTTGTGAGGCGGCTTCGCTCAGACCTGCGGCAATATCTGTCGATGGCAAAACTGGCGGCAGCTTACCGATCCACTCGCCGAGGCCGAGCTGTTCAAGCGCGGTGCTCGCAATTGTACCGGTATTGACATCAATAATACCGGCACAGCCGCCGTCCGTTGCATCTGTGGAAATATCGTTGCACAGCCGCATCCTCAAAAAGTCCTTGCATAGAAGGACGTGCGCGGCGCGGTGGAGTGTCTGTGGTTCAAATCGCGAGAACCATGCCAGCAGAGCCAAGGTCTGTCCGGGCCATATCCGCTGTTGTATGTGTGTCGAAAGATCCTTCGACAGACCTGTCTTCCACCATTCATCGATTAGGGCAGCGCTGCGGGAATCCGTGGAAACAACGCCGTTGCGCACCGGCCGTCCTTCCTTGTCGACGATGAAAACACCTGCTCCAAATCCTGACGGTGTGATCGCAATGATTTGCTCCGGCGCAGTGCCGGTCCTCTCCATCACGCTTCGGATCGCCTGGCACGTCGCCTGCCACATGGCGTCGGCGTCGCGTTCGGTCCAGCCCGCTTTGGGAAACAACATTTGGTTCGGGCGACGCTCGCATGCCAGTTCGTTTCCGAAAGGATCGAACAGGGCAACCTTCGTCATTGTCCCGCCGGCGTCTATGCCGATGAGGCGCTCACGCATTTCTCCTCCCTCTTGCCGCTTTACTCGCCCACTCCTCTGAGCACTGCCAAAATTCGCACTTTGGATCACGACAACTTATTATTATGAGTTAGCCTATCCAAACTTTTATAATAGTCAATCACCCATTTCAGTTTCTGAAAGAATCGATGGTTTTCTCGATCCCATTGGCATTTTTGACAAATTTTCGTGCTCTTCACATTCGAGAGCCGCTTTCCAAAACTCTGACTTGTAATTATAAGTCTACGCAACCGACTTGCCATTGAACGGCGGAGTTGGACCCGAGGGAGGGCGTAGCAATGCGAACCAGAGCTGATGTTCTTGAGCGATTGAATGCAATACAGGGTCGCTCAGGCAATATCTTAATTGTCGGTGGCGGAGTTAATGGACTGGGGCTGTACCGTGATCTGGCGCTGCAAGGCTGTCCAGCAGTGCTTATCGACAAAGGGGACTTTGCGTCTGGTACAAGTGCGGCTCCATCCCGGCTTATTCACGGTGGTCTGCGTTATCTCGAGACCGGTGAATTCGCATTGGTGAAAGAGTCGGTTATCGAGCGCAATCACCTGCTTCTCAACGCATCGCACCTCGTCCATCCCTTGCGGGTATGGGTGCCCGCATTCAGTTGGGTGGGGGGCGCATTCTCGGCAGCATTGCGATTCCTGCGGCTGAAGAAAACGCCAGGTGCCAAAGGCATCTTCGTCATAAAGCTAGGACTTTCGTTTTTCGATCGCTTCGGCAGATCCAATCAGACAATGCCGCGCCATCGGCTCGTGGGATCCAGCGAAGTAAGGAAACGTCTATCCCGGCTTTCAAACAAGGTGCGGGCTGTTGCCGAATACTACGATGCGCGCGTAACACATCCAGAAAGACTTGCGCTCGAGCTGGCCGGGGACGCCGAACGCGATTGCCCTGAATCGATCGCGATACCATACATGTCTCTGCGGAGTACGATTGACGGCAAGGTCGAACTTTACGATGAGATCGGCAGGCAATCATTTTGGTTGCAGCCTTCAATAGTCGTCAATTGCGCTGGCCCTTGGGTCGATCAGGTTAACCGCGGCCTTGGTATCGATTGTCGCCTTATGGGAGGCACGAAGGGTTCTCATGTTGTCCTTGAAAGACCAGATCTCGCAGCAAAACTGGATGGTCTGATGTTATATTTCGAGACTCATGACCATCGCGCCTGCTTGATTTATGCGCTCGATAAAGCGCGTGTTTTGCTCGGGACGACTGACCTTCGTACCAGCGATCCAGACAATGCGGTTTGCTCCGACAGTGAGATTGACTACTTGTTCGGGGTGTTGGAACAAGTGCTGCCGGGCGTGGAGCCACGAAGACAAGAGATCGTGTTTTCCTATGCTGGCGTTAGACCCCTCCCCTATAATGATGGCGGAGCCACTGGTGCAATTAGTCGCGATCATTTCCTGACGACTTTTGGCCCTGATGACGATCGCCCTTTCGCTGTCGTGAGTTTGGTGGGGGGCAAATGGACCACTTATCGGGCGTGCGCGGCGCAGATGTCGGATGTGGTATTGCGACATTGCGGCAGGTTAAGGATCCACGACACTCTCGAGGTTGAAGTTGGCGGAGGCAAAGGGTTTTCGCCGAAGCCGTATGACTTGGCGACAAGGAGCCAGGCGCTCGCACAATCTCGCCGCATGGAGGTTGATGATGCAACTAGGCTGTTCAACCGCTACGGCAGCACTGCCGAAGCTATTGCTGCCGAGGTTGAAGCCTGCAATCATGAGCGTCTAACCTTTGCACCAGACTATTTTGTTGGCGAAATCGTTTGGATCGTTAAAAATGAACGCGTGACCCGGCTTGCCGATATTATTTTGCGACGGACATTGATGGCATTTGAGAACAAGGCAAGTGACGGGGTTATCCGGGAAGTCGCCGGCATAGCTGCTTCAACATTGAAATGGCGCGCGGCTCACATGGAGTATGAAATTAGCCAGACGATCGACTCGCTTCGCTTGCGCCATCATGTTCGGATACCCTTGCCGATATGAATACATCTGTAAAACAACGAAAGTTGGTCACCAAAACGGCGAGCAGGCGCCTTCCCGAACGCCGCCCGATAAGTGACGGCGGAACGCCACTATGGGCACAGGTAAAATCTTCGATAATCGAGATGATTGCAGACGGCAGGATGGAGCCTCGCTCAAAACTTCCTTCCGAAACCGAGCTTTGCGAAACATTTGATGTCTCCCGAACGGTTGTGCGTGAAGCATTGAAGCAACTCGTCTTCGAACGTTTGGTGTACAAGCATCAGGGAAAGGGGACCTTCGTCGCCGAACGGCGTGATGAACAGGATTTTATTGGATCAACAGTTGGTTTCAGCGATGAGTTGATGGGCAAGAACAAGCTGGTAACACGTCGTGTTATTCGCCAGGAAGTAGCCCTTCCCACCTCGCGGGCGCGCAAACTGCTGCGGCTCGAAAGGGATGAGCGCGTTGTTTTGATTGACCGCGTTATGATTGTCGATGGGGAACCGAGAACCCTCGTGCGCATCAGTCTGCGGCAAAGTGCAGTTCCAGGAATTGAAGCGCTACCGCTCGAAAACCGCTCACTTTATGAAACCCTCCGCCGACAATATGGCATCAGCCTCAAGCGCGCTGAAAGGTGGATCGAAGCCTATACGCCAACCGCAGAAGAAGCGCAGTTGCTGCAAGTTTCAGCCAATACACCTTTGGTCTCAATTGAGTCCTGCTCTTACGGAGATGGCGACGACCCGATTGAATATTTCATAGCTATCTACAGGACCGATCGTGCCAGACTTCATTTCGTAATCAAATAATATCGAAACCAGCAAGGCTTTCAAACATCCTCAATTTCGGATCAAACGCGTTGGCCGTGAGTCCTATACGCATTGTTAAACCGCGAATATTTGAAGTTTGAGAATGCCGTGGGACACGAACAGGATCGAACTCGCGGACGAACAAATTCAAGCACAAGAAGTCCTTGATTTCGGCGTTTGTTCAGAGCCGCAACCTGCTGATAAACCTTCGTTTGAAAATGCCGATAATATCAGATTTTTCATCGAATCCGATTGGTTCCTAGAATTCAACAATCACTCTTTAAAGCATATCGGGATGAGTGATTTCCAATGACCGCCTTGAAGAGAATCGAACAATCGCTGCATCGGCGGCAAACGACTTTTGATTTTGTTAGAAATTCCCATGAAAGTTCGCGCTGCGATCAGGAGCTACCGAAAAGACCCGCGCGATGCCGTGGGCGGCGTGAACTCGATCCAATAAGTCTCTCCGATGGCAGTGACCTGCCATTGAACTTTCATCCAGCGGCGACTAGAGCCTCGGGGGTTTTGAATACGCCAAATGGCGCGGTGTGAGCAACCTGCGGAAACGCGAAGCTTTCATCTTGCGCAGCGCTGGAGCCGGTTGCGGCGATGGTCCCGGCATAGTCTGCCGGGGTCTGGTATCCGAGCGATGAGTGCGGCCTGAAATTGTTATAGTCGTCAGCCCATTCAGTAATGGCACTGCGGGCATGATCGAGGCCGAAGAACAAACTCTCATTGAGCAATTCGTCTCGCATGCGACCGTTGAAACTTTCCACGTAGCCGTTCTGCATCGGTTTTCCCGGTGCAATGTAGTGCCACTCGACCTTGTGATCCTTCGACCAGGCAAGGATGGCATTCGACGTTAGTTCGGTGCCGTTGTCGGAGACGATCATTCCGGGCCTGCCGCGCCGTTCGATCAGTGTCGTCAGTTCTCGCGCGACACGGCGACCGGAGATAGACGTGTCCGGGATCGCCGCCAGGCATTCGCGCGTCACATCGTCGACGACGTTGAGAACGCGGAAGCGTCTGCCGCAGGCAAACTGATCGTGGACGAAATCCAGCGACCAGCGAGCATTGGCCCTCGCTTCGACGAGGATCGGCGCACGGGTGCCGACAGCACGCCGCCTGGCTTTCCGCTTGCGGATGGAAAGACCTTCCTCGCGATAAAGGCGGTAGATGCGATTGACGCCGGACGGTTCTCCGTCCCGCCGAAGCAGGATGAATAGCCGCCTATATCCGAAACGCCTTCGCTCATTTGCGAGGTCGCGAAGCTTCGCCCGCAACTCGACCTCTGGCGGTCGGCAGGACCGGTAACGGATCGTCTTACGGTCGGCGGATATAATCTGGCAGGCCCGCCGTTCCGAAAGCCCCATGACGGCCTTCAGATGCGTGACGGCTTCACACTTGGCGGCGGGCCCTACCATTTTTTTGACAGAAGTTCGCGAAGCGCGGCCGTATCCAGCATCTGCTCGGCGAGTAGCTTCTTGAGCCTGGCGTTCTCATCTTCGAGCGCTTTCAACCGCTTCGCCTCTGAGACTTCCATGCCGCCGTATTTGGCTTTCCAATTATAAAACGTTGCTTCTGAAATACCGTGCTTGCGGCACAGATCGGCTGTCTTTGTCCCAGCCTCCTGCTCCCGCAAAACACCGATGATCTGCTCTTCCGTAAATCTCTGCTTCTTCATTCGTCCGTCCTTCGTCATCAGGCCGGACTCTAATCAATTCTGGAGGAAATTCGCAGTGGCAGGTCAGAAGGTGCGCAGAAATTCGCGCTTACGTTCACCTCGCTGTTTAGCGCTGTAATCGTTCGCCTCCAGACAGCCACGTCGCTGTCGAGGCCGGGAATCATCACTATAGTTTGCATCGTTACCTCTTCGCCCTTGACCGGGCAGCCATCTTCCTACACCTTCAACCTAGGTTTAAGGTCAAGGTCATGCGTATCGGTTTGTTGGCAGCGCGGGCGGGAGTTAGTATTTCGCGCATTCGATTTTACGAGGCTCAGGGTCTGCTACCGCTCCCCCCGAGACATCGCAGCGGCTATCGCGACTATGACGAGCGGGCCTTGGAGATTATCCTTTCATCAACCGAGCCCGCGGTCTTGGCTTCAGCTTGAGGGAAGTTGCGGCTCACCTGGATTCGCCTCAAGACCACACGAGAAAATCGAGGCTCCTCTCCTCAATGGAGGATAAGATCCGCGAACTCGACTCCCTCTTGGCCGATCTACAAAGTAGACGGGCGACGCTGCTAAGCTTGACGGTGGAGCTGCGAAGAACGGAGTGTTGAGTGCCACTGAGACCTCACCGGTTTAGCGGGAACTTTCCATCGAGATTCTTGAGCGCAACCGCTACAGCGATCCGGCATCGTTTGGTAGTCCCGCCATTCGGTCTGCAATCGTCATTGGCGCGGAAGGCTGGCCACCACGCGGATCAGCAGATTGGCTAAAGCACGATTGGATGATCCAACTGCAGCACGAGCTGCAAAAGCAATAACTTCCGAACGATAGCATGCATTCATAAAATAACTGTTTGCGGCGCAACTCATCGCCATGGTTATTGGTTCAGTTCGGCGATCCGTTCAAACAGGTCAAGCGCCTCCGGGTTGGCGAGCGCCTCCTTATTCTTCACTGGGCGCCCGTGCACTACCTCTCGAACAGCGAGTTCGACAATTTTTCCTGACTTGGTACGGGGGATGTCTGGAACCTGTATCACTTTCGCAGGGACATGTCTTGGCGAAGCGCCGGTTGCGATCGCGCTTTTTATTTTGGAAATCAACTCGGGGGTCAGCGTCTTCCCAACTTCGAGCCGCACGAATAGGACGACGCGCACGTCGTCTTCCCATTCCTGTCCAATGCAAATTGCTTCCACAACCTCTGGCAACCGTTCGACCTGGTTGTATATTTCGGCGGTACCGATGCGTACCCCGCCTGGATTGAGTGTCGCATCCGAGCGGCCATGTATGACGAGGCCGTCATGCTCTGTCCATTTTGCGAAGTCGCCGTGGCTCCATGTGTTGTCGAAGCGTCCGAAATATGCGTCACGATACTTGTCTCCGCCCTTGTCGTTCCAGAACATCAGCGGCATCGATGGAAAGGCCGCTGTACAGACTAGCTCGCCTTTTTCACCCCTCAGCGGCTTGCCGTCATCGTCCCAGACATCGACCGCGAGACCGAGACCTGGCCCCTGAATTTCTCCACGCCACACGGGTGACAGCGGGTTTCCCAGAACAAAGCAGGACACGATATCTGTACCCCCCGACATCGAAGCCAGGGGCACATCAGCGTTGATCGATTCATACACGAAAGAGAAGCTCTCGGGCGAGAGCGGTGATCCCGTCGAAGCGATCAGCCTCAGACTGGATAGATCGTGCGTCTTAATCGGCGCAACGCCTTTCTTACGCAGAGCGTCAATATACTTGGCTGAGGTGCCGAAAATGGAAAACTTCTCAGCTGCAGCATAATTGAACAAAACTTGGTCGTCAGGAGCGAAGGGCGAGCCATCATAAAGGCAAAGAGTAGCGCCGGATGCGAGCCCGCTGACAAGCCAATTCCACATCATCCAACCACAGGTAGTGAAGTAAAAAAGCTTGTCGCCTGGCCTGACACTACAGTGGAGCTGGTGCTCCTTTACATGTTGCAGAAGCGTACCGCCGGCAGAGTGCACGATACATTTTGGCATTCCCGTCGTCCCGGAAGAATAAAGAATAAACAAAGGATGGGAAAATGAGAGCTTGGAATAGTCTACTGTTTTAGCATCGAATGGAGCGATGAACTCATCGAAACGCGATGTGATCTCATTCTCCATACGTTTATTAAGCAGCCCGTTGGCGTAAGGCACCACAACAGTGAAGACGCCCAGCCCCTTGGCTATGTTGCCAACCTTCTCTGCCACATCTTGTAGCTTTCCATTGTACCAGTAGCTATTGCATGCGATGAACAGTTTCGGCTGAATCTGTCCAAAACGATCCATGACGCCCTGCTCTCCGAAATCGGGAGAACAGGAAGACCAAATCGCACCGATCGAGGCGGCGGCCAGCATACAGGCAACCGTCTCCGGCATATTCGGCATCATCGCGGCGATACGATCGCCTTGCGCAATTCCCGCGGCGCGATACGCTTGCTGTAGCTTCGATACCATATTGTGCAGGTGGTCCCATGACCATCGATACGACACTCTGTCTTCCCCACGAAAGACAATAGCGTCCGTCCCTCCATTTCTAGACAGAAGATTCTCTGCGAAGTTTAAGGTTGCGTCCGGGAAGAACGCTGCATCCAACATCTGATCGCGATTGATCAACACTCTTTCGCCGCGGTCGCCTTTAATTTCACAGAAGTCCCACACGAGTGCCCAAAACGCCTCTGGTTTCTCTATTGACCAGCAATGAATGTCCTTAAAATTTAGAAGCTCCCTATTTGAGATTTTGCTCGCGAGTTCAGCGAATCTAGCCATCGGAGCAGCGGCGCCTCCTGCGTCGGGAACCCAAAGGGGTGACGTTTCCTTGTTCATTTTTCCTCCGTGCTACAATTAGAAGCGCCACAAGCGATCGAAAAACATTCGTGTTCAGCGATGAAGGACCTGACTGAGAAAAAGCTTCGCTCGTTCAGTGACCGGATTGCTAAAGAATGTGCGAGGCTCATTTTCTTCAACAATCTGTCCTTGATCCATAAAGATCACTCGGTCCGCCACCGCTTGCGCGAAACCCATCTCATGTGTCACGCACACCATGGTCATCCCATCATTTGCGAGCTGTATCATCGTATCGAGAACCTCCTTTATCGTTTCGGGATCGAGAGCTGAGGTAGGCTCATCGAAAAGCATAAGGCGCGGTTTCATACACATCGACCGGGCGATCGCTGCACGCTGCTGTTGACCACCAGAAAGCTGGCCAGGATACTTATGCGCATGCTCTGAGATCTTTACCCGATCAAGGAAGAACATCGCTGTTTCTTCCGCTTCCCGCCTTGATAGTTTCTGAACCCAGATCGGGGCCAATGTGCGGTTTTGAAGAATCGTAAGGTGTGGGAAGAGATTGAAATTCTGAAAAACCATGCCGACTTCACGGCGCACCTCATCAATGTTTTTCGCGCTTTCATTGAGCTCAATACCATCAACGACAATTGTTCCTTGCTGGTGTTCTTCAAGCCGGTTCATGCAGCGGATAAGAGTCGATTTTCCGGAACCGGAGGGGCCGCAAATGACGATACGCTCGCCGCTTCGCACGGTGAGATCGATGTCCCGAAGAACATGATGCGAACCGTACCACTTGTTGAGGGTTGTAATCTGAGCTGCAATGCAATTAGTCTCACGTTCTCGATCCAGGCTTAACTGCGACGGAAGAGGCATCCATATTTTCCTTAAAGTTGCGCTTCGCAAGCAATACTATACGTCCCTGAAGCTGCGACGATTCAGGTTGTTTGCCGCCTGAGGACCAAAATAGGGGTAAAGCCGCTACCAGGTTCAGCTATACCACCTGCGCGACCTCCAATACCGAATGCAGCAACACATTCGCGCCCTGCGCCGCCCAATCGATAGAAATTTCTTCTGTTTCATTATGACTTACCCCGCCTTTGCAGGGGCAGAATATCATTACGGTCGGTGCAACATGCGATGCCCAGCAAGCATCGTGGCCAGCTCCTGATATGATGTTCTTGTGCGAATAGCTGAGTCTATCGGAACAACGTCTGACAATTTCTGCCAAGTTATTTGAGAACGTGACCGGCTCTGTCCGGCCGATGATCTCAAAAGACAGAGAGACGCCGAGTTCATCGCAAATCGCATAGGCCGCGGCGAGAACCTTTTCTTCCATTTCATTCAACTTTGCTGCGTTGGCTGTTCGTATGTCTACAGTAAAGACAACGCGCCCCGGCAGCACGTTTCTCGAATTCGGCGAGAAGTTTACCTGGCCTATGCCGCCCACGGTGTCGGGTTGAGTTTCTCTCGCCACCGTTTCAACGGCATCTGCTATCCGTGCAAACGCAAGTCCAGCATTGACGCGCATTTTCATCGGTGTCGAGCCCGTGTGCGCCTCTTTGCCGGTGAGCGTGAACTCTATCCATCTGAGGCCCTGACAGTGCGTTACGACACCGATATCAATCTGTTGCGCCTCGAGGATTGGGCCTTGCTCGATATGCAGCTCAAAGTAAGAATGCATTTGGCGCGACCCGCTGTTCTCATCTCCAAGCCATCCAATCCGTGCAAGCTCTTCACCAAAAGTGCGCCCATGTGCATCGACTTTTGAATAGGCCACGGCTTTGTCGATCGCTCCGACAAAGACCCCTGAGCCTAGCATCGCGGGGGCAAATCTGGCGCCCTCTTCGTTTGTCCAATTTGCAATAACGATGGGCCTTTTCGTCCGTACGCCCAGATCATTAAGCGTCCGGACAATTTCAAGTGCCGCCAAAACACCTAGCACACCGTCATATTTCCCACCCGTAGGCTGAGTGTCCAAGTGGCTTCCCATATAGACCGGCAACGCTGCGTCATCATGGCCAGGTCGTCGCGCGAACATGTTCCCGACGTCGTCCGCCACAATGCTCAATCCGGCCTCGGCGCACCACCGTGCAAAAACGCGGCGCCCCTCCGAATCTTCGTCCGTGAGAGTTTGGCGATTATTGCCTCCGGCTATCCCCGGGCCAATTTTCGCCATCTCCATCAAACTGTCCCAGAGGCGATCTGCATCGATCAGGTAATTGCTTCTACTACTCATTTCCATTGTTTCTCCTGACATATGCCACGATCCCCATCATCGTCAGGACAATGGCAGCGTAGACGCAAGCAACCACCGAGAACATTTCTAGCGGGGCAAAGTGTGCAGACGAAATCCTGCGTGCAACACCAAGCAAATCGGCCACAGCGATAGCGCTTAACAACGCGCTTCCCTTAAGCAAAAAAATTATCTCGTTGAGATATGCTGGTTGGATAAGACGGACGGCTTGGGGGAAGATGATCCAAGAAAACGCTATCTTTTTTGAAAGCCCTAGTGACCTCGCTGCTTCCCATTGCCCACGATTGACGCCAGCGAACGCGCCCGTCCACAAAGGTACGAGGTAACCTGCGTGATTGATTGCGAACACCATAGTCGCGCAGGGAATCGGTTCTTTTAAAATCCACCAGAACCATGAATTCCGGATCCACTCATATTGCGCAAAACCATAGTATACGAAGAATAGCTGCACCAGGATGGGAGTGCCTCGGATGATGCTGCTGCATACCTGCACACTCTTCCTTATCCAGAGTTGCCTTGACAACGTCAGAATAGAACCGGCGAGGGCCAGCGCGCCACCTAGTAATGTGGCACTCACAACGATTTGCATCGTGTTCTGAAGGCCACGCGCCAACACCGGGATGCTTGACCAAATTAGATTGACATCCATGTGTGTGGCTCCTTGAGACCAGGGGACGACAGACGTCTGCCCAAGAACCAGTTCGAGCTGTATGTCATGACGAGGTAGATTAAACCTGCCAGCGCATAGAATTCGAATGCTGCGCCGGTCACGCGTGCTGCGACGGTCGTGTTCCGCATGAGCTCCGCAAAGCCAATCAACGAAACGATGGATGTATCCTTGATGAGCGATACCCACAGGTTTAGGGCGCCCGGCGCGGCGATCCTGATGGCCAATGGCGCTCTGATCAAAGCAAGAGATTGCCGTTTTTGAAGACCCAACGCGGCGGCGGCTTCGAGCAACCCCCTGTCTATGCTCTTCAGCGCGCCGCGCATCAACTCTCCGAAATAGGTTGCATAAGCTATTCCGAGCGCGAAACTGCCGCCCCAGAAGGGCGACAATTCAAAGTCACGGCCGAATACCTTCTGCAGCAACAATGTACCGGCGAAATAGAGCACCAAAAGCGTTATAAACTCAGGTACAGCCATAACGATCAAGAAAACGCCTCGCAATGCGTATGCGATAGTACCATCTTCATACGTCAGCATCGCGTAGAGCAACCCGATCGCGCCGGCGAGTAAGGCGCTGACTACGGAGAGGGTGGCAGTCAGCACCAGTCCCTCCAATATCAGGTGCCCATATCCTCCCAGAAAGCTCATGCTGCAACTGTCTCCCGCCTAAGTGGCATCGTCAGGCAATGAATACCGCTGCCACCCTTTGCAAACTCCGGAAAGTACGGATCGACGACCTTAAGGCCCTCAGCCCGTAGCTTTTCGATGACGGACCGATTGTGCTTGGATGTCATCACCCTGTCATCGCCCAGCGACACGACGTTGCAGCCCAGTTCCATCGCCTCTTTGTACGTCACCGGTATCACGCGAATTTTTTCCTGGGCAAGGAAGTCGAGAAATGCATCTGGCACCACATCGGTGCATACAAGAGCGAGGTTTTCCGCCGCCATGCTGAAGATAACGTCGAGGTGCAAGAAATGCTCGGGGAAAGGCTGGAGATGAACCCTCCAGCCCTCTTCTTTGAAGAGCGCCGTGAACTCCTCGGCACCCTCCCGCGTTGTCCGTTCGCCGCTGTATCCGACGATAACAAGGCCAGGTTTGGTGATGGATATATCCCCGCCTTCTATCGTTCCTATCGAAGACATCAGCGAAATCGGAATGCCCCTTGAGTGATAGAACTCGATCACCGGTGCGTACTCACCGCGCCGTTCAATGTGTCTGAGTTGCAGGATCGCGGCTCCCCAAGGCGTCATTTGACTGCTGTCACGGGTGTCGCTCTGGAAAATCAAGTGAGGCTTCGGTTGAAGGAAGTGAACATCGACCCCGTTTTCCTTGAAGGCAGCGACGATCTCTTCGTGCTGCTCCTCTGCAGCGAGCACATTTGGGATCGTTTCGGTCATCTTTTCTTTGACAACCGAATTTATCGGCACCCAACCGTAGTGCTCTGGGGAGCACAACAGCACGTCTTTTAAGACGCCATATTCAGAGTCGACACCCCACTTGACTATCTCTTGAGAACAATCTGCAGCGCCGTCTGTACAAATTTGATCGCGTACCATTTCTTACCTCAGATCGTAGGGGAAATACTTCTTGTTGATAATTGAATAGGTGCCGTTCGCCACCACCTGATCGAGGGCAGTATTCAGAGCTTTCAGGAGTTCGGTATTTTGCTTCTGGACGGCGATGCCGACCCCTTCGCCGAGCATCGAGTCGACTAATGGCTCGCCAATCAGCTTTAAAGCACCGTCATCGCCGTCGCGATTGATCGCGAAGTAGCTGGAATTCGCGTCATTCAAGACGTATTCGATACGCCCGGCCTTAAGATCGGCAAAGGCCTCGGTTACCGTTGGGTAATCGCGAACCATGACCTTGTCGCCATACTTCGACTGCAGGTATGTTCCATAGGCCGTCGCGGTTTCCACACCAACAGTCTTTCCGTCAAGATCCGCAGGTGTCACTTTCGCGACCGTATTGGATTTTGGCGCTACGAATACTGCTTTCGCTGCATAGTATGGGTTTGTGAAGGAAACCTTCTCTTTTCTCTCCGGGGTGATGAGCATGCTCGCAAGGATGGCGTCGAACTTGTTGGTGTCGAGGCCCGGGATAAGCGCGTCCCACTCCTGACGCACCCACACGCACTTGCGGTGCATTTCTGCACACAGCGCTTCTCCAAGGTCGATATCAAAGCCGACCAATTGGCCATCGGGATTTGGCGATGCAAACGGCGGGTAGCCGCCATCCAGTCCAAATCGCAGCTCATCTTCTCCAGCCAACGCAGCCGTGTGAGCTGTGAAGAGGCTGGCACTTATCGCAAAAGCGAGCACATACTTCAGCATAACATTGTTCCCTTTGTTTTATTGTGGGTTTCGCGCCTCCAGGCGCATTGCCGCGTCAAGAATTACCGCGTCGCGATACTTCCCGGCGACAATCTGGACCGCAATCGGCAACCCTGACGTAGCAGAGCGTTCCATTGGGAACGACATCGCGGGCGATTGCGAAAGATTGAAAAGATACAGATTGGCGGCCCAATCCAGCCAATTCGTCATTCCTGATTCAGCTGGAAAATCTTGACCGACGTCGAACGCTACAAATGGCGTAGCCGGCATCAGCAAGACATCAAATTCGTCGAGAAATACATTGACGGCGCTTGCCAGGGCGGCACGGCGATAATCCGCATACGCCATCTCCACGGCCGACAACCGTAATCCGGCCTGCGCCATTTCCACCAAGCCTGGGTCCAATCGATGTCGTCTGTCGGCTGGCGTTCGGTCCCAATCCATTGCGCTGTCGCGTACCCAAAAAATATCTATGAGTTGCCGAACCTCCTCGAAGCTGACGGGAAGCTGAACAGGAATGACACGCCCCTCGCGCCCGGCGATTGTGCGAGCCGCAGTCTCTACCGCCAAACGGATTTCGTCGTCTGGCTCGGGACCTATTCCTGACAGACACATGCCAACCCGTAGCGGCCGAAGTTCCGCGCTTGAGACGGTTTCAAAAATGTTGGAGCCGGTAGCGAGCCAATCGCGCGGGTCGCGTTTTCCTGCATGCCGTAGCGAAATAATTGCCTCGTGGACTGTGGCGGTCATCGGCCCGTGGCTCGACATTGTCGATACGAGCGGAAACTGTGGCACCGCACCAAACGATGCCTTGAGCCCCACGACACCGCAAAACGCGGATGGAATTCTAATCGACCCACCTCCGTCTGATCCAGTGTGGATGCGGCCTATTCCTAAAGCCGCCGCCACCGCGGCTCCTCCGCTACTGCCCCCTGAAACCTTGGTTTTGTCCCAGGGATTTCGCGTCACTCCGGTCAATGGGCTGTCGGTAACACCTTTCCAGCCAAACTCAGGGACAGTCGTCTTTCCCAGAAAGACGCAACCGGCTTCGCGCAGTCTTGCCACCAGTGGAGACTCTTGACGCGCAGCTTGTTTCTCGTCGGCATCGGAGGTCGCGGAACCTGCAAATGTCTTCCAACCGGCAACGTGATGAAGGTCCTTTATCGTGGCAGGCACGCCATCGATGTCACTGAGAGGCGCCCCGGCCATCCAACGCTTTTCGGACTCTCGAGCCTGCGCCAACGCGGCCTCATGATCAAGGAAGACAAAGGCGTTGAATTCCGCGGCCTCCTCAGCGCGAGCAAGCGCGTCGATGGCAACGTCGACCGGAGACAGCTCGTGGCTTCGAAAGGCGTCAATTAACTGCGGAATTGTGCGATTCCTTAGCGTCACCAACGATTGCTCCGCTCCACTGCACCTGAGAACCATGCCGTCGCCCCTTGCAAATGATCATAATTGTTATAATGATTATATTCGTAGGCAGGTTTTTTTCGGCTGTCAACTAACTTGGAGGTAAAGCGGATGAAGAATGCGGATGAACTCGGTGCAGTCTTAGAGCGAGAAAGAGGGAAATTCGCGAACGCCAATCCCAAGAGCGCAGCCCAATACGAGGCGGCATCCGCCTTTCCGGGAGGCAGCACTCGAAGTGTGCTGTATTACCCGCCATTCCCGCTTTCGATTGCCAAGGGGCTGAAATCGAAGATTTGGGATGTAGACGGACATGAATACAGTGATTTTTTGAACGAGTACTCGGCGGGTTTGTTCGGCCATTCCAATTCCGCGATCAAGGACGCGATTGTGACCGCACTTGAAGACGGAATTAACCTGGGGGGACCGAATCGCTATGAGGCATGTCTCGCCAGCGCCTTGACAAAGCGATTTTCCCACATGGAGCGCATTCGGTTTTGCAATACGGGAACTGAAGCGAACATCGCGGCAATTCAACTGGCACTTCATGTCACCAACCGGAAGAGCGTCCTGTTCTTCAAGGGTGGATATCATGGCGGCTTCATATGGTATCCTAACGGAGGAATGCCTCTCAATATCGACTTTCATGAGAAAGTGGCGCCGTTCAACGACGAAGATGCGCTGGATGAAATGTTTGCTCTTCATGGAAGCGAATTCGGCGCCTGCATTATCGAACCAGTTATGTCAGCCGGCGGCGCGATCCCCGCCACAAGACCGTTCTTGGTAAAATTGCAGGCGAAATGCATCGAGCACAGCGTCATTTTGATATTCGATGAAGTCGTGTCCTCCCGACTAAATCTCGGCGGCATGCAGGCACTTCACGAAATCTATCCTGACATCACAACACTCGGAAAATACATTGGTGGTGGATTAAGCTTCGGAGCGTTCGGAGGAAGGGCCGAGTTGATCGATCGATTGGATATGCGACGTCCAGACGCCGTGGCTCATGCAGGCACGTTCAACAACAACGTCCTTTCAATGGCGGCAGGCCTTGCTGCTTCAACAGTTCTTACGAAGGAGGCGATTGACCGTATCAACGGACTGGGGGACGCCGCGAGGGAGCAATTCTCGTCGATTTCGCCCGACAAACAAAAGATGAGCATCTCCGGGCAGGGCTCGCTTTCATGCGTTCACTTCGAATCGAAGGAAGTGCACGATTTGTACCACTTGCATCTACTAATGAGCGGCTACTACACCGCCCGACGAGGATCAGTTTACCTTTCGCTCGAAACAACGGAGTCCGAGATCTTGGGCTTTCTCGATGCTACTAGAGTTTTTGTCGAGCGATTTGGTAATTATCTTTAGCGAGCCAAACGTGGCAGCGATAGGAGGTACGACTTTAGTGTCAACAAAACAGATTGAACAGCAAGACAAAGTAACTCTCGGTCAACCTCAAATGGGGTTGAGCCGACGTCAAGCTTGGCATCTTGCAGATCACATTCGCAAAGAAATCATAAAGCAGGGCTTGGGTCCTGGCGATCGACTGCCCGGCGAGAAGAGCCTTATTGAGCAGTTTGGCATGGCACGTGCGACGGTTCGTGAGGGGCTTGCTATCCTGGAAGCGCAAGGACTCGTTTCGATATCGTCAGGCAGAAACGGTGGAGTTTCGGTTTCCGCGATTCCCACCGACGCGATTACCGACGGCATGGCTTCGTATCTTTATTTCGAGAGCGCATCTTGGACAGACCTCTACCAAGCCAGGCTGGCGATTGAACCAGCAGTCGCCGTTCTATCGTTCGATTCCATCGACGACGATGGGATCAAACAAATGCAAGACTCCATAACAGATTGCGAACAGGGACTGATAGGCAACATCAGCCCCAGAGCACACAAACTCGCTGAGATAAATTTTCATGCTGTCATAGCGCAATATTGTCCAAATCCGATATTGCGCTTGAGTGCTCTTCATCTCGTTCGAGCGATGGAGGATATGGTCGATTCTCTGCTGGCTGTGGAAACCTCTGATGCAGCCAAACGTATTATTCAGGATCACAAGGAAATAATGGACGCGTTTCTCTCAAGATCCAGAGGTGAAGTCGAAGAGCTCGTCAGAAAGCATATTGTCGATACTAAAACAGAACTTCTCAACCTCGTCAAAGATCATGGCGCACGATCAGCAAGCAAACCCACCAAACTTTAATCAGGTTTGCCCGCGTCACAATTTCCAACACCACTCGTGAGACCCCAATGGCCGAAAACAATTCGAAAGTTATCATTACGTGCGCGATTACGGGTTCAATACACACCCCTTCTATGTCGCCCTACCTTCCAATCACACCGGAGCAGATTGCAGAACAGGCCATTGACGCCGCAACTGCGGGCGCTGCCATGCTGCACCTGCATGCGCGTGATCCGATCACCGGCCAACCCACACCGGATCCCGAAATTTTTCGGCAATTTGTTCCTCGCATCAGAGAATCGACAGACGCGATCATTGCGCTCACGACCGGTGGAAGTGCCACGATGAGTCTCGATGAAAGATTGCAGGCACCGCGCGAACTGAAGCCAGAAATGTGCTCGCTCAATATGGGCACAATGAATTTCGGTATTTTCCCCCTGGCGCAGAAGGATAGAGACTGGAAGCACGAATGGGAAAAATCATTCTTGGAATCCTCGCGAAGGGGCATGTTTCGGAATACATTTGAAGACATCGAGCGCATCATTTTGGAGATGAGTGAGAATGGAACTCGATTTGAGTTCGAATGCTATGACATCGGCCATCTCTACACTCTGGCATATTTTCTTGAGCGATCACTCGTGAAACCGCCACTTTTCATCCAGTCAGTCGTTGGCATTCTTGGCGGAGTAGGCAGCGATCCTGAGTGTCTCTACCATATGCGCTCAACAGCAGATCGCCTCTTTCGGAACGACTATCAATGGTCAGTCCTGGCGGCCGGTCGAAACCAAATGCGTTTGGGCACGATGGCGGCCCTCATGGGCGGCCATGTCCGAGTTGGCCTGGAGGACAACCTTTGGCTTGAGAAAGGACAGCTTGCCCCCGACAACGCGTCTCAAGTAACGAAACTGCGTCGGATCCTCTCAGAACTTGGGCTAGAAACTGCAACGCCCACTGAAGCTCGCCAATTGCTGGGCATACCCGTCAGGAGATGATGATGGAATCGGCACTAGAAACATTGAAAGCAATGCGCGACGGCTCCAGGGAGCTGCCTCCGATTTACGATCTCTTACAAATCTCGGTCATCGACGCAACAGAAGGCGAAGTGAAGCTTCAGTTGACGCCACATGATGGACTTCGAAGTCCAATCGGACTGGTAGCGGGGGGAGTAATAGCTACAATCCTTGACACAACACTTGCCTGGGCCTGCAGCACCTGCGTGCCCAGCGATAAAGTATGTACGACCGTTGAACTCAAAGTTAACTTTCTGCGCCCCATTTCGGTCACTGACGGTCCTCTCGTCGCTACAGGTCGGACAGTTCACCGAGGCAACCGCATACTGGTTGCAACTGCAGAGTTATCTCAGTCCAGCGCCGACGGAACGAGGCTTATACAATGTGCAATAGCAACTGGCACCTGCATGGCCGTTCAAGCTCCAAGCTAGACCCGATAGTGCGCCACGCAAATCAGAGTTGAAGCTCCGGTTCTATTGCTATGCGATGGGTCCTATACCGAAGGCGGGACCTTAGAATGGAAGGGGTGGCACGTGCGGGCATTGCTACAGAGAGTGTCATCTGCGGCGGTATCGGTTGGTGATCGATTAGTTGGTGAGATCAGTCACGGATTTCTGCTTTTCGTTTGCGTAATGCGAGGGGACAATGAAAGCGAAGCGGAGTGGCTCGCCCGTAAGGTCGTGAATCTGCGGATATTCGATGACGACTTACATCGCATGAATCGCTCTATTCTCGACATTGGTGGCGACATACTTGTCGTGAGCCAATTCACGCTCGCAGCAGAAATTAGAGGCAATCGTCCCAGTTATTCCAAGGCAGCAGCTCCTCAGGCCGCTCGACAGCTATGCGGCCATTTCTCCAACGCCTTGGCTGATTATGGTCTGCGGGTGGCCGAAGGAGTATTTGGGGCAGACTTGCAGGTATGTCTTGTTAACGATGGACCCGTCACCATCTGGCTGGACTCGACTGCCTGAACTTCACCACGGCTGAAGCCGAGTAGCTCTTCACCTGGCGCACGACCGAAAGTTTGTGAGTGCAGTCGATCATTTCTTTCCGCCCAGTAATCCCGCCTTGCCGAGCGCACCGGACAAAAAATCATTCTCCAGTGTCAGTTCGCCGATCTTGGCGTGCAGCGGTATTCTTAAAGACGGCCGAAGACCGTGAGGAGTTTCGAGCTCGATGAGGATTTCCAAGTCGACGCTGACCGAATGGGATTGAGCTACAGAGAAGTTCGAGCAACTCCTTCGGCTTGAAGCACTAGTTCCGGTCGAGGCTCTTCACACCCTCCGCCTGGTCGGCAAAGACAGGGCTTTCGGGGAGTGTGCTGCCGCCATCGACGACGATGGTCTGACCGGTCACATAGCCCGCTTCGTCACTCGCCAGATACAGCATCGCGTATGCGACATCTTCGGGCGCACCGAGACAGCCCAGCGGAACGTATTTCGCCATCGCCTTTTGACCTGCCTCGTCTGCCAGCAGGTCCATGGCGGGTGTCTTGATAAAGCCGGGCTCGACGCCATTGACAGTGATGCAGTCGGGAGCGAGTTCGATCGCGGCCGACCGGATAAAGCCGTTCAGGCCGCTCTTGCTGGCGGCATAGTACGAGGCGCCAGGCATCGCCACGCGCGGCCCGGTCACAGAGGACGTGAACAGCAGTCGCCCGCCACCCTGACGACGCAGGTGCGGAACTGCCGCCTTCGAAAGCCGGAATGCCGCTTTCAGATTGACGCTCAGTGCTTGGTCTAAGGCGTCCTCGTCCAGGTCCTCGACCGTGCCGGCCGCAAATGAAGCCGCGTTGTGCACGACGATATCGAGCTTGCCATAAGCGGAGACGACATCGGCGACCGCGTTTTCAATCTCCTTGGCCGAGCCGACGTCGCTCACGCGCAGCATGGCCTGACCGCCAGTCGCAAGGATTGCGTCAAGCGTCTCCTTCCCGGTGCGC
Organism: Phyllobacterium zundukense; assembly: GCF_002764115.1. NCBI lineage: Bacteria > Pseudomonadati > Pseudomonadota > Alphaproteobacteria > Hyphomicrobiales > Phyllobacteriaceae > Phyllobacterium > Phyllobacterium zundukense. The sequence goes on along the minus strand of NZ_CP017943.1, from coordinate 101,246 downwards.
GCCGTGCGCGTCACGATCGCAACCTGCGCGCCTTCGGCAGCAAACGTTCGTGCGATGGCAGCCCCGATCCCCTGCCCGGACCCTGTGACGAGCGCGGTCTTTCCTGCGAGTCGTTTCGAATTCATGATTGTCGTATCCCCTTGAATTGCCGTTCTCGGCGTTTTTCAGTTGAGCAGCAGGCCGCGACGGCGCGGAACTCCGTTGACGAGCACTTTCGAGGTGATGGGCGCGCCAGGGTCTCCGCGGGTGTGCCGCGGAGGCTTCATTCCAGCATCTGTAAATAAGCCGTCCCGACCTGCACTGCCTGTGCGACAAGAAGCGGAGTCATTTCCTTTGCGGTCTGGGTCTCGCTGCGCGTCGTCACCCACCCCAGATAAGTCAGACCGCGGAGTGCCAAAAAGAGATCGAGGTTATCGAGGTGCACATCGGATAGCGGGCGAAGCGATCGATAGCCGGCAACAATGCTATCGCGAAGAGCCGCGTATTCCGGCCTGCCGACGTAGAAATACAAGGCCGTCGCCAGTTCGAACAAATGCCAGCCGTAGCCCGCATCGTCGAAATCGAGAAGCATCAGGCCTGTGTCGCATTTCAGCAGATTTTCCGGCACGAGGTCGGCGTGGACGAGACCATAGCAGTCAGGGGATTTTCCAAGCTTTTCGAGGTCGTTCCTGGCGCGCCGGCAAACAGCATCAATCAGCGGCAGATGTTCCTTTAGAGCCGGGAGCCCACGAAACTGCCCCCAGAAAGGCTTGGCACCAATCAATCCTTCTTCATCCCACGAATGGCGAACGAAGTCATTCGGCGTGCTCCACTGACTCGCGTGATCGTGAAGTTTTGCAGCAAGGGCACCGGCTTCGAAATAAAGCTCGGAAAGCTCCTCGACGGCCAGCTCGCTGCCCTCTTCGGCCGACCCGACGGGCTTGCCGGAAAGCCAATCCAACATATCGACCTGGAAGACGGGAAACGACCCAACCTGAATCTTGGCCAACAGCGCGCCGTTTTTGGCTGGGACGATGCTGGGTACCGGCACTCCTGCATCAGCCAGGGCCGCCATCCACTGCAGTTCAGACAAAAGCTCGTTGTCAGTGTGGTATCCGTGGCGATGGATGCGCAAGGCGAACTTCCGACCCTCGCTGCTCTCAACGCAAAATACGCCGTTCTCACGATATTTTATCAAGTCCATCCGCGTGAACGACCCGGGCCAACTGGCGAGGGCGACTTCCGCGACCTGATGCATCGCCGCGACTTGCTCTTCGAGGGGGAGGAAAGAGAATTCTGTCATGGTAAACCTCACAGGCAAGTGATCGCATCATCGAGCGTGGAAATCAGTAGATCGGCGTGGTCGACGAAAAAGGGCAATGGCGGCCGCATCTTCAAGACGTTATCCCTAGGGCCGATGCGGCTTATCAATATGCCGCGATCACGCATCGCATGAATGAGCCTTCGGGTTTTACTTGCGGCCGGTCTTCCATCCTCCTCGACCAAGTCGATACCAAAGAAAAGACCTTTCCCTCGTACATTGGCAATCAGCGAATGCTTCGCGCGCAGATGCTCAAGGCCCCTTTGAAGATGTTCACCAACTTTGCGCGCGTTGTCGCGTAGGCCTTCTTCTTCGATAACCTCCAGTACCGCAGTGCCCACTGCTGCCGACACCGGATTGCCAGCGAAAGTGTTGAAGTAAAGTGCCTTTGCGGTGAAGGCTTCGAGGTAATCGCGCTTTGTTACCAGCCCCGCCAGCGGATGGCCGTTGCCGAGGGATTTTCCCATCGTTACGAAATCAGGCACGACGTCATATGCCTGATATCCCCACATGTGATCGCCGACGCGGCCTAGCCCCGGCTGAACTTCGTCGGCGATGAACATTCCCCCGGCGGCACGCACATGGGCGACGGCTTGTTCGAGATAGCCCGGCGGTACACTCGGCAATCCCTCCGTCGAGAAAAGGGTGTCGAACAGCAAGGCCGCAGGTTTGTAGCCCGCTTCCAGAAGAGATTCGACGGCCGCCTTGACCCTTTCGGCGTAGTCTTTTGCAAGGATCTCCGGATCACCATCATAACCACTTAAGTCGGGGATATCGACTGCTCTCACATGCGACGCCAAAGCCTCAGGCGCGGGAAGTCCTGTGGTTGCCTCCGCGAGCGACCGGGAATTGCCGTGATAGCTGAAAGCGCTGACAATGATCCCCTCGCCGCCAGTAAGAAACCGGGCCATGCGGAGCGCAAGCTCGTTGGCCTCAGTGCCGGTGCAGGTCAGCATTGCTGCGGATAGTTCCGGATGGAACGTTGCCGTCAAGCGCTCGGCATATTCGACAACGTTCTCGTGGAGGTAGCGTGTGTTGATGTTAATGAGGCCGGCTTGGCGGCAAAGTGCCTCAAGAACGTGCGGGTGGCAGTGGCCGACATGGGGAACATTGTTGTAGGCGTCCAGAAAGCGCCTTCCCGAACTGTCCTCGACCCACACTCCGGATCCTCGAACAAGTTGAAGTGGCTCATCGTAGAAGATTGGCGACCGCGTGCCCAAAACGCGATGACGTCTTTCCAAGAGCCCGCTCGATTGTAACATGACCTCACCTTTCAATTTTGTTGCACGGGTTGTTGGCGATATAGCCAGTCACCTCACTTCATCGTTTGAGCCGCGTGTCCTTCGGTCACGTGACGGAGCCAAAGTCCTGCGCCAGACGGGCGAAGATCTCCGGTCGCCCGCGCCGCAGGAATGTTGCGTAGAAGCAGCCGGCAATGAAGGCGACCAGCAGTCCGACCGGCAGAGTAAGCACCACCGCACTTTGGCTTCCGGTCAGCAGATCGAACTTACTGACAGCCAGGGCAACGGCAGCCGCGAGCCCGAGAAAACTCAATAGAGGAGAAAGAATGGTGATCCACCAATGGGAGCGTCGAGCCTTGGCAAAGTAGGCGATAACCGCAAGGCTGGTCAGTGCCTGCAAGGCAATGATACCGACCGTGCCCAGCCCGACGCCAACAGCCCCGAAGCCGAGCAGCGGATCACTGCCCGCCAAGTAGAAGACAATGGTGGCAACAATGGTGACCACCGTGACCAGCACGCTGGCCACATGCGGCGAGGCATGCTGGCTATGGACGCGCCCCAATACGGCAGGGAGGCACGATTGGCGCCCCAGTGAGAAGATATAGCGGGCCGCGATATTATGGACGGCCAGTCCCGTCGCCAACATGCTGGTGGCGAGGAAGATCTGCATCAGCACGGTGACGGAGCTGCCAATGTACTGGGTGCTCAGGCCGAAATACAAGTTAGCGACCTGCTCATTCGCGACGGTGTGTATATCGCCATCGACCGCGCCGATGCTGATCCAGGTGGTCACGAAATAAAAGGCAGCGATGAGCAGTATGGAGCCGAAAGTTGCTCGCCCGACGCTGCGGGTCGGTGCCTCGGCTTCCTCGGAATAGATGGCAGCGGATTCGACGCCGATGAAGCAGGTGAAGGCCAGCATAACGGCAACACCCGGGGCGCCGCTTGCGACTGCGTCGAGATTAAACACGCTCGTCGGGAAAGCCGCTAGGCCTCGGCTCCAGATCACGCTGACGTTTAGTGCAATCAGCACCGCAAATTCCACCGACAGCAGGATCGCCAACATCCGAGAACTGAAATCCACCTGTCGATAGCCAAGCACGGCACAGAAGAGGATCGCGAAGCCGCCAGTCACGATCCAATGAACATCGATACCGAAGATGTCATGCAGTGCGAGCTGCGCAAAGAAGGCAAAGTATCCAACAACACCGAAGGCGAACGTCAGATAGGCGAGGATCGCAAGAAAAGCTGATCCGAGACCGGGGATCGCGCCAAGGCCGCGAGCGATATAGGCATAAAAGGCGCCAGCGCTCACGACCTCCCGGCTCATCGCCGTATATCCGACCGCGAACAAGCTTAGCACGATGGCGACGCCCACGAATGTGAGCGGCACTCCTGCACCATTGCCGAATGCGAATGCGACGGGCACTACGCCGAGTACAGCGGCCATCGGTGCAGCAGCAGCGACAATGAGAAAGATCAGCCGCAAAGTGCTGAGGCTCGGGCGCAGTTCGGAACCCGACACCGCGGGTCCTACCGCGGACAGAAAAGTATCTCGATTGATATCCTGTGCCGTCATAGTGCAAACTCCCAGATGTGTCCGCAAGCAGTCACGACAGGGCAAACCCCAGCAACCACCGGTCGGAGTTGGTGAAAGACGTGTTGGAATAATTGCGAAGCCCACGCTGCTGGCAGGCATGCCTGAGCATCTTGCCCTAAGCCACGCCGAAACCGGCGCAACAGCGAGCGGCGATCCTATTTTCCGGGAGCGGCCCGGCCTGCCTGACCCTGGTGCTCTCTCAGATGAGAAATTTGAGCCGGCTTCAGTCTTTTTAGACTGAATGATCGCTGCAAGATCACCGCTTTCGAAACACGACGCATCAAGGCGACGTCAGCTGCCAGTTGTAACGGACTCATTTTTGTTCCCCTTTTGATTGACCGTTTTGGCCCTTCGATAGCCACTATACCTCACAGGCAGTCAACAATCAATACAAATAGTTAAAAATCTGAACTGATAGTCCAATTTTCACAAAAGGCGACCGGTTTCCCTTCTCTTCTGTAAGAATGCAGGTTATATGTCCCCCATGAACCAGTCCAAACCGATGACATTGCGCGAAAAGAATCGTCTGAGAGCACGCCAGGAACTGCTAGATGTCGTTCTTGACCTTTTCAGTGAAGGGGGGCTGTCAGCGTGCTCGATGGACGTAGTGGCCAAGCGGGTGGGCGCATCCAAGACGACAGCCTATTCCCATTTTCCAGGTGGTGTCGATGAGATGCTACGGGAACTCTACACCTTGGTCTCGCGGCGGGTAGTTGCCTCTGCGAGAGAGGCACACGATGAGAAAACCGCCGCCGCAGAGAAGATACTCGCTCTGGCGGAAGCGCTACTCTCCGTTTGTGCGGAGAAGAAGGTCGGGCACTTCTATATGATGCTGAGTCCTGTGCTAAGTCCGTTGCTAGAGCCGGTCGTCGGTTATGCGTCGGCGGCTTTTCGAGATATGATAACCAGTGATCTAGCGACGGTGGGGTTCGCACCGGAACACGCGGAGCCCGTATCTGTCCTTCTTACCGGAGCAATGCGGGAGTGCGCTAGAGAAGTCGCAAAGTCACCGGACCGACTTTCGGAGATGCTATCAACTTTCGATGCGCTATCGAGATTGATCGTCGAACAATTTCCGAAAACGTGCAGTGGCGTGTAGACTGCCAGGGGGCAAAGGGCGGCTTTCCGCGGGGGCGCTCCTTTTCCTTGTTGAACTCTACGTTACTGGCGCTCGCCGAGATTTTGACGGCAGCTCCCGCTCGATTCGGCGCGGGTCAACAGCATAACACTGTAGATCGTGCCGGATTTCGGGGCTGCGCTTCAACGCGCTTCCCCGACGTTCTGTGAACGGCAAAACGGCCCCCCGGCGAAACGCCCCACTCCCTCGGTCCGGTGTCGTGCGCAAGGCGGCGCTTCCAGGATCATTAGGATGGGGGCGGTATTTGACGGTGCGAAGCCCGGGATTAACCCGGGCCCCATCGCCTTCACTTCTTTCTGAGCGTCAGCGCCGGATTGTGGGCGAAGAAGTTGTGCGGCATGATGTGCACGGTCTTCCATTCCGTCGACATGACCGGCCAGTCCTCCATGCGCGGAATGTGGTGGAAGCCGGCGGAGAACCAGGTGACGATGTCCTTGCCCATCAGGCTCTGATCCTTCTTCACCCATTCAGCCAATGTGTCAGACCCGTCGCTTTGCATGGCGAACTTTCCGCCCGCGTAACGCTGCTCAGGATCGTGGACCGTGTTCCAGACCGAGTACTCGATGTAGGCGTTGCGCTTCATCGGCGGGTCATTGGCATAGTCATAGGGACCATAGGCGACATTGCCGTGATGGATCATCCAACCGGGCTCGTGGCCGAGATAGCCTTCGCGCGATGGGTTGGAGATGTGGAAGTAGCGCGGCTGCATGGCCGAGAGTTTGTAGCGCGCCTCCATCTCCGTATGGGGCATGGAATGCTGCACCGTCCACATCGACTTGCGAGGGCTTGACGGATCGAGTTTCCCCGGAACGATGTCCATGGTCGAGAAATGGTTCACCGGTTGGTCGACGTCGAAGTCGACGCGGAAGTTGAAGTAGTGGTCGTGGTTGGCGGCGACGAGGTTAGGCGCGATCAGGGTGCCATAGGCCGTATCCGCCTTCGCCGTCGGATCCTTCATCGAAGTGGAAGCAACACCTTTCACCGCATCGAGGCCCGTCGCGCCAACATAGATGTTGATCTGACCGTTTTGCTGCAGGCGATAGTCGATGAGGTAGTCATAGTTGCCGACTTCGGAGGCCGTACGCACGACCAGTTCCGTCGCCGGGCGGCCTTCCGCCGGCACCGGCTTGTCCGGCGTCTGCGCAAAAACCTCGAAGTGGCGCCAGGCCGGATCGCCGATACTGCGCTCGAAGACGCAGATCGCATCCGGAATGACGAGCGGGATGCCTTTGTCGTCGGCGATCGTCGCCGGCAGGAAGGTGGCGTGCGCGGGGCAGTCGATCCCTGCTCGAAGCGGGCTCAGGAAGAGGCCGAAACCATATTCCCCGCTGTCCATATAGGTACGCCAGTACCAGCCTTCGGTCGGGTCCATATAGGGTACGAAGACTTCGGAAAGATGTGCCTGGTATATGACCGAGCGCCAGGTGCCATCATCGTTGACGTCGAGATTGGAGAGGACCAGGCCCGGCCGCTTGTCGACCCGGAAGTTGAAACGCCAGATATCCCATTCGAGATGGCTGCCGTTGATCTTGTAGTTCGGTCCGCCTCCCTGCACGAGCGTGACGGGCTTAGACTCGGGACGCAACGGCAAGCGTTTGGCGACCTCTTCCTCGGTATAGCCCCAGCTATCCTTCGGCAGGTCGATCGCACCCGTATCGATGACGCGCAGCACTTCCTTCTTGCCGATGTCGTAGACGGCGAAAAGGCCTTCGATCGGCTTTGCATAAAAGTTGGAGCCATCCGGCACGTGGTAGCACGGCACCTTCATCAGGCGGGAGTTCTGGTATTCCTGTGTGAAGAAGTTGCCGCCGGTCAGCGGCAGACAGAAGGCCTGCTCCCGCTTCAGCCCGCGCTTGGTGAGCCCCGCTACCATGTCGGGATGGCCGAGCGCGCCTTCCAGCGCGTTCATGAACTCCGTGAAGAGAACCATCGGCTGGCCGGCCGTCTTGGCGTTGCTCTCGACCGTGCCTTTGGTGATGTTGACGACGGCCTCGCTGAAACCGTCCACGCTGGTGAAATAGACCGTCGCCTTGCGGTCGAGGTTGTCGCCTTCCTTCCAGGCGAGCACATCGGTCTTGGCCGGCTCCTTTAACTCGATCAGCGGATAGAGCGTGTCGTCGTCCGCAATCTTCTGCTCGCGAAGAATCTGGTTGATCTTCTGATATTCTTCAGCCGTTAGCCCGTCGAGCGGGTGGGCGGCAGCCACGGCAGCGGCAAGGCCAAAGGCCAGTGCCGTTGCGGCCAGATCTTTCGTCAGTCTCATGATCGTTCCCTCTTTTGCTTATTTCTCTCACGCGAAGACCACCTGGATATCGGTGTATTCGGCAAGCCCCTCCTCCGCGAACTCCACCCCTAGGCCGGACGCCTTCACGCCGCCGAAAGGCGCATTCGGCTGGATGGCGCCGTGCTTGTTGATCCAGACTGAGCCGCAGGCCATGCGGCTCGCGACCTTTCTTGCGGCCTCGATATCGGATGACCATACCGAGCCGCCAAGCCCGTTCGGGCTGTCGTTGGCGAGCCGGATCGCCTCCTCCACGTCGGAATAGCGGATGATCGGCAAGGCGGGGCCGAACTGCTCCTCGTCTACGAGCGCATCGCCGTTGCGAAGGCCGGCGATGATGGTCGGCGGGAAGAACAGGCCCTCGCCGGGCGCGCCGCCGAGCAGCAGCGCACCTCGCCCCTTGGCGTCCGCGACGAGGCGCGAAACCTTGTCGAACTGCATACGGTTCTGGATCGGGCCGAGGATGCTCGCCTCCTCCATGCCGTTGCCGACCGGAATATTCTTCGCATAGGCCACGAGTGCATCGCAGACGGCATCGTGGATCGACTCGTGCACATAGAGCCGCTTCATCGCCGCGCAGGTCTGGCCGTTGTTGATAAAGGCGCCCCAGAAGAGGCCTTCGGCGATCTTTTGCGGATCGGCATCGGGCAGTACGATGCCAGCGTCATTGCCGCCCATTTCCAGCGTCAGGCGCTTCATCGTCTCGGCAGCGGACTGCATGACCTTCTGCCCCGTGGCGCAGGAGCCGGTGAAGACTATCTTGCGGATATCGGGATGCGCCGACATGGCGGCACCGAGATTGAACGCCTTATCGTCGCCCGTCACCACATTGACGACACCTGGCGGCAGCACCTCGTTTATGATCTGCACCAGTCGCAGCGTCGAAAGCGGCGTATAAGGCGAAGGCTTTACGACGACGGTATTGCCCGTGCGCAGTGCTGGAAGAATATGCCAGACGGCGATCATGACTGGGAAATTCCACGGTGTGATGGAACCGACGACACCGAGCGGCTTGCGATGCAGCTCGATGCGCCCCTGCTCATTGTCCTGCAACACCTTGACGGGAATCGAAAGGCCGGTCGTATAGCCCGCCCAGGCGACAGCGCCGCCCACCTCCCAGCGCGAGCCGAGGCCGTTCAGGGGCTTGCCCTGCTCCAGCGTGATGATCTCGGCAAGCTCCGCCGCGTGTTCCTCGATCTTGGCCGTAACGGCTGCGCAGGCGGCCTGCAAGGCTTCGTCGCTCTGCGTCGACCAGGATATAAACGCCGCCTTGGCGGCGGCGATAGCCGCCCCTAGTTCGGCCCCGCCCATATTCGGCGCGCGACCGACTTCCTCGCCCGTCGCCGGGTTGAGCACGGTAAAATCCGAGCTGACATGGGCCGGCTTGCCGCCGATGGTTGCCTTGAATTCCATCATTTCCTCCTCCATGAACGGCCGCCTCCTGCGGAGGGACATTTGGCGGCAGAGGATAGAGGTTGGCAGAGCCTCAGACTTGGACGGCGCCGACCCGCGTCTTGGACAAAAGCGTCAATGGCAGCGTGCAACCGTGCCCGGTGTCGCGCCGTATTTCTTGCGAAACTCGCGGTAGAAATAGGAAAGGTCGTTGAAGCCGCAGTCGAAGGCGACGGCGGTGACACCTTCCGAGGGCTGGTCCCCCTTGCGGGCGGACAGCCGCGCATGGGCAAGCTCCAGCCGGCGATTGATCAGCCGGTGACTGGGCGTTTCGCCGAGCGGTCGGAAATGCCGCTGCAACATGCGCTCCGAGACATTGAGGCGGAAGGCCAGTTCACGCGGGCCGAAGGTCGGGTCAGCTCGGTAGCGGTCGATCATCGCCAGCGCGCGGGAAAGCAGGGTCTCCGCAGGCGCCGCCATCCCCGTCGCGCGGCTCGAATGCAGATAGGCCCCGATGAGACAGAGGAACGCTTCGGCGAGCTGCGCCTGCGCACCTTCTTCCAGTAGCATTTTTGCAATGACGGCGCGCATAGCAAGCCAGAGCGGATCGTTCCTCGATATCGAAAGACCGCCGGTGCAGGCGGCGCCGAAGCGGTGCATCATCTCATCACGCGGAATATGCAACGACACTTGGTTCGAGCGCTCGCCGCGGTAGAGGAAGGTGGACGGTTTGACGGAATCGACCAGGAACATGTCGCCGGGTGAGAGTTCGGCAACATGATCGCCCTGCTCCACGCGACACTGGCCGGCATCCTGCACCAGCAGGAAAAAGTATTCGCCGGGATCCTGCCGGATGGAGCGGGTACTGCGCACGACCTCGGAAGCATCGAGCGCGACGACCGCCGTATCGAAGGGGCCGACGCGGCGTGTGGTGACGTCGCCATCGACCACGCCCGTGCGCCGCATCGGCTCAAGATTGAACGAACCGCAGACCCGCCTGATCTCCGCTTCGAGAATTTCTACCGGTACAGGCCTGTGTCCCGGCGTCATAAGCGACTGCATCGTGCGCTCCCCGGCTCTAACAGATTGCTTCCATCTCACAGACTATCTCATCACAGTCCGCAGCGCTTGCCTATCGTCCTCTATCCGGCAAGCGCTGAAAAACCGCCCGCTTTCGCCGCCCGGCGCAGGCCCTCGTGCGGCGGCTCGGTAAGTCCTTCGGCCGCGAGCCGGTCAAGCACCGCCACGACCTCCGAAAGGCCACGCGCCTCGGCATAATGCATTGGCCCGCCGCGCCAGCGCGGGAACCCGTAGCCGTGAATTTTCACAAGATCGATATCGGCCGCGCGCAACGCCACGCGCTCCTCCAGAATACGCGTCGCTTCGTTGACCATCGGCAAGATGATCGCATCGGCAATCTCGGCCTCGTCCCAAACCCGCTGCGGCCGGCCGGCGGCCTCCTCGGCGATAATCGCCGCTACCGTTTCGGACGATTTTGGTGCACGGTGGCCGGGCTGGTAGTCGTACCAGCCGCCGCCGGATTTCTGGCCGAAACGCTCGTTGGCGCAAAGCCGGTCAGCCACGGGCGCAAAGGGCGTTTCGCCACGCTCGCGGGCGGCCTTGCGCTGAAAGGCGGCGATGTCGAGACCGCCGAGATCCTGCGCCTCGAAGGGGCCCATCGGCAGACCGAAGGCGCGCATGGCCGCGTCGACGGCCGAGGGCGTCGCGCCGGAAAGCAGCAACCGTTCGGCCTGCGCGCGCGTGACCTTCAGGATGCGATTGCCGATGAAGCCATCGCAGTTGCCGGCGCGGACTGGAATCTTGCCTAAATGGCGTGCGAGCGCAAAACCTGTCGTCAGCACCTGGGGCGCCGTCGTTTCAGTGGGCACGATCTCCAGCAGCTTCATGACATGGGCTGGGCTGAAGAAATGCAGGCCGAGAAAGCGCTCCGGATGGGCGATTCCTTCGCTGATCGCATTGGGGTCGAGATAGGAGGTGTTGGTAGCCAGCACCGCATCCGGCCGGCAAACCTCGGAGAGTTTCCCGAAGACAGCGCGCTTGATCCCAATATCCTCGAAGACCGCTTCGATGACGAGGTCGGTATTGGCAAGCGAGCCGTAATCTTCACTGCCGGTGACCCCCGCCATGCGCTCGTCTGAGACTTCCTGCGTGATGCGGCCGCGCTTTACCGAGCCCTCGAAGATGGCGCGGATATTGGCAAGCCCGCGCTCGACCGCCGCCCTGTCACGCTCGATGAGAACGATCGCAAGACCGGCATCGCGCAGGGCTGCGGCAATGCCGGCACCCATAGTCCCGCCGCCAATGACCGCGGCCGAGTGGATCTCGCGCGGCGTCACACCGGCAAGCTCCGGCGGGCGGGGCGCGGCGCGCTCAGCGAAGAAGACATGGCGCAGCGCCGCCGCCTGCGCCGAGCCCCGCAGGTCCAGAAAGGTCTCGCGCTCGAAGGCCATGGCGCTAGCGAAATCCGTCTCGCTGGCGTTGCGGACGGATGCGAGCGCCATGAGCGGCGCAACTTCGCGTTTCGCCTTGGCGGCGACCGCCTTTTCCGCAGTGTCCCAGAAGCCGGACTCGACCGCCGGCACGGCGCGACCGGAGATCGGCTGAGGCAAGGACCTTTCTGCAACTTTATTCGCGAAGGCAATGGCACCGGCCCGAAGGTCGCCATCAATCACCGCATCGATAAGGCCCAGGGCTTTCGCCTTCTTCGCCCCGACCGGGCTGCCGCTCGTCACCAGATCGACAGCGGCGGCGGGACCGATCAGGCGCGGCAGGCGCACCGTGCCGCCGGCGCCGGGGATGATGCCGAGCTTGACCTCCGGCAGGCCAAGACTGGCGGTGGGGACCGCCACGCGATACGCGCAGCCGAGCGCGACCTCGAGGCCACCGCCGAGCGCGCTGCCATGGATCGCCGCGACCCAGGGCTTTTTCGCACCCTCGATGCTTGCAACCACATCCGGCAGATGCGGCGGCTGCGGCGGCTTGCCGAACTCGCTGACATCCGCCCCGGCGATGAAGGTGCGGCCGGCGCAGATCAGCACGACAGCCTCTACCGCCGTATCCGCATCGAGGTCCGCCACCGCATCGACGAGGGCCTGGCGCAGCGCCTGCGACAGCGCGTTGACGGGCGGGTTGTCGACGGTGACGACGGCGATGGCGTTTTCGCTGACAATGGTGACGGTCATGGTCTCATATTCCCAGGTAAGCGGCGCGGATACGTTCGTCCGCGATCAGGTCGGCGGCGGGGCCGGACATGGTGATGCGCCCCGTCTCCATGACATAGCCCCGGTCGGCAACGGACAGCGCGCCAAACGCGTTCTGCTCGACGAGGAGCACGGTGACGCCGAGCGCCTTCATGCTCTTCACCACGTCGAAAATCTGGGCGACAAGAATGGGCGCAAGGCCCATGCTCGGCTCATCGAGCAGCAGGCAGGAGGGGCGCGCCATCAACGCGCGGGCGATCGCCAGCATCTGCTGCTGCCCGCCGGAAAGACCACCTGCCGCGAGATTCCGCTTCTCCTTGAGGATCGGAAACATCACGAAGGCGTCCTGCATGTCGCGGTCCACCTTGTCGTCGGCGAAGAGATAGGCGCCGAGCCGGAGATTTTCTTCCACCGTCAGGTTGGTAAAGATCTGCCGACCCTCCGGCGACTGGGCGAGGCCGCGTTTCACGCGGGCATGCGCCGGCACTGTCGTCAGCGCCTCGCCGCGGAATAGGATCGAGCCCGCCGAGACCGGCTGGATGCCGGAGAGGCATTTGAGCAGCGTCGTCTTGCCGGCGCCGTTGGCGCCGACCACGGCAACGATTTCGCCCGAGGCGACATCGAGCTCGATGCCGTGCAGCACCTCGATGCGGCCGTAGCGCGAACGCAGTCTCTCAACCGTCAGCATGCTTGGCCTCCGTCGCCTGGGCACCCAGATAGGCTTCGATGACGCGCGGATTGCGCGCAATCGCCGTGGGTTCCCCTTCGGCAATCTTCTCGCCGTGATCGAGCACCACGATATGATTGGAAATGCGCATGACCATCTTCATGTCGTGCTCCACCAGGAGGATCGACACGCCCTCTGCCGCGACCTGCGCAATGAGGTGATCGATCTCCTCCGTCTCGACGGCGTTGCAGCCGGCTGCCGGCTCGTCGAGCAACAGCACGCGCGGCTTCAGCGCCAGCGCGCGGGCAATTTCCAGCCGCTTCAGCGCGCCGTACGACAACGAACTGGCCTCCTGTTCGGCAGCGCGGCCGAGGCCGACGCGATCGAGCAGCGCGCGAGCGCTGTCCTCCGATATCTTGCTGCGGCGGCGCGCGGCGGGCAGCGAAAAGAGATCGGCAAAGACCGAGCCGCGCTCGTGCAAATGATGACCGGCGATGGCGTTTTCCAGCACGCTCATCGACTGGAAGATCTGCAGGTTCTGGAAGGTGCGCGACAGGCCGCGACGCGCCAGAAGGTGCGGCGGCATGCGGGTGACGTCCTCGCCATCCAGCACGACGCGGCCGCGTGCAGGGGCATAGACGCCGGAGATCATGTTGAACAGCGTCGTCTTGCCGGCGCCGTTCGGGCCGATGACGGAGACGATCTCGCCGGGTTTCAAGGAGAAGCCGACATCGTTGACGGCACGCAGGCCGCCGAAATCGATGCCCAAACCTTCGATCTGAAGCAGGCTCATTCTGCCCTCCCCCGGATGCGGCGCGCGATGGAGGGCAGCAGGCCCTCGCGCATGAAGATCATGACGAGCATCATGACGAGGCCGAGCATGAGCTGTTCGTATTCCTGGAAGATCGTCAGCACCTGCGGCAGCGTGGTGAGGATCGCCGCCCCGAGAATGGCGCCAAGCACCGAGCCCGCGCCGCCGAGCACGGTCATGGTGACCATCTCGATCGAATGCATGAAGGCTGCGACATCCGGCGTGATGAACTTGTTCTGGAGCGCCAGGAGCGAGCCCGAGATCGAAGCATAGACCGCCGAAAGGACGAAGGCGACGAGCTTGTAGTGAGCGACGTCGACGCCGACCGTGCGGGCCGCGACCTCTGACCCATGCAGCGCACGCAGCGCCCGGCCGGTCGGGCTGTGGTAGAGATTGAGCGCCAGCCAGGCGCCGATCACCAGCATGAGGCCGGAGAAGGCATACCAGAACTCCGTGTTCGACAGATCGAGGCCGATCGCCTTCAGCACGGCGCGCAGGCCGAGTTCCGGCACGGCCATGCCATCCGGCCCGCCGGTCAGTTGCGCTTCGTTCGAGAGCACCATGGAGACGAGGATGCCGAAGCCGAGGCTGGCGACGGCAAGGTAATAGCCCTTGAGGCGCAGGATCGGTCGGCCGACGAGGTAGGCGATGGCGGCGGAGAGAAGCGCGCCGAGCAGGGCGGCAAGTGCCGGATGCAGGCCGAGATGGACGGGCGCGAGCGCGCAGGAATAGGCGCCGATACCGGCGAAACCGGCGTGGCCCAGGCTGATCTGGCCGGCATAGCCGATGAGGATGACGAGGCCCGTCACCGCAAGGCCGTTGACGAAGATCAGCGAGCCGACGCGGAAATAATAGGACGACGGGAAGAAGACCGGCGCGATCGCGATGACCGCGGCCAGGATGAGAAGCGTGGTTGCCTTGGTGGAGAGCCGCATGATCACACCCGATCCGTCGACTTGCGGCCGAACAGGCCCTGCGGCATGGCGAAGAGTACGGCGAGAATGATGATGAAGGCGGCCGCATCCTTGTATTGCGAGCTGATATAGCCGGCGGTCATCGCCTCCAGAATGCCGAGCAGCAAGCCGCCGACGAGCGCACCCTTCGGGTTGCCCATGCCGCCGAGCATGGCAGCGGCAAAGCCCTTGAGTGCGAGAGCAAGGCCGACGTCATAGCTGGTCAGGGTGATCGGCGTCACCAGCACGCCGGCGAACGCGCCGATTGCGGCGGACATGGCGAAGGAAAGCGTCATCACATAGTTGGTGTTGATGCCGACAAGCTGGGCGGCAACGCGGTTGTTCGCCGTCGCCAGCACCGCGCGGCCGATCAGCGTGCGCGTGAAGAACAGCCAGAGACAGAAGAAGACGGCGAGCGCGCCGGCAATGACCCAAAGGCTCTGCGGCAGGATGGTCGCGCCGCCGATGAGGATCGGCTGGTCGCCGGAAAAGGCCGGGAAACGGTGGATCTGCTTGTCGAAGACGAGCTGCGTCGCACCGCGGATGAAGATGGACGCGCCGATCGTGATGATGATCAGCGAAACGACCGGCGCACCGCGCGCGGGCTCGATGGCGAGCTTGTTCAGCACCACGCCGACCGCCGCCGTCGCGATGATGGCGATCAGCGCTGCCAGCGGTAGCGGCACGCCCGCGGCATGTGCGAAGAAAGTGATCATGCCACCGAGCATGACGAACTCGCCCTGGGCGAAGTTCACGACGTCGGAGGCGTTGTAGATGATCGTGAAGCCGAGGGCGACCAGCGCATAGACA
This sequence comes from Phyllobacterium zundukense, assembly GCF_002764115.1. NCBI lineage: Bacteria > Pseudomonadati > Pseudomonadota > Alphaproteobacteria > Hyphomicrobiales > Phyllobacteriaceae > Phyllobacterium > Phyllobacterium zundukense. Next base: position 85,832 of record NZ_CP017943.1, on the reverse strand, counting down.
GCGCCGACCGTTATCCCGGATAGAAGAAATTGCAGGAGTTCGGGCATGGATGCCTCCGCTTTCCAAGCGACGGTTTCCGCCGGCCGGCACCCTCAGGGCGCAGACCGGCGGCACGGTTCGATTACTCGACGATCTTCCAGCCGCCGTCTTCGATCTTCAGCATGCGGAAGGCGGAGAGATCGAGGCCAAGGTGATCCGTTGCCGACATCGTCACCGTGCCGGTCGTGCCGACGAGACCGGACGTGCCTTCGATCGCGTCGCGGATCGCCGATGGCTCGGCGCTGCCAGCCCGCTTGATCGCATCGACGAGAATGCGAAACGCGTCATGGGCGTAGCCGCCGAAGGTCGAAACCGGCTTGCCGGTCGCCTTCTCGTAGGCTTCCTTGTAGGCGACGACCACGGCACGCTGCGGGTCGTTTTCCGGCAGGAGGCCGGCGACGAGCAGTGCCGTGCCCGGCAGTTTTACGCCTTCGGCCGCCTGCGCGCCGGCAAGCTCGATGAAGCCATCGGAGGCAACCCCATGCGACTGGTAGAGCGGCAGGCCGACGGCGAGCTGTGCGTAGTTCCGGGTGACGATCGCCGGACCCTGGCCGAAACCGGGGTTCAGCACGGCCTGGACGCCATCCTTGCCCTTGATGTTGGTGAGCTGCGGCGTCATGTCGGCATCGGTCGGGCCATAAGTCTCGTCAGCAAGGACCTCGATGCCGTATTCGCCGATGATCGCCAGGCACTGCTTGCGCATCGACGCGCCGAAGCCGTCCGAACCGGAGATCAGGCCAATCTTCGTGATGCCGTTCTTCTTCATGTCTTCGAAGATCTTGGCGCAGGCCATGCGATCCGTATGCGGCGTCTTGAACACGAAGGGCTTGACCGGATCGATGATCTCGACCGCGCCGGCAAGCGAGATGAACGGTACCTCGGCATCCTCCAGAACCGGGATAATGGCCATGGACGTGCCCGTCGTCGTGCCGCCGATCAAGGCAACGACTTCGTCATCCTCGACGAGGCGGGTCGCAAAGGTACGCGCCTTGTTCGGGTCGCCGCCGTCGTCATAGATGATAAGCTCGAGCTTCTCGCCGTTGACGCCGCCGGCCGCATTGATCTCCTCGACGAGCATCTTCAACGTCTTGGCTTCCGGGTCTCCAAGAAACGAGGCGGGGCCGGTCTCAGAGATGGTCGCGCCGATCTTGATGTCGGCGAAGGCAGGGGCCGCGAAGCCAAGGACAAGCGCCAGCGAGCCTGCAAGCGCGGTGGTAGCGGAAAATTTCATGTCGGTTTCTCCTCCCAGAGAAAAGGTTTAAGTTGCAGTTCCTCTCAGGCCGCCACAGGGCGGCGCCACATCACCACGCGGAACCGGTTTGCAACGAAAGCCGCATCCGTAAGGCTGGCATTGCCCGCAGGGTTGGCTCCGGTAACGTGGAAATCGCTGAAGGCGGCGCTCTGGTTGACGTAGATGCCGCCGGTCAGATTGACCGAAAGATTGACACCCGCGAGCGCGAAACGATCGGCAGCGGCGAGAATCCGCGCCTCGTTCGTTTCGTAGAGGGCCGCCGTGATCGCGCCCTTCCGTTCGGCAAGCTCGGCTGCTCGGTTGACGCCGTCGGCTACGTCATCGACGGCGACGACGAAGGCAATCGGGCCAAAGCGTTCTTCACCATAAGCATCCGTATCGGCCGCATCGACGGCGACGATCAGCGGCGTTGCAGTACGCGCCTCTCCAAGTCCTTCGAGTGCCGCGGAATCGCGCACGACACGGCCCAGCGAACGGGATGATGCCACGCGGGCAAGCGTCGCGGGATTGGCAATCGCGCCGCAGACACCCGCCGCGCGGGCCGGGTCGGCCAAAAGGCCATCGACCGCGGCGGCGATTCCGGCTGCGACTTCGTCGAAACTCTTATGGCCTTCGTTCGTCTCGATGCCGTCTCGGGGTACAAAAATATCCTGCGGCGCCGTGCACATCTGGCCCGAATAGAGCGACAGCGAGAAGGCGATGTTGCTGCACATGCCGGCGAAATTGTCGGTGGCGCCGATGACGATCGAGTTGACGCCCGCTTCTTCCGTATAGACATCGGCACTACCGGCATTGGCGCGCACCCAGCTGCCGAAACTGTTGGAGCCGGTATAGTCGATGATGGCAATCGCCGGGTGCTGAACGAGGTCCTTGGTGATCTCGGAACCGGGCGCATCGACGGCAAGCAGCACGATATCAGCAGCAAAACCTTCCTCGACCAGCACCTGCCGTGCGATCTCGACGGTGATGGCAAGCGGCAGGATCGCCGCCGGATGCGGCTTGACGATTAGCGTGTTGCCGGTCGCAAGGCTCGCGAAAAGGCCGGGATAGCTGTTCCAGGTCGGGAAGGTGTTGCAGCCGATGACGAGCGAAACGCCGCGCGGGACGATGCGCCAGTGCTTTTCCATGACGATCGGCTCGCCCCTGCCCTGCGGCTTCGTCCAGGTTGCCTGCACCGGCGTGCGGGTCATCTCTGCATAGGCATAGGCGACGGCTTCGAGGCCACGATCCTGCGCATGCGGACCGCCCGCCTGGAAGGCCATGGCGAAGGCCTGACCCGTCGTGTGCATGACGGCATTCGCCATCTCGAAACTGCGAGCATTGAGACGGGCGAGGATTTCGAGACAGATACCGGTGCGAACCTCCGGAGATGCGGACGCCCATTGCGGCGCGGCAACACGTGAGGCAGAGACCAGCATATCAACGGAGGCAGCGGGATAGGCGATGCCAAGGGACGGTCCGAAAGGCGAAACCTCCGCACCGACCGTATCATTCGCGGGATGCCCGGGCAGGTTGAAGAATTTTCCGAGCCGTGCCTTATAGATGGCAAGGCCATCATCCTTGGCGGTCTCGCCATAGATCTTGCCGCTCGGAATTTCGGAATAGGCGGACCAATAGTCGCGCTTGGCAGCGGCATTCACTGCAGCTTGCAACGTCGGGCGATGGCGCTCGAAAAGTCCGGTCATGTCTGGCTCCTCCCAGTCTGTGCTTTTATAATTGACTGACCGGTCGGTTTATGCAAGAGTTTTTTTCAGTTGCCGCTGGGAAGGGTGGCAGGGAGGAAATATGTCGGATTCGGACACCATTCTGTCGGCGCTTGCCGATGGCGTTCTCAGCCTCACGCTGAACCGCCCGGACAAGCTCAATGCCTTCAACGAGGAAATGCATCTTGCCCTCCGCGCCGGTTTCGAGCGCGCCCACGCGGATGCCGACGTGCGAGCAGTACTCCTGACCGGCGCCGGCCGCGGCTTCTGCGCCGGCCAGGACCTCGGCGACCGCGACCCGAGCAAGGGCGTGCCGGACCTCGGCCACACGATAGAGACCTTCTATAATCCTCTGCTCCGCCTCATCCGCAGCCTGGAAAAACCGGTCATCTGTGCGGTGAATGGCGTTGCCGCCGGCGCCGGCGCCAACATCGCTTTTGCCTGCGACATCACGCTGGCCGCCCGCTCGGCCCGCTTCATCCAGGCTTTCGCCAAGATCGGCCTCGTGCCGGATTCCGGCGGCACCTGGAGCCTGCCGCGCCTCATCGGCGAGGCGCGCGCCAAGGCCCTCGCGTTGACGGCAGAGCCGCTCGGCGCGGAAATTGCCGCCGACTGGGGCCTGATCTGGCGCGCGATCAACGACGACGCGCTGATGGAAGAGGCGACCGCGCTCGCCACCCGCCTCGCCGCCGGCCCGACCAAGGGCCTCGGCATGACGAAGCGCGCCATCCAGGCCGCCGCTACCAATTCGCTCGACCAGCAGCTCGACCTTGAACGCGATCTGCAGCGCGAGGCCGGCCGCAGCGCCGACTATGCCGAAGGCGTTTCCGCCTTCCTCGAAAAGCGCAAGCCGGAGTTCAAGGGCCGATGAACGACGCCGCCAGCCTTTCCCCGCAGGCGCTTGCCGAAGCCTGCGCCAAAGCCATGTGGGAGGATGACAACGCGACCCGCCATCTCGGCATGGAGATCGTCTCCGTAGCACCGGGTGAAGCGGTGATCGCGATGACGATCACTGACGCCATGACGAACGGTCACGGCACCTGCCACGGCGGCTATATTTTCACGCTGGCGGATTCCGCCTTCGCCTTTGCCTGCAACACCTATAACCAGCGCACCGTCGCCCAGCACTGTTCGGTGACTTACATCGCGCCGGCCTTCAAGGGCGACCGGCTGACGGCGACGGCACGGGAACAGTCGCGCCGCGGACGGGGCGGCATCTACGATATCCGCATCACCAATCAGGAGGGCGAGCACGTCGCGGAATTCCGCGGCCACTCGCGAACAGTCAAGGGTACCCATCTGCCTGAACAGGGCTGAGGTTGGTACCATCCCGCATTCTCGGAGGAGATTTTATGGAAGACCTATCCCCCCGCCCCGGAGACCTTGAAGCGATCGAGACGGCGTCGCGTGACGAGATTTCCACGCTGCAGCTTGAGCGCATGAAATGGTCGCTGACCCACGCCTACGAGAGTTCCCCCTTCTACCGCCAGCGCTTCGACGAGGCCGGCGTTCACCCAACCGACCTGAAGACCCTGTCGGACCTCGCGAAATTCCCCTTCACCGTCAAGAAGGACCTGCGCGACACCTATCCCTTCGGCATGTTCGCCGTGCCGCGTGAAAAGCTCGCCCGCATCCATGCCTCCTCCGGCACCACCGGCAAGCCGACCGTCGTCGGCTACACCGCGAAGGACATCGACACCTGGGCGACCGTCGTCGCCCGATCGATCCGGGCCTCGGGTGGCCGCGCTGGCGATATCGTCCATGTCGCCTATGGCTACGGCCTCTTCACCGGAGGCCTCGGCGCGCATTATGGCGCGGAAAAGCTCGGCTGCACGGTCGTGCCCATCTCCGGTGGCATGACCGAGCGCCAGGTGACGCTGATGCAGGATTTCAAGCCGCGCATCATCATGGTAACGCCTTCCTATATGCTCTCGATCCTCGACGAGTTCCGCCGCCACGGTGTCGACCCGCGCGAAAGCTCGCTTGCCGTCGGCATCTTCGGCGCCGAGCCGTGGACCAACGCGATGCGAGAAGAAATCGAACAGGCTTTCGACATGCACGCCGTCGATATCTATGGCCTGTCGGAAGTCATGGGCCCGGGTGTCGCCAACGAATGCGTCGAGACGAAGGATGGCCTGCACATCTGGGAAGATCATTTCTATCCCGAGATCATCGACCCGGCGACGGGCGAGGTGCTGCCGGACGGCGAACTCGGCGAGCTGGTCTTCACGACGCTTACCAAGGAAGGCCTGCCGATCATCCGCTATCGCACGCGCGACCTGACACGGCTGCTTCCCGGCACCGCCCGCTCCATGCGCCGCATGGAGAAGATAACCGGCCGATCCGACGACATGATGATCCTGCGCGGCGTCAACGTCTTCCCGACCCAGATCGAGGAACAGATCCTGAAATGTCGCGGGTTGGCACCGCATTTCCAGATCGAGCTCAGCCGCTCCGGCCGTATGGACAACATGACGGTTCACGTCGAATGTACCCTGGAAGCGACTGACGAGGGCGCGCGCGCCGGATCGGCGAAGGAGCTTGCCCACCACATCAAGAGCGTGGTCGGCGTCTCCACGAAGATTACGGTGCACGAGCCGGGCGGCGTGGCACGCTCCGAAGGCAAGGCAAAGCGGGTGGTCGACAACCGCCCGAAAGAATGAAACGCCGGGATAGCCCGGCACCGGCTTGACTGTGTATAGGGAGGGCGGCCGCCCTCCCCGCAGCCATCAGCCCGGAATGAGCAGAGCAGGACGACATGGCACGCACGCGCGCAGTGGATTTCGAGGAAAAACAGCGTGGCATTCTCACGAGTGCTGCGGCAGTATTTGCCGAGGTGGGCATGGAGAAGGCGTCCATGTCGATGATCGCCTCGCACAGCAATGTCTCGAAGGCCCTGCTCTATCACTACTATCCCGGCAAGGACGCGCTGATCTTCGATATCGTGCGCACGCACCTGACGGAGCTCGACGGCGCGATCGAAGCGGCGGATCGCAGCGATGTTGCCCCACAGGAGCAGCTGCGACTTCTCGTGAAGGCCGTGCTGAAGAACTACGAGGGCCGGGACAACGAACACAAGGTACAGCTCAACGGCACCAGCGCGCTGTCGCCAGAACAGCTTTCGGAGCTGCAGGCAATCGAAAGGCGGATCGTCAAGCGCTTTTCCGCGGTGATCTACGAGATCAACCCTGATCTCAGCAAGGAAAGGCCCTTGCTGATGCCGGTGACTATGTCGCTGTTTGGCATGATGAACTGGGTGTATATGTGGTTTCGACCAAATGGGCCGATCACCCGCGACGAATATGCGGATATTGCGACCACGCTCATACTCGAGGGCGTGAAGGCGGTTCGCTGAGGCAAGTTCGTCAATCGCCGAGCTTCAGCCGCTCGAGAACGAGCGGGTCGTATTCCGGCGCGCGAATGCGCCGCCGGTCGGGCTCAGGCGCCGTCAGCGGCGTAACCGGCGCCAGCTTCTCCTTTGCCTCGAGTGCCAGCCGCTGATAGATGGCGGTGCCGCGACGCTTCCATGAAATCTCCTCCGGCGTGAGTTCGCGCACCACACGCGCCGGCGCACCGATTGCCAGGCTGTTTGCCGGGATTTCGGCGCCAGCCTTGACGAAGGCCATCGCGGCAACAATGGCATTCTCCCCAATAACCGCCTCGTCCATGATGACGGCGTTCATGCCGACCATTGCATTGCGTCCAATTCGGCAGCCATGCAACACCGCACCGTGGCCTATATGGCCCTCCTCGCTGACAACGACGTCGAGATTTGGAAAGCTGTGCACGACACAGGTTTCCTGCACGTTCGAACCACGCTCAAGCACGATTCGCCCAAAGTCGCCACGCAGCACTGCACCAGGACCGACATAACAGGCAGCGCTGACGATCACGTCGCCAATGACGATAGCTGCCGGGTGGACGAACGCGTCAGGATCTATCACCGGGATCACGCCGTCATATGCATAGATCTGCGCCATCTAGTCTTCTCCGGATCTGTCTACGTCGCGGCCCGTCTCTGCAACCGACTCCAGCCGTTCCGCAAATTCGCGCCTCAACGTGCGGCGAAGTTCGGCCGCCTTATAGCGACGGATGTCGAAAAAGTCTGTCGTTCGCAGTTTCGGCACGCACACCGGCCGGCCGGCATCGTCGACGGCGACCATGGTGAAGTAGCAGGAATTGGTGTGCCGGCGGTGGCCAGAGCGGATGTCTTCCGCCTCGGAAGTGCCTCCCGTATGGTTGATCGAGGCGCGGAAGGTGACGAGCTCGCCGACATGGATCGGCTCCTTGAACATCACCTGGTCGACCGAGAGCGTGACCGCATATTGCTGCGAGTAGCGCGAGGCACAGGAGAAGGCCACGCGATCAAGCAGGTTGAGCAGCGCCCCGCCGTGGACCTTGCCGGAAAAATTCGCCATGTCGGACGTCATCAGAACGGTCATTTCCAGGCGGCGCGGGTCCTGCTCAATCGGGGTCATGCGGTCACCCTCGCGTTTTGGCCACCATCGTCAGAACGTCGTACTGCGCGACCGCGGCCCCGGTCTGGTTGGTTACCTTGCAGTCCCAGCGCACCTCGCCGTGCTCGGCATTGGCGCGCGGGTTGATCTCCTTGCAGGTGAGTTGCACCTGCAACGTATCACCCGGATTGACCGGCGTCAGGAAGCGCAGATTGTCGACGCCATAATTGGCGAGAACCGGCCCGGGTGCCGGATCGACGAACAGGCCGGCGGCAAAGGAGACGATGAGATAGCCATGCGCCACGCGCCCGTCGAAGAACGGATTCACCTTGGCCGCTTCCTCGTCCATATGGGCGTAGAAGGTGTCGCCGGTGAACTGGGCGAAGTGCTCGATATCGTCGAGCGTCACCATACGTGTCGCCGTAACAAGCTGGTCGCCGATCTTCAGTTCGGCCAACGACTTGCGGAACGGATGTTCGCCGCCCGAACGCACTTCGGCACCGGGGATCCAACGCCCGGTGACGGCCGAAAGCATCGTCGGCGTGCCCTGCACGGCGGTGCGCTGCATGTAATGCTTCACGCCGCGAATGCCGCCCAGTTCCTCGCCGCCGCCCGCGCGGCCGGGGCCGCCGTGGACGAGGCCCGGTAGCGGCGAGCCGTGACCGGTGGAGCTTTTCGCGCTGATGCGGTTACCGATCATCACGCGGCCGTGGAAGGGTGCGAGCCCGAGCACGACCTCTTCGGCAAAGGCCGGATCGTTGGTGAAGACGGAGGCGACGAGGCTGCCCTTGCCGCGCCGGGCAAGGTCTACCGCTTCTTCCGCCGTGTCATAGGGCATGACGGTGCTGACCGGGCCGAAGGCCTCGACATCGTGCACCGCGCGTGCCGAGCCCGGCTTATCACAATAGAGCAGCACCGGATTGAGGAAGGCGCCGGCGACCGCATCGCCAGACAGCACGCTCGGATTGTCCGGATCGCCCGCGACGATCTCGGCATCGGTAGCTAGATCGCGGATGCGAGCGCGCACTTCCTCCCGCTGGTCGAGGCTGGCGAGCGGCCCCATGCGGACGGCTTCGTCGGCAGGGTTGCCGATGGCCGTCTTGCCGAGGCGATCGCTGAGGCTCTGGATGAGGGCCTCGCCATAAGCGCGCGGCGCGATGACACGGCGGATCGCCGTGCACTTCTGGCCGGCCTTGACCGTCATTTCGCGGGCGACTTCCCTGACGAAGAGATCGAATTCGTCGGTGCCGGGCGCGGCATCGAGGCCGAGCACGGCGGCGTTGAGGCTATCGGCCTCCATGGTGAAGCGCACCGAATTGCCGACGATCGCCTTGTGCGTCTTGAGCCGCTGGCCGGTCGCCGCCGAACCGGTGAAGGTCACGGCATCCTGGCCTTCAACGTGATCGAGGAGGTCGCCTACCGAACCGCAGACGAGCTGGAGCGCCCCTTCCGGCAGGATGCCGGTCTCGATGATACGGCGGACCATGAGTTCGGTGAGATAGGCGGTCTGGCTGGCCGGCTTGACGATGGCAGGAACCCCGGCGATGAGCGTTGGCGCCAGTTTTTCCAGCATGCCCCAGCACGGGAAGTTGAAAGCGTTGATGTGGACGGCGACACCCTGCAACGGGCTCAGGATGTGCTGCGCGGAAAACGTGCCATCCTTGGAAAGCAACTCGACATCGCCATCCAGCAGCACGCGGGTGTTCGGTAGTTCGCGCCGCCCCTTGGACGCGTAGGAAAGCAGCGTGCCGATGCCGCCCTCGATATCGACCCAGCTGTCGGCGCGGGTGGCGCCGGTCGCGGTGGAGAGTGCATAAAACTCTTCCTTGCGCTCCATCAGGGCTTGGCCGAGCGCCTTCAGCATAGCGGCGCGCTCATGGAAGGACATCCGCCGTAATGCCGGACCGCCCTTCTCGCGCCCAAAGGCAAGCGCCGCCTTGAAGTCGAGGCCGGTGGAATCGATGAAGGCGACCGGCGCACCCGTCGAGGCATCGAGCAGCGGCACGCCTTCCTTGGCGCCAGCGACCCACAGGCCGCCGACATAGCTTTCGAGCCGGCGCGGCCGGTTTGCCATGACGTTCATCTTATTACCCCTCAGTCAGTTCAGGTTCAGTGCAGAAAGCTGCGCATCGACCTCCGCCCGCCATTCGGCAAGCAGGGTCTCGTTTGGCGTATGCCGCAGGCCGAAACGCGACAGCGTCTCGAAGCGGGCCGAGCCGGAATGGCCAAAACTCGCGGCGACGCGCGGATACCAGTAGGCGACGGAGGCTTTGGCCTTTGCACGGGCTTCTGCGTCATCGACGATCTGCAGGAGGCCGGCGAGGCCAAGTTCTGCATGGCGGGTCTCGCGCGGCAGGATGGCGCGGAAAACCTCGGCGAGCGGCTGGTAGGAGACGCGTGCCAGTTCTTTCAACTGCACGACGCTCGCCTGGCCCATCAGCACGTTCATGACGACGGCATCCACCCAGCCTGTGAGCGGATAATGGAAGACGGAAAGGCGCATGTCGCCGCCCTGGCGCGCCGCGCCGATATCCGCCTCGCGGGCGAGCCGAACCGCCCAGGGATGGTGCACCGCATAGCGTCCGCCATCGGCGCCGAAGGTTTCCATGACCCGCAGCACCTTGCCGGCATGGTCGGCTTTTTCCAGCACGATGCGGGCGGCAGAAATGCGCTCCTGAATGCCGGGGGCGTCGTTGATCACATCGGCAAAGCCGGCGGAGCCGGCAAGTTCGCTATCCACAAAACTCGCCATCAGCCGGAGCAGTTCGCCGCGATAGCGCGGCGGCACGTTGGCCGGCGATGAGAGCACGCCGCCCTTGACCAGATAGTCCTCGATCGGCATTGTATCGGACATGCGGTTTCCCCCTACTGGTCGTAGCTGACGACGATGCGGTCGCTGAGCGGGTAGCACTGGCAGGTCAGCACATAACCCTGGCGCACCTCGTAATCTTCCAGCGCGTGGTTGGTTTCCATTTCGACCTCGCCTTCCAAAACCTTGGCGCGGCAGGTGGAACAGACACCCGCCTTGCAGGCGTAAGGCGCGTCCATGGCGTTTTCGAGCGCGGCGTCGAGCAGGCTCTGGCCGTGTTTCGGGAATTTGAAGATGCGGGTCGCGCCGTCGAGGGTGACGGTTGCCTCGCAGGCGGCGGCGTGGTCGGCACCGTTGACCTGCCCCACCTTGCGCGGAGCCCGGCCGGGCTGTGAAGAGGCAAACAGCTCGAACTTGATCTGGTCGTCGCGAAGGCCATGCTCACGAAGGGCGGCGGCAATCGCCAGCATCATCGGCTCGGGGCCGCAGATGAAGGCTGTCGTCACCGACTTCGGGTCGATCCAGTTCCTGAAGAGGGCCGCGCATTTCGCGCCATCGATGCGGCCGGTGAAGAGATCGATATCCTGCGCCTCGCTCTCCAGCACATGCAGCACGGAGAGGCGGCCGAGATAGAGGTTCTTCAGGTCCTCCAGCTCCTCGCGGAACATGATCGAGCTGATCTGCCGGTTGGCATAGACCAGCGTGAAGCGGGCGCGCGGCTCGCGTGACAGCACTGTTTTGATGATCGAAAGCACTGGCGTGATGCCGCTGCCGCCAGCAAAGCCGAGGTAGTGTTTCGACACCTCCGGCTCCAGCGCCGTGAAGAAGGCGCCCATCGGCGGCATGGCTTCCAGCGTGTCGCCGGGCTTCAGGTTCTCGTTGACCCAGGTGGAGAAGCAGCCGCCATCGACGCGCTTGATGCCAACCTTCAGCACGCCCTCGTCCCTGCCGGCGCAGATCGAATAGGAGCGGCGCAGCTCCTCATCCTCGAACTTGCGGCGGAAAGTCAGGTACTGGCCCTGCGTAAAATCGAAGACGGCGCGGTCCTCGTCGGACGGCCGGAGCGTGACCACGACCGCATCGCGCGTTTCGCGGCGAATGTCGGTCACGGTCAGGGGATGAAAACGTGCCATGCGCGGGCCCTCTCCCTATGGGTCAGATGCACTTGAAATAGTCGAACGGTTCCAGGCAGTCGGTGCAACGATAGCTCGCCTTGCAGGGCGTCGAGCCGAACTGGCTGATCTTCTCGGTATTGGTCGATCCGCAGCGCGGACAGGCGATCGTCAGGTTCGAGCGGCCCGAAAGCCGGTCGACGCGTTTCATGAGCACGCCACCGGCGGCCGTGCCGTCGATCGGCGGGGCGATGCCGTAGTCGCGCAGCTTTTCGCGGCCCTCGGCGCTGATCCAGTCGGTCGTCCAGGCGGGCGAGAGCTGGCGTTCCAGCTTCACCAGCGAAAGACCCTTTTCCGCGAGCGCCGTCTCGATATCAAGATTGATGATCGTGGTGGCGGGACAGCCGGAATAGGTCGGCGTCACCGTCACCACCAGCGTATCGTCGCGCCAGGCGACGTTACGGATGATGCCGAGGTCGGTGAGTGAGATCACCGGGATTTCCGGATCCGGCACCTCCGAAAGCCAGTGCCAGACATCGTCGATCGAGGGACGGAGTGCCATGGCCATCACCGCCTCCTACCAGGTGGCGCCCGGATAGGCGCGCTGGAGGAACTGCATCTCGGACAGGATGAAGCCGAGATGCTCGGTGTGCACGCCGCGCCGACCGCCCTTGTGCATGTAGCCGTCGGCCGGCTTCTTCAGCGTGCCTTCGGAAAGCGCCTCAGTGACGATCTCGTCCCAGCCGGCCTTGAGGCTCTGCGGTTCCGGGATGACGCCGGCGTCCACAAGTGCCGCATCCACCGCATCGCTCGTAAACATCTCGCCGGTATAGGGCCAGAGATCATCCAGCGCCTCCTGCATGCGGCGGTGGCTTTCAGCCGTGCCGTCGCCGAGGCGAATGACGAGGTCGCGGCTGCGGTCGAGATGGTAGGAAACTTCTTTGAAGGCCTTTTCCGCGATCTCGGCGATGCGCTTCTCGGTCGAGCCTTTCAGCGCCTTCAGCAGCAGGTAGTGCCAGGCGTCGAAGAGGAACTGACGCATCAGCGTCTTGCCGAGATCACCGTTCGGGCGCTCGACGAGCAAAATGTTGCGGAACTCGTAGCCGTCGCGCAGATAGGCAAGATCGTCGGCCGAGCGGCCCTTGCCTTCCACTTCGCCGGCAAGGCCGAGCCAGAGTTGCGTCTGGCCGATCAGGTCGAGCGCGGTGTTGGCAAGCGCGATATCCTCCTCCAATGCCGGAGAATGGCCGCACCATTCGGAGACGCGATGGCCGAGGATCAGCGCATTGTCGCCGATGCGCAAAAGGAATTCGAGAAGCGCGGCCTGATCGACCGCCGGTTCAAGTGCTGCGGTCGCCATCACATGTGCCCCACTTCATCCGGAATGTCGAAGAAGGTCGGGTGACGGTAGACCTTGGAGTTCGACGGATCGAACAGCGGCCCCTTTTCCGAGGGCGCACTGGCGGTGATCTCGGATGACCGCACCACCCAGATGCTGACGCCCTCGTTGCGGCGCGTATAGACGTCGCGGGCATTGTTGATCGCCATTTCGGCGTCGGGCGCGTGCAGACTGCCGACATGGCGGTGGTTGAGGCCATGCTGGCCCCGGATGAAAACTTCCCAAAGCGGCCATTCGCTGGACATCGTTCTCACTCCCTTATTCAGCCGCAATCTTTGCGGCGGCGCGACGGTCAGCGGCTCTTTCCGCATGGGCGGTCAGGCCGTCGCGGAACCAGACGCCATCGTCCCAGGCTTGTCTGCGGGCGTCGAGGCGTTCCGCATTGCAGGGGCCGTTGCCGGCGATCACGTTGAAGAACTCTTCCCAGTCCGGCTCGCCGAAATCATGGCCGCCCTTTTCCTCGTTCCACTTGAGGTCCGGGTCCGGCACGGTGAGGCCGAGATATTTTGCCTGCGGCACAGTCTGGTCGACGAATTTCTGGCGCAGCTCATCGTTGGAATTCTGCTTGATCTTCCAGGCCATCGACTGGGCCGAATGCACGGAGGCGTCGTCCGACGGGCCGAACATCATCAACGACGGCCACCACCAACGGTTCAGCGCGTCCTGCACCATGGCCTTCTGCGCCGGAGTGCCCTTCACCATCTTCATCAGGATGTCGAAACCCTGGCGCTGGTGGAAGCTCTCTTCCTTGCAGATGCGCACCATGGCCCGCGCATAGGGGCCGTAGGAACAGCGCTGCAGCGGCACCTGGTTCATGATCGCCGCGCCATCGACCAGCCAGCCGATCGCGCCGATATCGGCCCAGGTCAGCGTCGGATAGTTGAAGATCGAGGAATACTTGGCCTTGCCTGAGTGGAGCTGCTCGTACATCTGGTCGCGGCTGATGCCGAGCGTCTCGGCGGCGCAATAGAGATAGAGGCCGTGGCCCGCCTCGTCCTGCACCTTGGCGAGCAGGATGGCCTTACGCTCCAGCGTCGGCGCGCGGGAAATCCAGTTGCCTTCCGGCAGCTGGCCGACGATTTCGGAATGGGCGTGCTGGCTGATCTGGCGCACCAGCGTCTTGCGATAGCCTTCCGGCATCCATTCCTTCGGCTCGATCTTCTGGCCGGCGTCGACGCGCTCCTGGAAGGCGCGCTCGTGGGGTTCCATCTCGTCGAGGGACCGGACGCGCGCGGCATCGGTCTTCACCATCTGGGCATACATGGTCTTTCCTCCTGTTTCCGGCGCGTCAGACGCGCTCGAGAATGATGGCGATGCCCTGGCCGACGCCGATGCACATCGTGCAAAGTGCATAGCGCCCGCCCTGGCGGTGGAGCTGATAGGTGGCGGTGGTGACAAGCCGCGCACCGCTCATGCCGAGCGGATGGCCGATGGCGATGGCGCCGCCGTTCGGGTTCACATGCGCCGCATCGTCCGGCAGGCCGAGATCGCGCAGAACCGCCAGCGCCTGCGAGGCGAAGGCCTCGTTGAGTTCGATGACATCCATCTGGTCAAGCGACAGGCCGGCGCGCTCCAGCACCCGGCGCGTCGCCGGTGCCGGGCCGACGCCCATGATGCGCGGCTCGACGCCCGCCGCCGCCATGGCGACGATGCGGGCCTTCGGCGTCAGGCCTTGTGCCTTCGCAACAGCCTCATTGGCGATAAGCAGAGCGGCCGCACCATCATTGACGCCCGAGGCATTGCCGGCGGTGACGGACAGGTCCGGGCCGTTGACGCCCTTGAGCTTGCCGAGTTGCTCGGCCGTCGTGCCGGGACGCGGATGTTCGTCGCGGTCGACGACGAGCGGATCGCCCTTCTTCTGCGGCACAGGAACGGGCACGATCTCATCGGCAAAGATACCGGCCTCGTGCGCGGCCGCCCAGCGGGCCTGGCTGCGCGCGGCGAAGGCGTCCTGATCCTCGCGGCTGACGGCATAGTCTGCGGCGACGTTGTCGGCCGTTTCCGGCATGGAGTCGACACCAAAAGCCTTTTTCGTTGTCGGATTGACGAAGCGCCAGCCGATCGTCGTGTCGTAGACGGCATTGGCGCGGGAGAAGGCACTTTCCGCCTTCGGCATGACGAAGGGCGCGCGGCTCATGCTCTCGACGCCACCGGCAATGACGAAATCACAGTCGCCGGCGCGGATGGCGCGCGCGGCCATGCCGACGGCATCCATGCCGGAGCCACAGAGGCGGTTGACGGTGGTGGCAGGAACGGAAACGGGAAGGCCCGAAAGCAGCACGGCCATGCGGCCCACATTGCGGTTGTCTTCGCCGGCCTGGTTGGCGCAACCGTAGATGAGGTCGTCCACCTTGGACCAGTCGACGTCGGGATTGCGCGCCATCAGCCCGGCAAGCGGCACGGCCGCAAGGTCATCGGCACGCACCGACGACAGCAGGCCGCCATAACGGCCGATGGGCGTGCGGACGGCATCGCAGATAAAGGCTTCAGGCATTTTCCGTAATCCTCCGAAAGACGGGGCTATCCTCTTTAGCCAACCGATCGGTCAATGAATAACTCCAAAAGCATCACACTTCAATTCATTTTTTGGTGTTTTTTGTGATGTTTTCGTAAGTAGCTGGTTTTATTATCGTATTTTTCGTCTATGTTGAGCCTCATTGGCGGTTCACATCGTCGGACGTTAGGAGGGCGTGCTTTGGCTGACGGCATTCAAAACGAGACCTACGCAATCTCCAACTCTGTTGGAGCAGAGAACTGGAAAGTCAGGCTTCTTGAAGGACTGAGTATCCGGGCAGCATCGTTGATCGTAACCATTTACGGTGACATCGTTGTGCCCCGTGGCGGCGTCCTGTGGATGGGAACGCTCATCGAGGTTTGCGTTCGGTTCGGGATTTCGGAGACGCATGTTCGGACGGCTGTGTCGCGCCTCGTGGGATCCGGGCGGCTGATTGGAGAACGCGAGGGAAGGCGAAGCTATTATCGGCTTGCCGAAGCAGCAAAAGAGGAGTTCGACACCGCTGCGAGGTTACTATTCCAACCAGTACCCGACCCCGAGGGCTGGATTATGTATCAAGCATCGCATCTGGAGGAGGAAACGATCAGGCAGCAACACCTCGGCAGAATCGGCGAGAATCTCTACATCCGACCAAACCACGCGCATCTTCCACTCACAATGGCAATCACTTTCCACTGCGATTTAATCCAGGGCCAAACGGAAATGGTCACACTCGCACCGACATTGTGGCCCCTGGCTGTTTATGCTGAAGAGTACCGCGACTTAATCGTGCGGTTCGGACCGGTCCTGGATCATCTCCTTACTCATCCTTATGCGCCGGAGGTCGACTGCGTTTTTGTTCGGCTTTTGCTTGTGCATCGGTACCGGCATGTTCTCCTCGCAGATCCGCTGCTCCCGACTGACGTCCTGCCCGAGGACTGGCCTGGCAGGCAAGCGCGAGATCTGTTCGCGCAGCTTTACGTTATATTGTCCAGAAGGGCCGAACGACAAATCGCCGACACTTTCGAGGGGCGGTACACACGCCTACCGGAAACGACATCCCAAGCCCGTGATCGGCTGGATTTTTTGAGATGTTCGTCTTCCCCAACAGCCCATCAGGCCGGTGTTGTCGAAAAAGCTCAAACCGTGTCCGAAACTTTGAATATCACGCCTTGAACCAAGTCGGACCGCAGAACCCGCGATTAGACCGAGCATTTCCTTCGACCGGTCCGTTTGTTGGCGCAAAGCAGCTCTTTGTTATCGCAGGGATGGTGGTTGCGGGGGCTCGCAACCAACGATTCCTGCGTTTGATCGAACGATGCGTACCTCGTGCCCGCGACTGTCGCCCTCCCAAACGTTCATCCATCGGCGCCTCGATGGCAACTTCGGAGCGGACGCCCGCATTATTGACCAGATCCGTTAGCGTACCGGCAAATGCGTGCCTGATCCCACAGGGCCTGCGGAGCACAGGGATCCGAAAGATCGGCAGAAAGACACCTGCCATTTCCGTCGAGCGGTCACGAGCGGCTCTGCCGCATTGCGATTAAGACCATAGTGGACGATGACCCTTGCCCCCTCGCCCACCAGCGCGCAGCAAATCACCTGCCCGATGGCACCCGTCGCGCCCGTCACATGGGTGGATTGTCCGACAAGTTTCACAGTTCACCGACCTGCAGACCCCAAGTGTCCGACATTGCAAATCCGTGCAGGAACGGATCCTGAGGATCCAATCGCAACTGCTGGCGGCCGAATACATAGCCCTGGCCGGTGATACGCGGCAGAACGGCGGGACGGCCTCCAATCGTCGTCTCGCCCAAAATCTCTGTCGTGAAGGTGCCGCCAATGATGCTTCGCGAGATTCGCTTGTCGCCGGTCCGCGCCTGCCCCCTTGCATGCAGGATTGCGATATTGGCCGAGGAACCCGTGCCGCAAGGCGAACGATCCACACGACCCGGCTTGAGCGTGGTGCAGGTGATGACCGAACCGTCCGGTTGATAGTCGCGGAACATCACATAGGCGATCTCGTTCAGGCCCGGGATCTCAGGGTGGTTGACGGTGACCTGCTCGGCCAGCAGAGACTTGATCTCGGTCCCTGCGTCGGCAAGCGCGCGGGCCGCTTCCGGCACAGTCCGCAGTCCCACCTGATCCACATTGATCTGAGCGTAGAAGACGCCTCCGAAGGCAATGTCGCCAGTGATCCGTCCCCATTTCGCGGTTTCAATTGTGACGTCGAGCTGCTGGACGAAGGCTGGGACATTGTCGAGGCTCACTGAAAGGCAACGGCCGCCTTCACAATGCGCGCGGGCGACAATCAGACCGGCTGCCGTATCCAGCCGGACAACCGTTTCCGGTTCGATCATTTTGACCCGGCCGGTTTCCAAGAGCGCGGTCACAACGCAAATGCAGTTGGAGCCCGACATCGGATGGGCGCGATCCGGCTGCAACACGATGAAGGCTACATCCGCATCCGGCCGGGTTGGGGCCAAAAGCAGGTTCGTCGTGTGCACGACCTGCGCGCGAGGCTCGCGTGTCAGGAACAGACGGAGCGACGGGTCGACATTGTTCAGATGGTCCATTTTTTCGAGAATGGTCGCGCCCGGAATTTCTGGCGCGCCATTGAAAAGCACATTGCCACTTTCGCCCTGGCAATGGACAAGCAGGATATCGAGCGCCTTGTCGAAGGTCATTTGAGATACCACCCCCATGGCTCATCGCTGACCAGACGGGTGATCTGTTTGGTCTCCAAATAGTTGTCGAGGCCCCAGCGGCCAAGTTCCCGGCCGATGCCGGATTGCTTGTAGCCGCCCCACGGGGCTTCGGTGAAAGTCGGCTGCGAGCAGTTGATCCAGACTATGCCAGCGCGGAAGGCCGCGGCGACGCGCTCGGCACGCGCGTCATCGGCCGACATGACGGCGGCGGCAAGACCGAAACGGGAGTCGTTCGATAGACGGATCGCCTCCTCCTCGGTCTCGAAAGGACGGATGCAGACGACTGGGCCGAAGATTTCTTCCACCCAGGCATCGCTGTCGAGCGCCATGTTGGTGAGGATGGTCGGCGCGACCCAGAAGCCTTTGTCAAAGTCTTCATACTTGCCGCCGCAAGAAACCGTCGCGCCCTGCTCGACGGCGCGGTCGATGTGACGAAGGACATCCTCATACTGGCCTTTGTTGACGAGCGGCCCGAGCAGCGTGCCCGCGTCGAGGCCGTTGCCCATCTTGATCTTCTTCGCTTCCTCCACCAGCCGCTCCAGGAGCTTCGGATAGAGCGGCGCCTCCACGAGAACCCGCGAGGTGGCCGAACAGACCTGTCCCTGATTCCAGAAGATGCCAAACATGATCCACTCGACGGCCTTCTCGATATCGCTGTCCGCGAAGACCACGAAGGGCGATTTGCCGCCGAGTTCGAGGCTGATGCGCTTGATGTCTTTCGCCCCGGCGGCCATGATGCGCGAGCCGACCGGACCGGAACCGGTGAAGGCGACCTTATCGACCTCTGGATGTTCGATCAGCGCCTGCCCAACCACCGAGCCCTTGCCGGAGAGGATGTTCAGCACGCCTTTGGGTAATCCGACGGCCTCTGCTATCGCGCCAAGCTCCAGCGCCGTCAGCGAGGTGGTTTCGGCGGGCTTCAGGATCATGGTGCAGCCGGCCGCTAAGGCGGGCGCAACTTTCCACGAGGCCATGAGAAGCGGGTAGTTCCAGGGAACGATGGCGACGGCCACGCCCAGCGGCTCGCGCACGGCCTTCGAGACAAAACGCGCATCTGCAAGCTTTACCTCTTCCACCTCGCCGTCCAGTTCCTCGGCCAGATCCGCATAGAAATCGAAGCAACCGGCCGCGTCGGCAATATCCCACTCCGATTCCGGAAGCGGCTTGCCGTTATCGCGGGTTTCCAAACGGGCCAACTCCGGCATGCGATCGCGGATGCACTGCGCCATGGCGCGCAGATAGATCGCACGCTCCTTGCTCGAAAGACGGGGCCAGGGACCATTGTCGAAGGCCTTTCGGGCCGCCTTCACGGCTGCTTCGGCCTCCAGAGCGCCAGCCGCGGCAATGTGGTGAAAGACCTCTTCGGTTGCCGGATCGATCACCGGAAGCATGGTTCCTTCGGCCGGAGAGACCCATTGGCCATCGATAAAAAGCTTGTTTTGCATGGTGTCCTCACATGTGATGCGTTTGAGCGACCGTGCTTCAGAAGCGGTCGATACGATAGGGGCGCATGTCAATGGGCGGCGTCGCGCCGGTAATCAGGTCACCCATCAGGCGTGCGGTGGTCGCGGCATAGGTGACGCCGAGATGACCATGGCCGGTGGCGTAAAAGACGCCGCGTACCTTCGCCGAGGCGGACATTACTGGTACGGTATCCGGAAAAGCCGGGCGATGGCCCATCCATTCGGAAAAGTTCTCGCAGCGCAGGTTCGGCAAAGCTGTCTGCGCTCTCCGCACGGTAATTTTGGAGCGGCGGTAATCGGGTGCGGCGTCGAGACCTGCCATTTCGACCGTTCCGCCGACGCGGATGCCACCTGCAGTCGGCGTGACCATGAAGGCCCGGGCAGGCCAGATGATCGAGTGACGCATCGAAATGCCGGGCGACATGATTTGCGTATGATAGCCGCGCTCGGTCTCAAGCGGCATCGGCTCGCCCAACATTCTTGACAGCAGTGCGCTATAAGCGCCAGCGCAGATGATGACCTCATCGGCCATGATTTGACCGTCGCCCGCAAGCCGGACAGCGGTGACGCGATCGGAGCAGTTGAAGCCAACCACGTCGCCGCGCCGGATTTCCCCACCGAGGGCTATGAACCGCTGCGCAAGGCTGTTCACGAGACGAAACGGGTCTCGCAGGCTCCGGTTCTGCGGAAGGAGGACGGCAATGCCGATGTTATCCGACAATTCCGGTTCCAGTTCCCGTGCCTGAGCACCCGTCAGGCGCTGGTGCGGAAAGTCGAAGCGCTCCAGGATGTCGATATGCTCGCGGTCGGCGTGGAACTCCGCCTCGTTACTGTAGAGCGAAAGACAGCCCTTTTCCGTCAGTTCATCTTCCAGGCCTGTTTCGCGCAGCAGCGGCAGCAGGTCATCGTAGACGCGTTTGGACAAGGCCGCGCCCTCGGCCTCAAGCTGGCGCAGTTTGCCCGGCCGCGACGCCGCTACAAATCTAACAAACCAGGGAACAAGCTTCGGCATATAGCCTGGGCGTACGCGGACCGGGCCTTCCGGGTTGAGCATCCAGCCGGGAATCTGCCGCCAAATTGACGGCCGCGAGGCCGGCATGAACTCCGTCACCGCAATAGACGCCATGTTGCCGTAGGACGCACCGCGACCCACCTCATCCTTGTCGAGCAGGACGACCTGCCGGCCGCGCTTTTGCAGTTCGTAGGCGATCGCCGTGCCGATAACCCCTGCGCCGACAATCACGGTGGTCATGCGTATCCTCTCTCCTATCAGGTTTCATGTTGGCCGGGCGGCCCATCCGCCCGGCCCAGCCGGCCTACCAACTGAGGATCGGTTCCATGGCGGTGCGGAATTCGGCCTTCTCGTCGTCGGTCAGCGGCCCCAGCGGCGCGCGGCATTCGCCGACGGGCAGGCCCTGCATCTCGCAACCATATTTGATCTTCTGGACGAACTTGCCGGATTCGAGGATGTTCATCGCCCTGTAAAGCGTCTTCATCTGTTCGCGCGCCTTAGCAAGATCGCCGGAACGGAACGTCCGGTCGAGGTCGCAGCAAGCTTTTGCCATGCAGTTGGAGGGTCCGCAGATCCAACTGTCGGCGCCCCAGAACATGAAATCGAGCGCGATGTCGTCTGAGCCGCTGACCAGCTGGATCTTGCCTTCGTAGCGGCTGGCGATGTCGATCGCCCGCTGCAGGACGCCTGAGCTTTCCTTGATACCGATGACACGTGTGTTATCGGCAAAATGATCCATCAGTTCGAAGCTGATGTCGGAGCCGTCCTTTGCGGGATAGCTATAGAGCACCAGATTGACGTCGACTGCGGCGAGCACCGCCTCGTAGTGTTTGATGAGCTCTGCCTGGGTCGGACGAGTGTAAAAGGGCGGCGCCAACAGGACCGTATCGTAGCCGATCTCCTTGGCCAGTTCGGTTTGCTCGATCACTTCGCGCGTGGCGGGTGCATTGGTACCGGCGATCAGAATTTCGCCGGGCTTGGCAAAATCCTTGACGAACTGGAGCACGTCGCGCCGTTCCTCGGTCGTCTGGCTGAAATATTCGCCGGTCGAGCCGTTCGGCACCCAGCCGGTCACTCCTGCATCACGCAGATGGACAAGAAGCCTCTCGAAGGCCTTGAAATCGATCTGGCCTTCTTTATCGAAGGGCGTGACGAGGGCGGGCATGACGCCAGAGAGTTTCATCAGTATCTCCATTGTTGAGTTCGGGCGATTGGCGCGTCAGACCGCCAGCCGCTTGAGGATGCGTTGTTCGATCACCGTGACGGCGCGCGTTAGTGGGAAAGCGATGACGAAGTAGATGAGGGCGACGACGGTCAGCACCTCGATGGGCCGAGCCGTGTTGTTGGAAATGTTCTGGCCGACGAACATGAGGTCCGCCATACCGACTGCCGAGACGAGTGCACTTTCCTTGAACAGGCTAACGCAATTGGAGAGCAGCGTTGGTGCTGCGCGCAGGACCGCCTGAGGAAGCACGACGCTTGTCGTCCGCACCCAGGGCGACAAGCCCAGAGCCACACACGCATCGATCTGCTCGCGGCCGACAGATTTCAGCGAGGCGCGGAAGCTCTCACTGCTGATCGCGCCCATGTATAGGGACAGAGCAATGATGCCCGACGCCATGTTGGAAAGCTCGACGCCAAGGAGAAGTGGCAGGCAGAAGAAAACCCAAAACAGTTGGACTAGCACGGGCGTGCCACGGAAGAATTCCACATAGACGCTGGAAACGCCCCTTAGGATGGCGCTCTTCGAGGTGCGGGCGAGAGCCAGCAGGAATCCAAGCACGCAACCAAGCAGTATGCAGATCAGGGTCAACTTTAGCGTGGTCCAAAGGCCGAGAAGAAGAGCGTCCTGAAATTTGAGCACGGCGGCAAAGTTGAGGGTCATCGTGGGTCTCCTCAACTAGCCAGGGTTTCTCGACGGCGTTCCAAGTATCCAACGATCTGGGATACGGGGAACGACACGGCGAAATATATGAAAGCGACGATGGTGAAGGTCTCGATCGGGCGATAAGTCTGCGTGGCGAGCGTCTTGCCCTGGTACATGAGGTCCTGGACGGCGACGATGGCGACCAGTGCGCTTTGCTGGAAGATGCCGATCCCGTTGGTGAGCAAGACCGGGATCGAGTTGCGGACCGCCGTTGGAAGAATGATGTACAAGATGCGTTGGAACGGGTTCAGACCTAGGGCTATCCCAGCATCGAGTTGCTCCCGGGGCACCCCCTGAATCGATGCACGATAGGCTTCTGCATTGAACGCGGCGACGTTGAGCCCGAGCGCCAGGATGCCCATAGTAATGGAGCCGAGGAAAACATCGAAAAGCATCGGAACGCAGTAAAAGAACCACACGATTTGAATGATTGCGGGCGTGCAGCGGAAGAATTCGATGAACAGCATGACCGGAAGCCGGACCGCTGCCCAACGGCTCATGACGAGCAATGCGAGCAGAAATCCAAGGGTCAACCCAATAGCGTTTGCCGCGATTGTCAGCTCAATCGTGACGAGAAGACCGTCCCAGAGAGGGCCGAAGTTCCGGAAGACGGACGCGAAGTCGAAACTATAATTCATGATCCGCCCCTCAATGCTGGATGTGGAACACCCGCTCGATAAACTCGCGCGTGCGCTCCTCCTTCGGAGCCCCAAGCACCTGTTCGGGCGGACCATCCTCGACCACCACACCGCCGGCGCAGAAGATGACGCGAGAGGCGATATGCTTGGCGAACCACATGTCGTGGGTCACGATGACCATCGGCATCTGCTGCTGGGCGAGTTGCAGGATCACCTGCTCGACTTCACTCACGAGCTCGGGATCGAGCGCCGACGTCACTTCGTCGAACAGCATCAGTTTCGGATCGAGCATAAGCGCACGGGCAATCGCCACACGTTGTTTCTGACCGCCGGAAAGCTGGGCGGGGTAGGCGTTTGCCTTTTGCGCAAGGCCGAAACGCGTCAGCAGCGCCATCGCTCGCGCGATGGCATCGGCCTTCTTCTCGCCTCTCACTTTCACCGGCGCAAGAATGAGGTTGCCGATGACGTCTAGGTGCGGGAACAATGTATAGTGCTGAAAGACCATTCCGATCGATCGCCGGACCTTGGCGTCGATCGATGTTTTACCGTTGCCGTTGGCGGAAATGTAAGGTTTGCCACCGAAGGTGATAGCACCCCTATCGATCTGCTCAAGCCCCATCAGGACGCGCAGGAGCGTGGATTTGCCGCCGCCGCTCGGACCAATGACGACGACGCGGTCACCCGCCTTCATCTCGATGTCCAAGCCCTGCAGCACCTTCACGACGCCGCCGTAGCTCTTGTGTAGTCCTTCAATCTTAACCAGCGGAGCGGTGTCTGACATCGTTCGAAATCTCATCTTGGACAGAGGAAGCGGAGCCGCCCAAAGCGGCTCCGGCACTGCTCAGTTTCCGGCCTTGAGAACCTGATCCACAGCTTGGCGAACCAATTCCTCCACGTGCCCGGTGGCGATACGATCCTGCAGGAAAATGTTCACGACTTCGACGTCGGCGGCCGAAAGCTGATGCGGCAGGCCGAAGGCGACGCCCTGTTTCGCCAACGCCGGCTCTGGGGCCAATGCCACGGCCCAATCGGGGTTCGACTGGGCGAAGAGTGTATTGGTGTCGCCGTCATCGACAAGCATATCCGCCCGCTTTGAGATAATCGCAAGCCGGGTTTCGTCATTTGTCGGCAGGCGCAGGATCGTCGCTTTTTTGACCGCAGCCGAAATCGCCTTGTCCTGAGCCGTGCCGGACATGACGGCGATCGTGACGCCTTCCTGGTCGATGTCGGCGACCGACTTTGCTCCGGCCGGGATCTTGGGATTGTCCTTGTTGTAGGCAAGCGTGAGCTGGTTCTGCACGGCCGGGATCGAGAACTGTATCGCCATGGCGCGAGCCGGAGTGCGATTGAGCGCCATTGACATATCCCACTTGCCCGCCTGCAGGCCTGCAACGATGTTGTCCCAAGTGGTGTCGACAAACTGCGGCTTGACCCCCAGAACGCCGGCGAATTCACGGCAGAGCTCGACGAAGAAGCCTGTGTATTCGCCAGTGGCCGGATCGCGGATCACGTGGGGCGGAGCAACGGCCGCGCCGCAGCGAAGAACGCCGGCATTCTGCACGCCCTGCCAATAGCCTTCTGCGCTCTGCGCATGGGCTGCAGTAGCGGAAAGCCCTGCCATCAGGGCGAGCGCCGGCAACGCCCGCAAAGCGGACACGATAAGCTTGGTAAACATTGATTTCCCTCTTGTTTGCGCTATTCGCGCGGTTCCACCTGTCGGCTTTGGCCGTTCTTGCATTCTTCTTCTGTCGGCTTCGTGTCGACTGTTGAACTTATGTCGTCTAGCAGTCGACAAAGTCAAGAAGAAAATTTAAGATAGCCCAGTGCCGGATTTTCTGGCCCAATACTGCAAAACACGGAAGGGGATTTGCTTGCCCGAAGAAATCGAAATGAAGCGAGTGCGGGGAACGGGCTGGCAAACGGTCTACGACACGCTGCGGGCCGAGATTCTGGCGCTGACGCTTCCGCCAGGCCAGCTGCTCGACGAGACCACGCTCGCGGAACGCTTCGACATGTCGCGGTCCCCGGTGCGCGAGGCGCTGATCCGGCTTGCGGGTGAGGACCTGGTGGTGACGCTCTCCAACCGCAGCACCATTGTCGCGCCCATCGAGGTCGCGAGCTTTCCCAAGTATGTGGAGGCACTCGATGTCGCCCAGCGCATGAACACGCGGCTGGCCGCGGCTTTGCGGACCGATGCGGACCTCAAGATCATCGCCAAGCGCCAGAAGGAGTTCGAGGCTGCGGTGAAGACGGGCCAGCACCTGAAGATGTCGGAGGCCAACAAGCAGTTCCACATGGCCGTCGCCCATGCAGGCAGGAATCCCTATTTCGCTTCTTTCTACGAACGCCTGCTCAACCAGGGGCAACGCATGTTGCATCTCCATTTCGAGTATCTGGAGCGCGGCGGCGAGGGCCACCTCCTCACCGACGAACACGCGCTTATGCTGGAAGCCATCCGGGACAAGGATGTCGAGCGCGCGGACGAACTCGCCCACGGCCACACGCGGCAGTTCCAGGACAACTTCATCGCGTTCCTGCGCGAGAACTACTCGACCGGAGTGACCCTCGGTCGTCCGATTGCCGCGGAGTGACGCTGGCGCTGTCGGCGAGAAAGACCGGCAAGGGTTGATCTTCTGCACATCGGTTCAAGCCTCGGTGTTCGCGAGTCTCCGGAACGCCCGCGGCCGAGCGCGCGAGCCGCAATTCCGAATCAGCGAGTGGGCTGAAGCCTCCGACAGGGGCAGCGATTTCCCACTTGACTTTGTCGACTGCTAGACGACATAATTTAATCAGTCGACACGAAGACGACATACGATTGGGGGAATGGCGGCGGCGCCGCCAAGGAGTTCGCGGGCACTCAGTCGGGGCGATCCTGCCTCTCGCTCAAGGGAAGGAAACTTAAATGGGTTTGGGATTCATCGGCACAGGGACCATGGCGGCGGCCATCGTTGAGGGATTGGGTGGCGGCGAGATACTCGTTTCGCCGCGTGGCGCGGCGTTGGCGGCCGATCTGACGGCCCGGTTCGCGGGCGTGAAGGTTGCCGACTCCAACCAGTCGGTGGTCGATGGAAGCGAGACCGTGGTTTTGGCCGTCCGCCCCCAGGTCGCCGAAGAGGTCATCCGGGAACTGCGCTTCCGGCCGGACCAGAGGGTGATCAGCGTCATCGCGGCCACTCCTATCGACCGTCTGCGGGAATGGATCGGTCTCGATCTTTCGATCACCCGTGCCATCCCGCTGCCCTTCGTGGCGGCGCGGCGCGGTGTCACTCCGATCTTCCCGCCCAACGCCGAGGCCGCAGAGCTTTTCAACAAGCTGGGCACCGCCGTGCCTTGCCACACGATCGAGGAGTTCGACCTCCTCGCGGTCGGCTCCGCGCTCATGGGAAGCTATTTCGGCGTGCTGGAGACGGTACAGGGCTGGCTCTCGTCGCAGGGATTGTCCGAGACCGCCTCGCGCACCTATCTGGCTGGACTATTCGCCAGCCTCGGAGAGACGGCCGAAGCGAGCTCCAGTGATTTCGCCGCCCTGCGTGATGAATACTCGACTAAGGGCGGATTGAACGAGCAGATGTTCCGTGTCTTCGCCGAGCAAGGCGGGACCGCGGCGATGAACGGTGCGCTCACCTCGGTGCTCACTCGGATACGCGGCTAGTATCGCCGCCACGTGATCGGGGTGCTGTTTCTGACATCACCGACCCTTTACTTTCGATCGACCCGGCGCTCATTCAGGATATTGTTCCATGAAAACCCTTCTCCCTGAACCCGATTTGCCACGTGGAACTGACCTATTGGCCGAGGGGAAGGCCTTGGCGCGCGTCTGGTCTGTCGGCCCCTCGGCATTCCTGCGCCACGTGGGGGCAGCCAGCGAGTACGACTTCAAACAGACGAGGATGACGGCGCGGCGTGTGATGCAGCATGCCCAGATCGGGTATCGCGATCCGGCCAAGAGTTGCAGGGCGTATGCCGAGATATGGAAGACTTGTGCAGGTCAGGGCGTTACCGTCGACCGATACGGCCTTTGCCTCGACTGGTCCATGGCTGTGCCGCGCGCCCGTCGTGGCGGTGCCGAACGGGGAACGGGCATGATTCTATCCGGCGTCGAAGATTTCGTCCGCCTCGCTAACTCCGCTCCGGTGGCACCCCATTTCGGCGATTTCGTTTTGGGCTTTCCCGCAGCCCTGGAAAATACACAGGCGGCCTTGTCCGCTGGCAGTACAGCCATCGGAAATCTGGGGCAGTATTTCACCTTCCGTGTGCCCGGCCACGATGACGATATTGAAGCCACAGCTCAGACCGTCCGCGCGATTGGGCTGATCGCCGCGCAGCCGGTCCCGGTCATGGTCCACTCCAACCTCGACGATGGATATGCGGCCCAGTTCACCGACTTGGCATCGTGCCTCGGGATGATCCTGATCGAACGCCACATCGTCACTGGATTGACCGGAGCGCCTATCGGCCATTGCTATGGCCACCATTTCTCGGACCCGTTGGCGCGTCTTGCTTTTCAACGTGCGATGGCGACGGTCGGTGCAGCGCCGGGGACGGTGATCTACGGCAACACCACCGCCTATCGCGGCCTTCCGGCTGCCAACTTCGCCAGCTTGGCCAACTATCTTCTGGTCGATGCCGCAGCCCAGATCAGCCAGCCTACCGGCCATGCGATCAACGCCGTCCCGGTCACCGAAAACGAGCGCATCCCCGAGATCGAGGAAGTCATTGCGGCACAACTTTTTGCCGGACGGATGGCCGAGATGGCCCCGGGTTGGCTGGGGATGCTGGACCCGGGTCCAGTTGAAAGCATGGCCGCGCAGATTGTAGCTGGTGGCCAGGCATTTGCGGCCGCCACTTTGCGTGGACTGGACGAGGCCGGCGTGGACACGAACTGTCCTTTTCAGATGCTCTTGGCGCTCCGCCGGATAGGCGCGCGGCAGCTTGAAGCGGCCTTCGGTGCCGGGCGGCTTGATGCCACCGCGCCAGGTGGCCGAGTTCCGATCGCCCCGGCCACGATCTTGTCGGAAATCGCCGAAATGGCCGACCATGCCTTGCACGGTGCTGGCTTTGTGACCGGGTCGCGGGCCGACCTCACCGGATTTCGGGTCATGGTGGCGACCAGCGACGTGCATGAACACGGCAAGATGCTGGTCGAAGAGATCCTGCGGCGACTCGGGGTAACGGTGCTGGACGGCGGTGTCTCGACTGACCCAGCCCTTCTGGCCGAGCGGGTACGCGAGCAGACGCCGGATGCGGTGGCGATCAGCACCTATAACGGCATCGCCTTGCGTTATTTCCAGGCACTTCAGACTGAGGGCGTCGCAGTGCCGATCCTGATTGGCGGGCGACTGAACCAGATCCCCGAGGGCTCCAATTCCAGCCTTCCGGTTGATGTAGGCGCACAATTGGCCGAGGCGGGCGCTGTTGTCTGCCGCAACGCTGCCGATCTGGCGCCCGCGCTGCAAAATCTGGTTAGAAAAGCCCGGTGACGGGCGGCTAAAAGTCTCTTCCTTTCGGTTGGGCAGAGATGCAGCCGACGCGGCGGCGGCGACGCATTGATTTTCCGGTTGCTTGTGTCTCGTCGGCCGGGGGGATCGTCCCGTTAGTGCTGTCGCATCCGACCCGCACACCAGCCGCCCTACCCATCTTGGATATGGGTGGAATGTCACGACTTCCACGCTGGTCGAGCCAGGTGCCTCTATCCGAACGAGCTTGGTGCGTCCGTCACGAAAGCGCGTTGAAGGTCGATTGACAGCCTGACGGCAAGGGACTGCGACTTCATACTCCGAGTGCTTGCTCTTGACTACCAAGTCTGCTTCCGCCTACTGCCCGGCCACAGACGCCGAGCAACAAACCCTGTGCCGTGAAATTCGCGCTCTGATTTTCCGTATCGCAATTGGTTGCGGGGGGTTGGCCAACCCGATTTGCACCTGTGAAACTAAGTAACTGATTTTATTGGAGAGAGGATCGCAGCAGCGATATGGGGGCCACACAAATAACCCGGTAACCTATTGGATTGGCGAGGTTTTTTAGCCGTACGTTGGTTGCGGGCGATTCCTGCGATTGGTCGAGCGACAGGTACCGAGGCACGCAGCATAGTCCTTGCGATGGGCGCTACGTGCTTGTTCTTCGCAACGATCAATGCGAGCGAAAAACTCGACGGGGGACCGATGTCGGGTCGATCAATAATTCCGGTCTGCCACGCGCCGCAGCAGAGTGCGCATCCGGTCGAGGGCCGTCATTGACGATGGAAGTGGTAAGAAGCAAACCCAGCCTACGACGAACAACTCTCTCGAATGTAAATACGGAATCCAGTTTCGGTGCGCTCGGTTTCAAGCCTTCCATAGAAGGATAAGAATGATTGGACAAGCATTCTGGCCTCACCGACTGGATCCTGATCGATCACAGCATCCAGTATACCGACCTGAAGCATTCTCCGGTTCTTTTCAGTGAGTTCATGCGTTATGAACACAGTGGAGTGCTCTCGTCCCAAATCCCTCAGGACATCACCGACCTCTTCGCTCCCGACCGACGTGTTATATACGCCCGAGATCTCGGGATGTTGCTTCAACATTAAACCAACCTGGCGTCGGATAATCCTCTTGTCCTCGAAGCTTTGAAGGCTCGCGGACACAGTGCAGCTCGGAAAACGTTCCATAAGCACCGAGCGAAAACCGAATTCTCGGCTGCCATGGCCAAGAAAAGATCCAGGGCCAGAAATCAGTATGATCTGCCCGCCAGCCGAGCCAAGGAAACGAGCCATCAATTCGCCGGCGACCCGGCCTTCGATCTGCCCGCTCGCACCAATATAGGCTATCCTGTTTGTATCCGGGAGATCCGAGACGAGCGTAAACACGGGTTTAAGCCGTGTAAACTCGGAAAGACGCAACCGTATAGCCGGATCGTCAAAGGCGTTTATCGCTATGCCGTCGCAGGTCTGTTCGACCATTGTTATCTTTTCGACAATATGCCGAGCATCCAGCTTTCCGTACTCAAACACCCTCACCTGCAAGTTCAGGTAGCGATAGTCCAAGACGGCTTTCTGGAGTCCCCCGACCAAAGCCTCGAGAAACGGATCCGAACGGTTCAGCAGAAGGACGCCAAGACGCAGGATGCGGGTCGGACGTTGGTGAAGTGCACGGTCCAGCCGCAGTTCCCGCGCCCAGTGCATGACCAACGCTTCCGTCTCAGGCTGCACACTGCCCCGCGCGTTGATCACCCGGTCTACGGTCCCCACACTGACTCCAGCGGCCACAGCCACGTCCGCGTAAGTTGTCTTGCGTCCAGCCACCGCCTTACCCCATGTTGGATTCCCAACATTGTAGGCAGTTCATATGCGAGCGCAAGTAACCTAACGTCCTGTCTAAGCTGAGCTCCTTCGAAACCCTGGCTGACACCGAGCTCACGTAGTTTTTGTTCAAGGACAGGTTATGGCAGACGACCTCTCAACATTCATTGCCCAATCGCCATTATGCAGCACGCACGAGCACACCGAGATCGACAGCTTCTATCAAGAAGCCCGCCACGATATCCTAACGCACCTATTTGATAACTATGTAATACACGATCTATATTCCGCCGGCGCAACTTCGCAATCAATCGAGGCCCTCCTTGATGTCAGTAATCCAGACATCGGGAGCAGGTTCAGTGCGGTCGAAACCGCCTGGCAGCATATCAAAATGGGAGGATTTGCAGAGGCTGTCAGACTCGCGGCGTTTGAGCTGTTCGAGATCGAAAACATCACGTCAGAGTCGTTAAAAAAAGCGTCCGCAGGGACGAATTTGGTTGGCGGTCCGGGCGAGCGGCTGAGGCTTTTGCGAGACGTTGCGAACCTGGACCATGTTCAAGTGGATCCGGGTAGGCGACCTTTGCCCCTCGAGATGATTGGCCAGACCTTCTTTCATTACGACCTGAACGTCTTTGATCTCTGTAACGGCACGCCCGAACTGTCGGAATTGACAGAGATTACAGGCGAGGAAGTCGATAGCCTTCGCACTCTCGCACTTTCTATCGAAAAGCTGCTGGAGGGCAGTCATAAATATGTCGTCGCACTTAAGTCCCAGCACGCTTACAAGCGAACTCTGGAATGGACGGAACGCAGCGATGATGAGGCCGCATCGGCTTTAACCTCGTGGCTCCGTCTCGGCGCCAATATCAGTGAAGCCGATCGTTTGTGCCTCGGAGATTGGTGCACATCGTACGTGGCGAAGCTTGCGGCAAAGTACAATCTGCCGTTCAAGCTGCACACCGGTCTCTATGGCGGCAATAACTTCATGGACCTGAAATACATCCCCGCCGGGAGTCTTTCTCGTCTTGTCTCTCGGCATCCGGATACACGCTTCTTGCTCATGCATATCGCTTATCCGTACTCGGACGAGTTAATTGCCATGGCTAAACATTACAACAACGTCGCAGTAGATATGTGTTGGGCCTGGTCCATCAACCCCATACACGCCACCGATTTTGTGCAGCGCTTTATTCACGGCGCTCCGGTCAACAAGCTGTTCATCTTTGGTGGCGATGCACTCACCCCGGCGGCGACTGTGGGGTACGCTCTGCAAGCTCGTCGGTGGCTCACACGCTGCCTTCGGAGAGAGGTTACAGAGGGGTTTCTATCAGAAAAGTCGGGCGTTGACCTCGCAGGATTTCTGATGATGGACAACCCTAAGGATTACTTCGATGTGGCGGCTAAAAGCGCTGCTCTTCTTGCTGCGGGGTCCGACACAACTTTGCGTGAGGCCGGCAGTAATCCCTTCAGAAATCGGACGAGGTCGATCCGGAATAGTGGAAGGTCCTGAGGATGTATTCGCATAATTTGAAGTGCTTACCCGCCAGAGATTTAGCGTGGAGGCGCATAGGTCAGCGAGACGGCTCGCTAGTGAGCCTGAAATGACCGACGACTCGTTCAGAGAGGAGAAGCCAATGGCTTTGGACACACATCAAACCGTCGCGGGAGGCAACGGCGAAGCAGCAGCGATCAGCGCCAAACGGCCCGAGAAGACGTTCATCGACAAACTCATGCTGAGGCCCGAATCCGGCGTCGTCATCGCTGCCGTCGCCGTTTACTTGTTCTTTTCGGCGTTCGCCCCGCACTTCTTCTCGGATCGCGTTGCCTCGAACCTCCTGCTCAGTTCATCGACACTCGGCATCATAGCAGTCGGTGTCGCCGTCCTGATGATCGCCGGTCAATTCGACCTGTCAGTCGGATCGGTCTACGGCCTATCAGCTGGGATAGTGATTATGGGCGTAAACGCCGGAATTCCGGCAGTCGTGATGCTGCCGATCATTTTGGTTGCCGGTCTAATGATCGGCGCATTCCACGGGTTTCTTGTAACGAAGTTGCAGATACACTCGTTGATCATCACGCTCGGAGGCTTGATGTTTTACCGAGGCGTGCTCTTGGCACTCACCGAGGGATTTCCTATCCGATTGAAAACTCCCGATCCCTTCCTTCGAGCCTTCGATTTTAATTGGAACGGGATACCTGGGCCGTTCTTCTGGTTCCTTATTCTCGTTGTCATATTCGCTTTCGTTCTGACCTCCACCCGGTTCGGCAACTGGCTCTTCGCTACAGGGGGTTCGCCCGAGGCTGCCCG
Source organism: Phyllobacterium zundukense (assembly GCF_002764115.1). NCBI lineage: Bacteria > Pseudomonadati > Pseudomonadota > Alphaproteobacteria > Hyphomicrobiales > Phyllobacteriaceae > Phyllobacterium > Phyllobacterium zundukense. Next base: position 53,232 of record NZ_CP017943.1, on the reverse strand, counting down.
CGGCATGGGTGTTCCGGCCGAGGGGGTCCAGATTGCCGCGTTTGCCTTGAATTCGATGATGGCGTGTCTCGCGGGTTATGTATCCGTCGCGCGTTTCTCAAGTGTGGATGCGCTGCGTGGCCAGGGTATGGAACTGGAGGCCGTACTGGCGGTGGTTGTCGGTGGCGCGTCTCTCAATGGCGGATACGGCAGCATCGTGGGTGCAGCGTTGGGCGTCCTCATCATCAGCATGATCCAGCAAGGCCTGCTTCTCATGGGCATCTCAGTCTACTGGTACCAGGCCGGTATTGGCTTGCTGCTAATTATCGCTGCCGTCGTCAATCAACGCGTGAGAATAAGGAATGGTGTGTGATGACCAAGGATTCATTTTCTCCACTTCTTGAACTCAAGGAAATCACGAAGTCCTTCGGCCGCGTCCATTCCCTGCGTGGCGTCAATATGGACGTGAAGCCAGGTGAGGTCCTGGGACTGCTTGGGGATAATGGCGCAGGCAAGTCGACACTGATCAAGGTCTTCGCTGGCGTCCATCAGCCTACGAGCGGTCAGATCATCTGGCAGGGTCAGCAGACGTCGCTCGAGTCTCCAAGAGAGGCCATGGCGAAGGGAATTTCGGTTGTCTATCAGGACTTGGGTATCATCCCGCTTTTGAGCATCTATCGGAACTTTTTCCTGGGCCGCGAAGAAGAAGTTTCGGTCAAATTACCGGGTTTGATGCTGTTAAAGAAACGGCAGATGCGCGAAATTGCTCGCAAATCGCTTTCTCAACTGGGCATCCACATCACCGATGTCGATCTAACGGTTGCCCGCCTTTCGGGCGGCGAACGGCAGTCGATTGCAATCGCGAGGGCGGTGCATTTCCAGTCCAAGCTGTTGATCCTCGATGAGCCGACTGCAGCATTAAGCTTGAAGGAAACAGCGAAGGTGCTCGCCTATATCCAGGAGGCAAAGCGGCAGGGGGTGTCGGTTGTCTTCATCACCCACAACATCTCCCACGCCTATGAAGTCTGCGACCGGTTCACCGTGCTCTACCACGGCAAGGTCGCGGAAACGACGTCTCGGGAGGACGTCAGCGAGCAAGAGCTGGCAAATCTTATCAACACGGGAACACGAGCGAGCCGCCGGCTCGTCGTTTAGGAGGCTAACGGGAGGAAACCATGGCCAAAATCACTGTAAGACTAATGACTTCTGGCGTTCTGGCGGCTGCGGCTGCAACGCTCGCCGCAGGAACTTCACAGGCAGCCGACCGCTGCGATGGGAAAAAACCATATCTCATTTATTATGCGACACACGCTGTGGCGGAGCCGGTTTGGGCGACCGTCAAGAAGGGTGCCGAACAAGGTGCCGATGACAATTGCCTGAAGATCAAGTGGACGCAGGACGACAAATTCTCCGTTGAAACAACGATCAACCGCATGGAAACGGCAATCACAGAGAAGCCGGACATGCTGGTGATCACCGCCACTGATCCAACGGCTATGCGACCGACAGTCGAGAAGGCTAAGGCAGCAGGCATCCCAATGATCGCAATCAACGTGCTCGACCCCGCGCCTAAGGATCAGCGACTTCCGTACCTGATAGGAATTGGTGCCGGCCTTTATTCAAGTGGCGTTGCCGCAGCCGAGCAGGTCTTGAAAGTTAATCCTCATCCCAAACGCGGAATCGTGCCCAACCATGTCCCCGGCCATGCCGGCTTGGAACAGATGGCGAAGGGTTTTACTGACACCCTCGCCAAGGCTGGTGCGCAGACCGAAGTCATTGCAATCGGGACTGACGTTTCTCAAAGCTCCGCGATGTTGTCCAATTACTTTCTGGCCCATCCCGACACTGACGCTGTGTTCTGCATGAACTCGGGTCCGTTCTGCTTCGAGACGCTTATGGACGTTGAGCGCCGCGAAAACCTCTCGAAAACTGTATCGAACGTCACCTTCGATGTCTCGCCGGCGTTGCTCGACGCAATTGCCAATGGCGAGGCGATTGCCGGTATTGACCAGCTTATGTACCTGCAGGGCTATCTTCCTGCGGTTATCGCTAGAACCTACCTAGACTACGGCATGATGCCTGATGCCGATATTGTCACAGGCCCGGCCATCATCGACAAGTCCAATCTTGACAAGGTCAAGTACCGTCTGATGGAGGCAGGCCTCAACTAAAGCGCAAGATCTGGCGCGGCCGATCTTGTTGTCGCCCTGCTGCTTGGTGGGCGCGCGTTCACATCCTTCGGACCAGCTTTGCCATCGGTCAACCCTGAGCTCCGATCTCGAAAGGGCGCGGGCCCGCGTGATGAAAGTCGGCCTCAACTGATCGACCCGGCAAGTGCTGAGGTCGACCTACCTTCCACTCTCCCAGCGGAAGCGTCTTCCACCTCCACGGAAGACACCAACGCGACTGATCGGGCGGGACGTTCCCGCCCGATCATTTGCGGAGCATGAAATCCGCGGATACTCTGGTGCCACCGTCTCTACACTCCACCACAAATCGCAATTGGTTGCGGGGTAAAGCACTTGCGATTTGCACCTACGCCCGTAAGTCTTTGATTTTATTGAGCCGCTATTTTTCGTTCCGGTTTCGTCGCTGCTAACCTGCTGAGATCACACGAGCTTCTCATGCGTGTTGGTTGCGAGGGCGTGCAACCAACGATTCCTGCGCTTGGTTGAACTACACATCCCAAGCTGGCCCGGTAGCCTTTTGCATCCGGAGCAGCAAGGCCTCGGCAGCGACGGGCACGCGGACGATCACTCCCTCTAGGCCTAGATTGGTCGCGGAGACCCAATGACTAGCCAATAGGCGGCAGAGGCGTCCGCCAAGGACGACCGTTGTGTGGCCAACGCAGTGTCAGCGATAGGGGATCCTTCCCCCGCACCGTCCAATGTAGTGCATCGCCGGTGATTTCCATCATGGCTGTGGCCCCCGCCGCCTCCCCGACGGTGAAGGTCTCCGTCAGCGACTGCAACGTGAGATGTGGGACGCCATCCACCGTCATCAGTGTATTCCAATGAACATGGCCGGCAATCGCCACGATGGGGCAAGGGGCCTGCGAGATGACCTGACGAATATCGTCGATCTCAGCATAGGTCGCGTGGCCGGGATTGTTTTCGAAGTAGAAGTTGCTTTTCAGCGAATGACCCGACAGCGGCACGTGATTCAGCAGCAGGGTTGGGCGCTCATCGTCGTTGAGGAGATCCCGCAGGGATGACAAATCACCGTCATCGAGACGGAGACCTCGCTGGCGCGACAGGTTGACCGAGGGCTGCCAGAAGGCAAGGCGCACCCCTCCGACAAGCACCGAGCGGGTGTTTGTTGGACCATCAAGCAGCGCTTCGTTGTCGCTTTGCGTCAAGCAGTTAAGATCGTGATTGCCGCAGACATGATGCCTTGGAGCATCGAGCTGTTGGAAGCGTTGCGCGACCTCGGCCAGAAGCTCCTGGTCTCGCTCAGAACTCTCATCAGAAATCCGATCGCCAAGATCGACAATTGCATCATAAGCAGCATCGTTGGCATCGGCGATGAACTTCTCGAGGAGGGACAACGCTGCCGTTCCCCGCACCGAGGTCAGGTCTCGTCCATTGTGAATGTCACTGATGAATGCGATGCGAATGGCGTTCATGGCATCCTCTTCGGCCAGGTGGATGTGACCCGACCTGCTTTGCCCCACGGGGACTCCAATTGGCGGGCAAGGTAGCTTTGTGAAAAAATCTCAGCGATCATCTCTTTATCACTGAAGCAAGCTCAGTTACAAGTGCGGCAGGTATTTAGTTTTGAAGATAGGGGTGCAAATGCGCGCAAGTTTGATCGATCTGGATGGCACACTGATAAATGGCCACTCCCTACGGCCCAGAGCCAAGGAGCTGTTGTGCCGATTCGAGCAGTTTGCACTCGTGTCGAATGATTCTGAGCACACTCCTGCGCAGCTTGCAAACAGCTTGCGTGAGTTGGGATTATCGATCTCGCCCGAGCACATTCTGCTTGCCGGGGCCAGTGCACTGGAAATTATCGCCAAAGAACATTCCGGCGCACGGGTGATGCTCTTCGGAAGCACCATGCTCTTGCAATATGGACAAGACCTCGGGCTGCACATCGTTACCCACGATCCCGAAATTGTTCTCCTCGCCCGCGATCGAAACTTCACATATGCGAAGCTCGCTGCAGCCAGCAATGCGGTTCGCAGCGGCGCCGCGCTGATCGTCGCCAATCCGGATGTGAACCATCCCGGACAACACGGAGACGTCGTTCCTGAAACAGGAGCGCTGCTGGCTGCGGTTCTTGCATGCGCTGGCGACGTTCCATACAGGGTGATCGGCAAGCCCGAGCCGTACCTGTTTGAGCGGGCGCTTAATCGCCTTGGCATTCGTCCTGCGGACGCCGTCATGATAGGTGACAATCCGCTAACCGATGGGGTCGGTGCAGAACGCTTGGGCATTGAATATATCGACGTTAATTCCGCTGCATGCGCAAATTTGCTGAAAGCAGCCTAGCCTTTAGGATCGTTAACGATGCGAAAACCAGCCTCCAGCAAAAAGACTTCCAAGTCCGAAGTGAATGTCGTGTCGCCGTCATCGCTCAACGGGATGTTGGCGCGGATCGATGCCAGCCGTTCAAGTCTGCCTCCTACCGCCCGCCGCATCGCCGACTACATCAGCAACCACGCGGTCGACGTAGTCCACATGTCGGTCACCGAACTTGCCGAGAGGGCCGCAGCAAGCGAAGGCAGCGTCGTTGCCCTTTGCCAGCAATTGGGAGCACGCGGATTTCAGCATCTCAAGATCGCCTTGGCGCGGGATCTGGTTCAGCCGGTCCAGTTCATCCAGGAGGATTTGACGCGGGAAGATGATGTTCCCACCGTGGTCGAGAAAATCTTCCGGGCAAACTTGCAAGCGCTGCAGGACACATTGAACGTCGTTGATACCAATCAGATGTCCCGCGCCGTCACCGCCATTATTAACGCCGATCGCGTCGAAGTCTACGGGATCGGCAGTGCAGCGCCCATTGCCGAGGATGCGAATTACCGTCTGTTGCGGATCGGGATTGAGTCCAAGGTTGTGCTGGACTCCCACGTGCAGGCGATCAGTGCCTCGCTGACCGGCCCGAACGTCGCAACAATCACTGTTTCCCATTCCGGCAGCACACATGAGACGATCGCAGCCACACGGCTCGCGAAGGAAGCGGGCGCGACGACGATCTGCATCACAAACTTCGGCAAGTCGCCTATCCAGGCGTACTGCGACATAATTCTTCAGACCATGGCTAAGGAAACCGGGTTTCGAACTGAAGCCATGACGAGCCGAATCGCACAACTCGCCATCGTTGATGCGTTGATCTCATGTCTCGCGCTGGCAAGCTATGACAAGGCGATCGCGACGATCAACAAAACTTTCGACGTCCTCTCGATCAAGAGAACGTAAGGCCCAATAGGCTCATGGTCCATCAAGAGATGCATCCTTCTGTAACCAAGACTGAGATAATCTCATAGACATACGCAATAAATAATGAAATATATTCATATCACTGTCATCTTGGAGTCCTAAGAGGGTGATGATGGCGGCGTTTTGAGAACGCGATCGGAAACTATCAAACCCGGGAGGAAGGAAATGTCCAAAGGCAGCAACATATATTTGAAGCGCCGCTGGGTGCTGGGAGCTGCAGTCGCAACAGTGCTTTTACCCGGCAACACGGGCGCAATGGCCCAGGAGGCTTCGGGGGACAATTGTGGCTATGCCTATGTCTTTCAGGAACCGCTTGCCAGCAACACCGCCGAGCAGACCATCGTCAAGGGGCTTGAGCGGGCCGAGGCAGAGTTCGGAATCAATGTCGACATCATCGACGGAACCGGTTTGTCCGGCCTTGGCGACAACCTCCGAGCTGCGGCTTCGAAAGGATGCTATCTGGCTATCGGCACGGCATTTTTCGCTTCCGGAGAAATCTTGACGCAAGTTGCCCGCGATTATCCCGAACAGCGGTTCTTCATCGAAGGCGGTGTCGCCACCGGGCCTAATGTGACATCCTACGCGCAGGCCAACGAGGAAGGAACCTACGTCGCCGGCGCGATGGCGGCCACAATGTCGGATGGAAAGCCCATCGGGATCATTACCGGCGATGATTCCCCGCCGCTCAAGGCATTCAGTGCAGGATTCATCGCAGGCGCCAAAGCTGTCGACCCGGACATTACCGTGCTCGTCAATTCGGTAGGAAGCTTCATGGATCCCGCCAAGACAGGCGCCGTCGCCCTGTCACAGGCCAGTAAGGGGGCGACACTTATCTTCCCTGCCGCGGGCTCCAACCTGCAGGTGTATTTCCTGGGCGAGACGCACGGCTACAAGACCATCGCCTCCGATCTTACGGACTATAGCAACGCAATGCCGCGCAAGCCTGCGCTCGCCTTCGTAGTCGCCTCGGCGGAGGATCAGACCAATTACGCGATCGTCAAGCAATATGTGGAAGGCACACAGGAAACCGCGTCGAAGGCACTTGGCCTCAGCGACGGCGTGTTCAGCATTCCCTTTGTCACCGACAACGGGTCGAAAGATTTCAATTTGCCGCAGAAGGTCATCGATGCAGGCAAAAAGGCGTTTGACGACGTTGTGAGCGGCAGAGTGACGGTTCCCCGTTCATGAGAGACGCAGTTATCAACGAACCATCCGTAAACGCAGCAGTTGATTGTCAGCAGCTGTGCTTGTCCTTCGGTTCCCTGCGTGCGCTCGATCATGCTGATCTGCGGATCGTACGCGGTCGGATTTTGGCGCTGGTGGGTGAAAACGGCGCCGGCAAAAGTACCTTGGTCAGGGTGATCGCGGGTGAGCTGACGCCCGACGAGGGAATGGTAGAGGTGAATGGAACCGTTGCTCTCGTTCGCCAGCAGCTGTCCATCGCTGCCGACCTCACCGTGCTTGAAAACATTGTTTTCGGTGCTGAGCATGCGCGCGGCAGGAACATGTTGGGTGCAGGCCTCAGGGGGATCGACTGGTGCGAAAGACGACGACGCATCGTCGAGTTCATGGACCAGACAGGTCTGAACGTACCTTTAGATCGTCCGGCGGGGACGCTCGCCCCAGGGCTTCAACAGCGAGCAGAACTCTTGGGTGCACTGCTTCGGGGTGCCGACATCCTACTTCTCGATGAGCCGACAACCTATCTGGCTCCTGACGAAGTGGATGGCTTGTTCACCATCATTCGCGGTTTGGCGAAGGCGGGAGTCAGCACGGTCTTCATCAGCCACAAGCTGCGGGAAGTGGTCGCCCACTGCGACGAGGTCGTTGTGCTGCGCAAAGGACGTTCGGTCGCCCGGTTTGAGCGCAAGCCCTTCGACCTTTCCGTCATAGGGCAGAGCATGACGGGTGTCGGAACCCTAACGTCGAAGCCGAAAGCAGTAGAATCGAGTCCGGCACGCTTCGAGGGAGATGGCCAAACTCGCCTTGTAGCAGCACATGGCAGTTTGCAGGTCGCAGCCGGCGAAATCGTCGGAATTGCGGGGGTGGCGGGGAACGGGCAAGACGAGTTGCTTGCGACACTCGCCGGCGTTGATTCCGATGAGCGCTATCAGCCGGTGCTGTTTGACGGGGCCGACATGACCGCAGCAACGAATTGGGAGCGGCGTCGGCGTGGGCTGCGCCTGATCCCGTCCAACGTCAAGGCGGCGGGAAGTGCCGTGAGCGCCTCTCTTGTCGATACCGTCTTGACCGCAATGGTCCCGGACCGCTTTCGCAACAAATGGGGCTTCGTCCGGCGGCAGTTCGCTGAAGAAGCAACCCAGAAGCTGATCGAGGAAGCTGGTGTCGTCGCAAGCGGACCACACCAACTTGCCGGCGAGCTCAGCGGGGGCAACCTGCAGCGCCTGGTCGTGGCACGCGAACTGGACGGTGCTTCGGTACTTGTCGCCCATGAGCCGACACGCGGAGTCGATTTTGCAGCGTCCATGGCTATTCGTGACCGTTTGAAGCGCTTTGCTGCCGAAGGCGGGGCCGTGTTGTTGCTGACGAGCGATCTTGAAGAATTGATCGAACTTAGCGACCGCGCGCATGTCCTATACGATCACGAGCTCGGCCCAAGCTGGCCACGCGGCGACTTGTCGATTGAGCGCCTGGGGGAACTGATGGGCGGTCTTAGCGCCGGCTCTAAAATGCTGGGTGGGTCGTGATGGAACGGATGCGGATTGTTATCACGCTTGCTTTGGTTGCCGCGACGGCTCTGGCCCTGGTGTGTCTCGTCGTGCTCCTTGTGAAAGGGCCAGCGGAAGTTATGCCCGCATTGGGTTCACTTCTCAATGGTATCGCCGGATCGCCGACCGCTATCGGCGCAACTGGCAAGACGCTCACTCCCATCCTGCTCATCGGTACGGCGGCATGTTTGAGTTTTCGCGCCGGGCAGTTTGACGTCGGCCAACTCGGCCAATTCGTGCTCGGTGGTGTGTTCGCCGGTGCGGTAGCTCCTATTGTTGCCGCGCCTGGCCCCATCGTCATCGTTGTCGCATTGGCTGCTGGCGCGCTAGCGGGAGGACTGTGGTCCCTCCTCATCTCGCGGGCTGCCTTAGTCGCTGGAGTTCAGTTGGTCGTGATGAGCTTGATCGCCAACTATTTGGCAGAAGGTCTGGGCCGAATGCTTACGCGAACGCTGTTCCAGGACCCCAATACCTACAGCGTCATCGCGACTCAAACGATTTCCGAACAGGCCTGGTTGCCCATCCTGCTGCCGCGGACGAGCTTCCACTCTGGGATCATATTTGCCTTTGTCTTGATCGGCCTTGCCTTTGTTGTCGTCAGGGGGACCGTGCTCGGTCATCGCCTCACCATGTTCGGACTGAACCCGGTCGCCGCTGCGCTTTCGGGTGTTGATGCCCCTCGATTCCAATCTCGCCTGCAGGCGGCAACCGGCGCAATTTGCGGCCTGGCAGGTGCAATCGAGGTCATGGGGCATTTTCACCGCTACCAGGATGCGAGCTTGGGCGGCGCGAACTCGGTCGCGTGGACGGGAGTGATCGCTGCAATTCTCGTGTCCGGCAGGGTACTCGCTGTTCTTCCTGCCTCATTGCTGCTCGCGGCTTTGACGACGGGTTTTGCTGGTATTCAGCGAGATCTCGGCATTCCCTCCGGACTCGGGGTGCTGATGGCCGGTCTCGTTGTCATTACCGCGGCATTCATGGCGCGGAGTGGGGGAAATCGGATCCGGCCAAGCTCTGGCCGTGCGCCCGACAAACAAAGCGCCAACTCCGATGAGGGGAACGGACAGAACAGCGCTGGAGAGATCGCGCCAGTCGGCGCCGAACTCCAAGCAGAAAGTGTTGGAGAGCGGTAATGTTTCTCGATGAACTCCTGAGTGCCAATCTCTGGTTTTTGACACTGCAGGCTGCCACACCGCTTTTGTTGGTCGCCATCGGCGTCTACCTGCCACTGCGAACCGGCATTCTCAACATCGGCTCCGAGGGCGTAATGCTGCTTGGCTGTTTTGTCGCGGTGCTCGTCTCGGCAAAGACGGGCGGCAATGTCGCGGCCGCGACCCTTGCGGGCGCGATTGGCGGTGCACTTGCCTGCGCCGCATTCGCACTGCTTGCGATCAGCTTTAGGGCGAACTTCATCGTCGTTGGGATTGGCATCAATCTTGTCGTTGCGGGATTGACCGCCACTGCCACCGCCGCTCTTTTTGGCACGGCCGGAACAATCTCGACCCCTGAGTTGCGACCGCTTGCCAATTGGTCGATACCGGGACTTGATGCGGTGCCCTGGATTGGAGATGTGGTCAGCGGACAGACGCTCCTGACGTACTTGAGTTGGGTGATCGCCCCTCTTTTCGCCTGGTGGCTTGCCAACACGCCGGCCGGTTTGACCATTCGGATGACCGGAAGCCGGCCGGACATAGCCGATGCGATGAAGCGACCGGCAACGAGAACACGTTGGTTTGCCTTGCTTGTCGGCGGCGCGATGATCGGGCTCGGCAGCGTGCAATTGGCGCTTTCCGCTGCGCCGCAATTTTCGCCCAACATGACTTCGGGACGAGGCTTCATCGCACTGGCGCTGGCGCTGGTTGCCGGGTCAAGGCCGGTGCTGCTGTTGCCGCTGGCGATTGTATTTGCCGCCTTCGACATCCTTGGCATAAACTTGCAAATCCTGGGTTTGGCCACAGAGCTGTCTAGCGTCCTGCCCTACCTAATCATTGTCCTGCTCTTGATGGCCCAACCTCTCTATCAACGGTACCGGTCCGCTGCAGAAGCGGCCGAGGGCCGGCAACGGGGCGCGAAGCAATGATTGCAACGCCGGGCCGAAGCGTCCTCGCGGCGCGGACCAATGCGTCATCGATTACGACGACGCCCTCTCAACTTGCCGATGACCTTCCTGAAAGAGCGCCGGGTACGGCCATAAGACTTTTGGCAACGGGGGATTTGCTCGGCACAATCATCCCGTTGCCCGCGACCTATGGAATCGGGGGCAGCGTTCATGGCGTCGCTCAATTGCTTGACCAGGAGCGTGAGCGCGGTGCGGCGCTATGGCTGGACAGCGGCGACCTGACCGTCGGCGGGCGATTATCCCTGTGGGGCGGCAACACTTTGGATGATATCGCCAGCTTGCCGATCGCTGCATCGGCGGTCGGCAATCACGATCTCGATGAAGGGACAGCCAATCTGGCGCAGAGCGCCGCCCAGCTGTCGTTCCCTGTTCTTTGCTCAGACCGGGAGATCGGCTTGCCTGGTCATGCGGTTATCGAAACTGAAGCCGGCGCTGTCGGTGTTGTCGGCATCACCCATCCCAAACTCGAGGCGTTTTCCTCAGCACCAGGCCTGCCATCGGACTGGCTGGATCGGATTCATTCTAATATCGAAGCGCTCCGTCAGGCAGGGGCACGATGGATACTGGCGCTATTGCATGACGGAGTCACGTGGTGGCCCTTTGCCGATTCTTTCCGGCCGATCCAAAGCCGGAGCAATTATCTTGAGCGCGTCTGTGCGCCTTGGGCGCGATCCGTCGACGTCGTTCTCAGCGGCCATACGCTTGCCGCTTGGACAGGGTCGTTGCACGGCGTTCCCGCCGGACAGGCCCACGCCATGGCGGGCAGTGTTTTGCCAGTCGATCTGCTTGAACCCGGAGGCGCTGTCGTTCATTCGCCCGTGCGGGTGCCCTCTGTCCAGCCTCCAAGGCCAACGCCAGCATCGATCGCCATCCAAGCGGCTGGACGCAAAGTCGTCGGACATTCGGCAAAGACCTGGTTGAGCCGGCCGCACGCACAGCACTATTTGCCAACATTGCTCGCCGACGCTATCCGATCAGCGACCAAGGCGGACGCTGCCTTCGTGCCCTCAAGCCAACTTTTTACGCAGGCACCGATCGATGGAACGGTTGCCGCATTGCTTGAGGGACCGGTGACGGAATTGGACATCCACCGGCTCTTGCCGTTTCCGGCGAACGACATACTTATCGTCGAATTGTTGCCCGGGGAGTTTCAGCGCCTGGTTAGCTATCATGATGAGAATGCCGATCCGGCGAACACGGATGCTGATATCCTCTGGTGGAACTGGGCGCGGCTGCCCGCCGGGGTTTCTCGAAAAGTCGTTGATCCGACCACTGTTGCGATCAATAGCTTTTTCCTGCCACTTTTCGCGTCATGGCTTCAGCGTGATCCCACGACACACAACGCCGGCATAGACGCAAGACAAGCCATCGTAGAAATCTTCCAGCGTTAGGCTCGTTCGCTCCAGTCAGCGCTGAATAGAACAAAAAATGCCCCCCTTACCCCGGATCGACAGTCGCGTCGGGAAGATGAAATCTGCTGCTCTACGGCTTCTTGGAAGCCGTCGAAGACTGCTTCGGGATCTTGACCGGCGGGCGACGTCGGACCATGAACTGACACCACAGCCGGTTTAGATCTTCCCCCCAGATCCCGATGATCAGCACGAGGGAATTGGTTGCGGGGTAAAGCACTTCCGATTTGCACCTGCGACTGTAAGTCCTTGATTTCACTGAGGCGCTGTTTTTTGTTCTAATTTCCCTGCGGCTAACCGGCTGAGATTACACGGGTTTCTCATCCATGTTGGTTGCGAGGGCACGCAACCAACGATTCCTGCGATTGGTCGAGCGGCACGTTCCGAAAATCGCAGCGTAACAATCATCGACCGCCTTCAGCGAGTTCGAACCACTGCCCCCTATCTCCATGGCGGAGGCTCGCCATAACTTCCGAATCTACCGCATTGCCGCAGGCGCCGCTCCCGTTTCCAGCGTCATTACGCGCGTTGAAATCCTTTCAGCCATGTGAAGGTCGTGAGTAACCATTAGGATAGCAAGACCAGTTTCCCGGACGATCTCCATTAAGAACGCGACAGCCTCCATCTGGCTGACGGGGTCAAGCCGGGACGTCGCCTCATCTGCAAAGAGAAACGCGGGTTCGAGCAGCAGGGCGCGCAGCAGCGCGAACCGCTGCAATTCGCCGCCCGAAATCTGCCCCGGCAGGCGATCGAGCAAGCTCGCCGGCAGGCGCAGGCGGTCCTGTAGTTCCATGATGACTTTCCAGTCCTTGCCATGGAGACGAGCCAAATCCTTCAATGCCTTGCGGATCGTCTGATGGGGTGCGAAGGCCGCAGGCGGGTCCTGGTAGAGTTTCTGAAAACGCAGCGGCGACAGCCCGGCCGTGCGCTCGACCACGCCAGCATCGGGCGACGTCAGGCCCAAAAGGATATTGCCAATAGTGGTCTTGCCGCAACCGCTCGGCCCGAAGACCGAGACGATCTCGCCCGCAGAAACTTCGATATCCAGGTCGGAGAAAAGGGGCTTACCGCCATAGCTTTTTTTGAGCCCTCGCCCGGCAATGACCAGTCCCCCGGATGCAGCCGGCGCGCGTCGCTCCCACTGCGAAGGCTCGGACGAAAGAAGGGCTTTGGTGTAAGCATGTTCGGGCGCCTCGAACAGCTTTTCGGCGGGTCCGTGTTCAACAAGGCGGCCGTCCACCATGACGCCTATCGTTCCGCCAAGGGCCCTCGCGACCGCAACATCGTGGGTGATGGTTAGCAGCAGGCGACCACTTTCCACTTCCTCCCTCAGGCGAGCGACCACCGAGTCCCTGAGCATCGTGTCCAGGCCTTTGGTCGGCTCGTCGGCGATCAGGAGTTCGCTGTCGGCGGCGTGTGCCATGGCAATCGCCGCTCGCTGGCCCATGCCGCCGGAGATCTGGAAGGGATAAAGGGCCTCCGCGGATGATAAAGAGACCTCTGACAGGTTTCGTTTCGCCGCAGTCGCGCTTTCGGCAGTAGCCCTGCCCTTCACGTAGCGATGGATTTCGGTCACCTGTGGCAGGACTGGCATGGTTGGATCCAGCGCCAGCCAGGGCTCCTGCGGCAAGAGGCCAATGCTTCGGCCCCAGCGACGACGTCGTTCAGCGGGAGATTCGCCGAGAATATCCGTTCCCTTGAAAGTCACGTGTCCCGTCGCATGCAGTTCCGGCGGCAAATTGCCCATGATCGCTTGCGCGACCAGCGATTTGCCTGAGCCGCTTTCGCCGAGCAACGTCAGGGGCTGCCCCCTTCCCAATGCCAGGGATATGTCCGAGACGATATTGCCCTCGGCACTGTGGATCGACAAATCCGAGATGGAAAGGTCTAAAGTGATCTGGATGTTCATGCGCGCTCCCCCTGAGCGAGAAGTTGCAGGCCGAGAACCAGCAGGAAGATGAGGCCGGCTGGAAGAAGCACATGCACCGGCGCCTCGCTGTAATAAGGCAAGAGTTCAACGATCATGCTGCCCAGTTCCGGTGTCGGCGGCTGGAGGCCGACGCTGATGGCGCTCAGGGTCGACACCGCAATGATGGCGGTGGCCATCGCAAAGGCCGAAAGTGTCGCGATCATCGGCGTGATCACCGGCCACACATAATGCGTGAGGATGTAGCGCGAGCCGAAACCCAGCATGCGAGCCGCCTCGATATGGGGCTGGCCCAGCACCGTCTTCGTCGTCGCCTTCGTCACGCGGTAGAATTCCACCCAAAGCGTCAACGCCAGGCCGAGGAATAGCGGGCCATAATTGCCGGGTGAGAAGGCCAGGAGCAGTAGCACCAGCATCAAACCCGGTAGTGCCAGAACCACGGTCGCCACAAGTTCAAGACCCCTTTCCGTCCAACCGCCTTTCCAGGCCGCGAGCAGGCCCAGCAGAACGCCGGGTATGGCTGCCGCCAGCATGGTGAGGAAGGCCATGCCAAAGGAGAGGCGTGCGCCGTGGGCAAGTCGTGCCAGCAGGCTGCGCCCATAGTGGTCGGCGCCTAGCACGTAGTCGCCGCCGATGGGTGCAAGGCTGGCGCCGAAGTCCTGCGCCGACGGATCCACGGGGATGACCGCCGGGCCGATAAGGGCAAACGCGCCGAGCAGGATCAGGAGGCCGGCGCCGGTCAACCGCGCCGCTCCCGGTCCGGTCTTGGACCTTGGGGAAGATACGTCGTTCAATAGACTCATGCTGGTCTCCTCTGGCGCGGATCGAGCCAAAGCGAAAGAAGATCAACGACGGCGCTGATGGCGACAAACATCAGCCCCATGACCAGCGCTGTTCCCTGCACCATCGGAATGTCTCTCTCGACGATCGCATGCACCAGCGCGTGGCCGATCCCCGGATAGGCAAACAGGGACTCCACGACCACGACCCCTTCGATCAGGTAGATCGCCTGCAGGCCGAGATAGGAGACAACGGGAATGGCTGCGTTGCGCAATCCATGCCGACGCACCACGACAGCCTCGGGCAGTCCCTTATAGCGGGCGAACGCAAAGTAAGGCGCCCGTGCGACCGCAGCGACAGCGTTGCGGGTGACGCGGCTCGACATGGCCGCAAGCCCGAGCGCAAGTGTGAGCGCCGGCAGCAGGATCTCGCGGGGTGTGCCGAAGCCTGCTGGCGGTAGCCAGCCGAGTTGCTTGGAAAATACCAGCATCAGGATGAGCCCGAGCACGAAAGGCGGGATGGCACGGAAAGTCACGGCGCCTATAAGGCCCATACGGTCTGCAACTCCTCCCGGCTTCAAGCCGGAGAAAAGGCCGACGACCGGCCCGATCACGAGAGACAACAGGAGGGCGGCCGCAGCCAGCCACACAGACGCACCGAGCTGCACCTGCAACTCATGCACGACAGTGCCACCTGTGACCAGGGAATGGCCAAAATCGAGCCGAAGCAGATTGCCAAGCCATTCGAGGAACTGGGTCGTAATCGGCCGATCAAGCCCCAGTTCAAGCCGGACTTTTTCGGCTGCCTCGGCAATGCGGGCATCCGGTCCATAGCGGCCAGCCGCGATGCGCATGGCGGCATCGCCGGGCAACACGCGCATGAGGACGAAGCAAAGGGCTCCGACCACGATGGCGACAATGCCAGCCTGCAGCAGGCGTGCAAGAAGGAAGTTTCGCACAGGCCTTTCCCTCATTCTGCCCAGTGGATGGCTGAAAGGCCGTAGTTGACCTCAAGCGGATCGACCTCGACGCCGGAAATGCGCTTGCTGGAAACGATAGCCAGCTCCGACCAGGTCACCGGGATGCTCGGGAGTTCCTCTTGCAGAATTTCCACGGCGCGAGCCTGAAGCGGCGCGCGGGCGGTCACATCACTGGTCGCCGCAAGCTGTTCGACAATGCCTTGGATCTCCTTGTTATCCCAGCCCATCGAGCCCCAGTCGCTTCCGCCCGGGCCGTAGTCCTGCAGCAGCGTGCCGACCGGGTCGGGCACGATAGAGTAGAGCCGCGAAATCAGCCCCATCTCCAGCGTCCCGTCCTGATGACGAGCGGGGATTTCAGAGCTGTTGCCGACGGAAACCTTGACGTCGATGCCGACCTGCCGCAGTTGGGCCTGAAGTGCGGTGGCAATCGGGGGAAGCTCCGGCCAGCTGGAATAGGTGAGCATGGTGACGCTGAAGCGCTTGCCGTCTTTCTCCAGAATGCCATCGCTTGCCGGCACCCAGCCTACTTTTGCCAAAAGCTCCTTTGCCTTCTCGACATCCCTCACGAGCGGTCGAACGTCAGGAGAATTCCAACCCTTCATGGCGGGTGGGAAGAGCTGCGTTGCTGCAAGATCGGCGTTGCGCAGGATGACTTTGGTGGTGCCGACGCGGTCGATGGCAGCACTGATCGCCTGCCGCTCCCCCACCTCATCGAAGAAGGGCGACGCTGCGTTGATCTTCAGGATGCGGGTGCGTGGGATGGTCGCTATCTGAACGTTCAGCTTCGGATTGGCCTTCAGACGGTCGACCGATACGGGAAGCATGGAAAAGACGAGGTCGGCCTCGCCGCTCTCGGCCATCAGCGCTCGGGTCTCCCCCTGCCCCACGGCAAGGTAGCTCACGTCCTGGATGGCGGGCTTGCCGCCCCACCACGCTCCCGAGGCTTCAAGCTCGAGCCGTGCAGGTGGCGTGAGGGTCTTAACCTTGTAAGGGCCTGTGCCGACGATCTGTGTGATCTTGCCCGCTGCATCGAATGAAGATGGCGCCAGGATAATCGTGCTGAAATGTACCAAATAGGCAGGAAGAGCGGCGAAAGGTTTTGTCAAGCGAATGCGGACATCGGCCCCCTCGCTTGCAATATCGGCGATCGGAGCCTGGGACAGAACGCCGACGCCGGCGAGCGCGTGCTGGAGGCTGGCGACTACAGTCTCGGCAGTCGCTGGGACTCCATCATGGAAGACGGCATTGTCGCGGAGCGTAAAGGTCCAGGTTAGGCCATCCCCCGAGACTGCCCACTTCTCCGCAAGCCCAGGGCGAAGTGCGCCCTCCTTGTCAGTTGTCACAAGCGTTTCGGCTATCTGGAGGCGGCTGAAGATATATCCGGTCTGGGCCGGTTCGATGCCGGTGACCTCCCAAGGGCCAGCAACCTTCAGGGTCTCGGCCCGAACATGAGTTGCCGGCATCGACGCGCCGAGCATCAGTGTGAGGAAAAGCGCTTTCGCAATGCGCATTGAATTTTCTCCGTATCAATTGGATGTTGTTGCAAAAATCAGTCGGGGTTGGATGCAGCGGAAAACGCATGGGCTATGTCGTCCTCCGTCACGTCCTGCATCGCTTTGTGGATCGAGAGCTGGACCGTTTCTGCGCCCTGCATCACGAAGATCACGGTCTCTCTTGGGGGGCAGCCGGACACATGGCAGGCAAGCGCGCTTACCGAAACAACGGCCTCGTCGGGTAGTGTGAGCAACTCGCGTGCCCAGGATTTGATCGAGCGAGCACTGCTGATGACCGACGGTCCATTCCGTGCCAGTGGATTGACGAAGGCTTCGCTCATGCCGCCCCCCGCTTTTTCCTCGCCGCACGCGGAGCCAGGACCTCGAACAAGTCCCGGATCGGTTTGGCAGGCATGTCCTGCCCGATGAGGGCCACGCGGCTGCGGTGGTCTTCGTCCGGCCAACGTTCGAGGCGCTGGAGCGGATAGAGCCGGTGCTGCACGGCGTGGGCGACCAGCGGACGGGCTGGGTCATCTGTGAGCGCGAACATGCCTTTCAGGCGCAGGAGACCAGAACCGATGTTGGTCGTCACGATATGCAAGAAGGTGTCAACTGCCTGGGGCGAGAGCGGCACATCGTGGCTTAAGCTGATCGCCTCGATCTCATCGCCATGTCGATTTGGGTCATGGGCATGATCCGGGTGAGCGCCGAGCCTTTCCATCGCCAGCCAGCCAGGCACATCCTCGGCTTTTCCTGAGACGGAGTAAGCGGCGTCGCCAAATAGCCCCGCCAAATCAAACCCCTGTCGATGGCGATCGTGATAGACTGCCGCGGGATTGAGAGCCCTCAGCTCTTCTCGCCAGTCGTGACCAGTGTCGGCGATATCAGTCTTCGTCAGGACCACATGATCGGCAAAGGCGAGCTGCTTCCAGCCCTCCAGGAAACTGTCGAGCGTTGCGCGGCCGTTGAGCACATCGAAAGCCGTCACAACGCGCGCAAGGTGGAAGTGCCGGGCCACGACATGGTCCCTCAGCCCCATTGCAGGCGCGCCTCCGGGAATGATGCTGTTGATGATAGGTGCCGGGTCGGCGAGCCCGGTCGTCTCAATCACGACGCGTGAGACAAGTGGTATGTCCCCACGAATCCGTGCTTCGTGAAGTTCTGAGAGAGAGCTTCTGATGTCGCTGGTCGCCGTGCAGCAAATGCAGCCCGTGGTCGTCCGGAAGTAGGTTTCGGAGCCCGTACGGACCAGGTCGTGATCGATCGGCACCGTGCCGAACTCGTTGACGATAACGGCTGTCCCTTGCATACGGTGATCAGCCAGAATGTCGTTCAGCAGCGTTGTCTTCCCCGATCCGAGAAAGCCGGTCAGAAGGGTGACCGGCACGGGCTCGTAGAGCTGCCTCATGTCATCCTCCGTCTTCTCGGGTGCTTTGCGCCAACGCTTACCTTTCATCAAAGTCGATTTACCGGATCCGTTTGCGCCGACCACGGCGGTCAACGAGCCACGCTGCACCTCTCCGCTCAGGTGATGAACCGCGGCATGGCCCTGATAGCCAAGCGTAAGGTTCTCGAATTCCAGGCAACTGTTGCTCATCGCTTCCTCGGGGATTGACAGCGACTGCATAGGTAATGTTATTACGTTCGTCAATCGGAAACGTAATGTAATAACGTCTGCTTATCCGGTCTGTCGATTAAAGGCAGCTAGCGCGCCGACTATTCAGGAGGACCATCATGTCTCAGATCGAGCCCACTCCCGTCACGGTACTGACCGGATACCTTGGTGCGGGCAAAACCACGCTTCTCAATCGCATTCTGACGGAACCGCACGGCAAGAAGTTCGCCGTCATCGTCAACGAGTTTGGCGAAGTAAGCATCGACAACGATCTCATCGTCGAGTCCGACGAGGACGTGTTCGAGATGAACAACGGCTGCATCTGCTGCACGGTGCGCGGCGACCTGATCCGCATCATCGAAGGCTTGATGCGCCGCCGCGATCGCTTTGACGGCATCCTCATCGAAACGACCGGCCTGGCTGATCCCGCGCCGGTCGCCCAGACTTTTTTCGTCGATGAGGAGGTTCGATCGAAAACCCGGCTGGATTCGATCATTACCGTGGTAGACGCCAAGCATTTGCTCGGCGAGATCGACAGGGCGCATGAGGCACAGGAACAGCTGGCCTTTGCCGACACGATCATCCTCAACAAGACCGATCTTGTCGACGAGAATGAGATTGCGGCGGTTGAAGCGCGCATCCGACGCATCAATCCGGCCGCCAGCATCATCAGATCCCAGCGTTGCGACGTTGATATCGCGAGCCTCCTCGACCGGAAGGCATTCGATCTCGACCGCATTCTGGAGGTCGAGCCTGATTTCCTGGACGAGGCGCATGACCACGAGCACGACGCTCATGTGACGAGCTTCTCGCTCGTCGAGCGCGGGCCGATGGATCCGGGAAAATTCCTGAACTGGCTGCAGATGACGGTCCAGGCATTCGGGATGGACATGCTGCGCATGAAGGGGATCATTTCATTCGCCGGTGACGACGACCGATTTGTCGTCCAGGCCGTCCATATGTTGCTGGAGGGAGATCACCAGCGGCCATGGAAGAAAAATGAAGACCGCGTCACCCGGCTGGTCTTCATCGGCCGCGACCTCCCCAAAGATTTCATCAGCGACGGCTTCGCGAAATGCCGAGCGGTGCGGCAAGCCGCCGAATAATCGGACGCGATGTACCGCGAACTACGTTTAAAGAAGGAAGGAACCCAATAATACTGTCTCTCACCCGAAACCGCTTAATGGCTGCTGTGGCGGTCGCCGTGTTGTTTGTCGCGCCCGGCGCGATGGCTGAGACGAAAGAGGCCTGGCGTCTGTTCGTGGCCGACCATACCCAACCTTTCGTTCGCGCCATCGATCTTGAAAGTGGCGAGGAACTTGGCCGTTACGATCTCAAAGGCTATGCCGCGTTGACGGCCAGTGCCTCGGGCCAGACAGTGTTCGCCGCGCAGACCGAAGCCGACATCGTGCACGCCATCAAGACCGGTATCAATTTTTCCGACCACGGGAGCACCGCGATCTTGAAGTTTCGGATCCCGCACTCCTGCCCGTGACGTTCCAAGGCAAGCGTCCCGGCCACGTCGTTCCGCACGACAATCACGCAATCCTGTTCTACGATCGTGGCGGCAAGGCCGAAATTATCGATGAAGCGGCTCTCTTGGAGGGTAAGGCGGAAGTCAAGACGGTCGACACCACGAAGCCCCATCATGGCGTTGCCGTGACCATGGGACGCCATGTCCTCGTATCTGTCCCCAACATCGAAGCGGAAACGAAACCGGACGAACTACCGCCGCGCGGCGGTCTTCGGGTTATCGACGAGACGGGTGAGCAGGTAGGCGACGTCGCCACCTGCACCGACCTCCACGGCGAAGCGACATCGGCGCGTCTTGTCGCCTTCGGTTGCAAGGAAGGTGTTCTTGTTGCTCGGCCGGGCGGCCTCGACGGGCCAAAGCTTGAAATGCTCGCCTACCCCGCCGATTTTCCGAAGGGCTATACGGGCACGCTCCTCGGTGGCAAGGCGATGCAGTTCTTTCTCGGGAACTATGGCGAGGACAAGGTCGTCCTCATTGATCCAGACAATGAGCAGTTGTATCGTCTGGTCGAGCTTCCCACCCGGCGCGTCGACTTCCTGCTTGATCCTGCAACGCCGCGCAACGCCTACATCCTGACGGAAGATGGCGACCTGCACGTTCTGGACGTCATCAAGGGCGAAATCGTCCGCAAGGCCAAGGTCACCGAGCCCCGTAGCAAGGACGGCCACTGGCGCGATCCGCGTCCGCGTCTTGCCGTGGCCGATGGCCAGATCGCGATCACCGGCACTCGCTTGTACGGGTCGTTGATGCTGAGACGCTGATAGAGACTCGTACCATCGCTGTCGAAGGCCAGCCCTTCTCGATCGTTGCTGTCGGCGGCTCGGGTGCTTCGCGCTGATACGATGAATCTATGGCCCGGGACTGTAGCGGCAGTTTCGGGCTAACACGCAGAAGACCCTCTTCCGGAGATGACGATGTTGCAGGCGGCCCAGGCTGATGACTTGAAGCTGACGAGCTCTAATGGATCAAACATGGCGTAGGGGCCGGAGCTGCCCCACCCGACGTTTGCGGTACGGACGTCGCACACGTTCAATGTCTCAGCACGACCTTGCCCTCCACACCGGCGGCGAGGGCATTGTGGGCCGGGCCGATTTGATCCAGCGGAAAGGTCATCGCGACCGGAATGGTCAGTGCGCCGCGAGACGCGGCCAGGGCGACGGCTTCGAGCATGCCGGCATTGGTGCGGTGATAGAGCTCATCGATGATCACACGGCTGTCGGCATTAGCGCCCTCGGGAACCGGAACGATGCTCACCACCCTGCCGTTGTCTGCATATGCGCGATGAGGGTGGCCGCGACCGGAGCGGCGGCGCTGATCGCAAAGTCGAATGTGGCATTTGCCGGCGGCTCGGTGATATCGAGCGTCGCCGGCCAGTTGGCGCGCTTCTGCGAGACGAGCAGCGCGAAGCCCCGCCACAGGCCTCACCAATTGCGGGAAACGGGTGACCCCGAATCGGCCTGGTGCAGGCCGACGAAGTTCATTTCACCATGGACTTCAGGGTATCGGCCTGGCTGTCGATCCAGGCCTCGAACGCCAGCGGCTCAACACCCGTCAGGGTCTGGAAGTCAGATGTGATCGTTGCGAGGCCACCGACGCCGATCATGGTGTCGATCGAGGCATAGACCCGCGCGACCGGATCAGGCAGGCCTGCGCCAACCATGCCCTGAACGAGAGCCTCAACCGGCACATCGATCACCGCGATATCCTTGCCGGTAGCCTTGCCGATGATCTCAGCCATGTCGCGATGCGTATAGGACGAAGCTCCGGTCAGCGTGTAGATTTTCCTGTCGTCGCTCTTTGAAGCGAGCGCAGCGGCGGTCGCGCGGGCGATGTCTTCACGGGCAATATGGGCGACGCGGCCCTCGCCGGCTGCCGAATACCACTGACCGCTGGCCAGGACGGTAGACGCGCTCATATAGAGGTTCTCGAAGTACCAGTTGTTCCGCAGGATGGTCCAGCCGGGAATGGAGCTCGCGGTGAGCGCGGATTCTGTCCCTTCATGGTCCGGTGCAAAAAGCAGCGGCGAGTTGGCCGGCTCGGGCATCGAGGTGTAAAGCAGGTGCTTGACGCCGGCCTTTTCGGCGGCGGCAATTGCAGCGCGATGCTGAACGAGGCGGATGCCGGGACGGTCGAGTGCGTCTGTGCTGATGAGCAGGACCCGTTCCGCCTCCGCGAAAGCGTCCTCCATGGATGCCGCGTCATCGAAATCGACGCGACGGACGGCAACGCCTTTCTGGGCCCATTCGATCAGGGTGTCAGGCTTGCGGCTGGCCGCGATAATATCGCTGGGTTCCACGCCGGACGTTTCGAGAAGGTGATGCAGGACGCGCTGGCCAAGCTGACCTGATGCGCCGGTGACGAGATACTTTGCAGTCATGATTTCATCCATTCTGGTGGGGACCGTCCTGAGTACAAAAACAGGGCTGGTCTAAATTTCAGAGTAGGCGTAAATTACAGACGAGTGAGAAGGCGTAAAGTAGGCAGTTTTTCAGAACCATGTTCTCCGGAGGATACCCATGACGGCATTTGCGAGAATGAAAGTGGATTACGAGGTGGCCATCGACACGGTGAAAGCGATGATGGCAGAGCCCGCAAGCGCGCTCTTTGATCCGCAGAACTGCCCCGTGCGAGATGTGTTCGCCCATATCGGCGACAAATGGGCTTCGCTCATTCTGCAGATTTTAGGTCTTCGGCCGCATCGCTTCGGTGAACTGCGCCGCGCGATCCCGGATATATCCCAGGCCATGCTGACCGGCACGCTGCGCAGTCTGCAGCGCGACGGCCTTATCTATCGTGAAGTTTTCCCGACGCGGCCCCCGAGTGTGGAGTACGGTTTGACGGAACTGGGTCAATCGCTGCTCGGACCGGTCTCGGCCCTTGTCGTTTGGACCGCCGAACATCATGGCCGCATCCGTCAATCCCGGACCCAGTATGACTTGGACAATCCGCCAAAAAAAAAGAAGCTATAGCCACCCGATCTCACTCGGACTTCTACACGAGGAAGGTGAGCGTGCAGAGCAATTGCTTGCGGGGGTCTGCACCTGCGGACTAAGTAGCTGATTTTATGGGAGACAGAATCGCAGCAGCGATATCGGGCAACGCAAAAAACCCAGTAACCTATTGGATAACCGAGGTTTTTTCGTCGTTGTTGGTTGCGGGGGGCTCGCAACACCCGATTCCTGCTATTGGTCGAGCGGCACGTACCGAAGCTAGTAGCGTAGCGTTCTTCGAACCCGCCAGCCACACTCACCGAAGAATAGCGATTTTCGGCGTGGACTGTCAGAGCCCTAGACGGGTTTGCGCAGCCCGCCTTACAACCGATATATCCTTTCTGCATTGCCGTGGAACAGCGCCTTGCGCTCGGTCAGCGTGAAGTCTTTGGTTATTTCTTTGAATGCGTTGAAGACAGCATCATAACTGGAGAATAGCTTATCGACGGGAAAGTTTGAGGCGAACATGCAGCGCTCTGCGCGGAAAGCAGCGATTGCCTCCTCGACATAGGGTCGAATGCTCTGGTTGGTCCAGGTCCAATCGCCCATACCAAGGCCAGAAATCTTGCAGGCCACATTGGGTGCCTGCGCCAGCGTTCGCATGCTTTTGCGCCATGCCTCGAAGTGTTCCCGACCATCCACCTGCATGCCGGTATGGTTCAGGATGATCTGCACGTCAGGGAAGTCGCGAGCCAGTTCCAGAAACTCCTCCATTTGCCAGTAATAGAGCTGTAGGTCGAAACTCAAGCTGCGACGAGCGAGTTCCTTGAACCCACGCCGCCATTCGGGTGTACGGCTCACCTCCGGGTCCGTGAGGTAGGTCTTGCCCGGGTCTTTATGGAAATTCATCGATTGGCGGATACCGCGGAAGTTCGCATGGGACATGTGCTCGTCGAGCAGATCGCCTACGTTCGGCTTGCGCAAATCCGCGTAGCCGACGATGCCGTGCGGGAATCCATGTGTGTCCGCGACGCCCTGCAGCCACCGCGTCTCGCCCGCCGGATCCCTTGGGTCATAACCGACATCGAGATGCACGGCCTTGACGAGATTCTGGTTTTTGGCGTCAGCCAGGAAATCCTCGATGAGGTAGGTTTTGTTGATCGCCGTGTAGTCGCCGAAGGCCGAGGGTTTCACACCGTCAGAGAGCCACGGATAGTAGTTGGTTTCGAGATCCCACAGATGAAAGTGCGGGTCGATGATCGGAAAGTCGTCGGACATGAGCAGCTCCTGAGTGGCAGGATGGCGGCCCGGCGCCGCCATCCCCGGCTTTCATTGGTCAGTTACTCGGCGGGAAGACGCGGGCAATGACTGCTTTGGCTTCCGGCGAATCGATCTTGTCGGCCGTCACGAGCGGCATGACAAGCGCCAGATCCTTTTCCACCGGGACGTTCGTCAGCGCGTTGAAGACCTGCTGCGTACCGTCAATCCCCTGCCCGACAGCTTCCTGGAAGAAGATGCCCTGGATCGCCTTCCCCTTCAAAAGCGCGATCGTGGTCGGGCTGCCATCGGCAACGGCAATGCCGATCTTACCGGTGAGGCCGCGGGTTTCCAGAACCTTGGCGGCACCGGTTCCGGCCTCGTCATACATGCCATAGATTGCCTTGATGTCCGGATGCGCCGTCAGCATGTCGTTTGCCTGGGTCACCGCTTCATTGACCGTCAGACCGCGGGTTTCGAGGATCTGGACGAGATCGCAACCGTCGGCCTTGAAGGCCTCCTCGGCTCCCTTCAGATATTTCTGTGCGTTTTCGCGGTCCTGCGGCAGCGACAGCATACCGACCTGGTTGCCGCCCCGTTCCTTGGCGAGCGCGCAGACAAAACTGCCCTGCGCCTTGCCGGTCTCGTAGTTGTTGGCGGTGACTGAAGACGTGTAGTCCACCTGGCCAGGCTGTGGGCCGATGCCCGCGAAGGCGATCGGGATGTTCTGGGATTTTAGGTAGGCGAGAAGCGGCGGTGTGCTGGTGGAACTGACCGGGCCGATAACGATCGCGTCGACACCCTTGGTCACAGCCGTGCGGGCATTGTCCATCTGCTTCGCCGGCGAGTTCTCCGAGGTGAACTCGACATAGTCCATGCCGAGCTCCTTCGCCTTCTGCTTCACGCCGTAACCCACCCATTGCCAGTAGGAGATATCGAGCGAGGGCGCGAGATAGGCAACGACCTTCTTGTCTTCCGCTTGCGCGGGCGATGCCAATCCAAACCCCGCCGCAAGCGCAAGGCTGGCTGCCACGGCAAGCGCTATCTTCATCTTGTTCCTCATGCGTATTCCCTCCTCCAAAGAACCGGCATTACGCCGTGTTATCCGCCGGCACCGCGCCGGGATTTGCTGAAACGGTCGATCAGGACGGCGATCAGGATTGCAACACCGGTGACCGAGCCCTGCCAGAAGCTGTTGATTCCGATGAGATTGACCCCGTTCTGGATGACGGTGATCATCAACGCGCCGAGCACTGCGCCGATAGCGGTCCCCGTGCCCCCCAGGAGACTTGCACCACCGATGACGACCGCCGCGATCGCCTGCAACATCAGGTTTGCGCCCGCCGTCGATTCGGCGTTCAGGATATAGGAGATCGTCAGGAGGCCGGAGAATGAGGCTAGGAGCGATGACGCAACATAGGCTAGGAACTTGGTGCGCTTGACCGGGATGCCGAGCAGGAACGCCGCGGGCGCGCTGCTGCCGACAGCATAGAACCACCGCCCAGCCACCAGTTTCTTCAGAAAGATCTCAGTGACGGTCAGGAGCACGATGCAGAACAGGATGTAGTTCGGCATGCTGGGAATTATGCTGCCGCTGTTCAGCAGCCAGAAATCCGGGTCACCGATCGGCATGGAACGCCCGTTGGTGACGATGAAGGCGAGCGAACCGGCAACGGCGAAGGTGATCAGCGTGACGACGAAGGGTGCCAGGCCAGCGATCGTGACGAGAAAGCCGTTGATCGAACCGAAGACCAGGCCGACACCGAGCCCGATGAGGCTGGCACTGATGCCGCCAAGTCCGTTCGCCATGGCCTGCGCGGTTACCATGCCGGTCAGCGAAAAGACCGATCCTACGGAAAGATCGATGCCGCCCGTGATGACGACCAGCAAGACGCCGAGCGACATGATGATGAGCGGTGCGCCAGCCTGCGTGATGTTAGCAAAATTGCCCCAGCTCAGAGCCTGCGGAACCTGCGAGCCGACGGCGAACACCAACAGGACGATCGCGCCGGCGATGGCGATTTCGGTTCGATAAGTGCTGACGATGCTTTCCCTCTGCCGGATCGCGAGCGGCGCGCTATCCCTACGGAGCGCTTGTTCAGTGCTTGCTTCTGTCATGCCGCCATTCCCGTCAGTTCCGCGAGCTTGTCCTCGCTTAGGTCTTCGTGATTGATGACGCCCGCGCACAGGCCGTCGGTGTCGAAGGCCACCACCCGGTCGCAGACCTCGAGGAGTTCTGCGTTTTCGGTTGACCACCAGACAATGATCGTGCCGCTTGCCGCCATGTCCCGGATCAGTTGATAAATTTCTTTCTTGGTGCCGATATCGACGCCGCGTGTCGGCTCTTCCAGAACCAGAAGCCGCGATGGGACACCGAGCCACCGTGCCAGAAGGAGCTTTTGCTGCGTGCCGCCGCTCAGCGTATTGGGCAGATCCCAAAGGGAGGCCGCCTTCACCTTCAGGGCTTGCAGAAGATCGAAACACTCCACACGTTCGCGTCCCCCGACAACCCAGCTGTCCCGAACCACGCGCCGGGCGGCGAGCACATTGTCGATGATCGGAAGACTGTGGAGAATGCCCTTGTGGGACCGGTCGCCGGTGATAAAGCCGGCGCCACGGCTTGCGGCCTGATGAGGCGAGGAAAAGCGTTGAGGCCAGCCGGACAGAGATACACTCCAGCGCTTTGAGCGGGCAGCACCCACAAGTGCCGAGATCAACGTCTCAGGTCCAGCTGGCGCACCGGCGACGCCGAGAATGCTGCCTGGTCGCAAGGTGATCTCCAGCCCCTCTTCTCGGATCGTCAGGGGCTCCCCGCTCAGGGCAGCGTGTCGGGCGGCCGGTGTCGAGCTTGCCGCAGCTGACATGGCCAACTGGCCCATCCTTTCGACGATGGCCGTATCCGAGAGGTTAGCGATAGGCTCCCGATCCACGACGGTTCGGCCATCGCGGATGATGGTGCAGACGTCGGCAACCTGCCGGATTTCCTTCATGCGGTGCGAGACAAATACGACCGAAAGGCCGTTTTCGCAGGTCAGCCGCCTTAACACGGCGAATAGACGTTCCGTTTCCGCTGCTGTCAGGTTGGCGGTCGGCTCGTCGAGCAAGATCAACTGCGCGCCCGACGAGAGGGAGCGGGCGATCTCAACCATCTGGCCCTCATGCAGAGTGAGATCTGCGACAAGACGATGAAGCGACCTTGCCGCAAATTCGCGATCGATGATCGCAAGCGCCTCGTATGCCTGTTGGAAAGAACGCTGACGGTCGAACACCGCAAGGCCGGAGGAATAGCGCGGAAGGACGATGTTTTCCGCCACCGTCAGATGCGGCAAAAGCGCGAGCTCCTGATGCACCACCGTGACGCTTTTTCGCCCTTCCGCCTCCAGGAGGAGTTCACCCGCCGCATCATGAAACTCGATGTCACCACCGTCCCTGGCTGCCGAACCGGTGATGATCCGGATCATCGTCGACTTTCCGGCGCCGTTGCCGCCCAGGAGCGCATGGACTTCGCCGCGGGCGACGGAGAAATCAACCCCCTTGAGGACGGAGGTGGCGCCATAGGACTTCATCAGGCCCTTGACTGAAACGGTCATCTGATTGCTGGCAACCATCGACTTCATCTCTCAGTAGATCGTCAGTGCGGGGATGAAGCTCACGGCCAGAAGCAGCATCATTGCCATGGTGAAGAAGGGCACCAGTTCTCGCGTCGTTTCCCCCAGCGGCGCCTTCGCTATGGACGAAGAGATGAACAGCGTCGTGCCGATCGGCGGCGTATAGAGCCCGATTCCGAGGTTGATCACCATCATCAGACCCAACTGAACCCGGTCGAGGCCGATTGCATCCGCGAGCGGCACGAAAATCGGCCCAAGCAGGAGTATTGCCGGTGGCATGTCAAGGGGCATTCCGACGATGAGCATCATGACGTTCATCATCAGGATGATGACGATGGGGCTTGAGATATTGGCGGCAACCCATTCCGCCATCTGCTGGGGCGCCTGGTCGAACGTCAGCACCCAGCCGACCGAGGCGCTGCCCATGATGACGAGCATGACCACCCCCGTCGCTATCCCTGCCTCGACCAGATTGTCGCAAAACCGCTTCCACGTCAGATCGCGATAAAGCAGCAGGCTGAGGAAAAGCGAATACACAACGGAGAGAACCGCAACCTCGGTCGGTGTCGCCAATCCGAAGCGAAGAAACAGAATAATGAGGACCGGCAAAAAGACCGCCGGAAAGCTTTTCAGTCCGAGAAGCATGAGCTCTCGCTTACGCAGACGTGCGTCCTCCGTCCGATAGTTGCGGCGGATCGAGATGCCCCAGCACACGAAAACAAAGCTGGCTGCCATGAGGAGGCCGGGCAGGATGCCCGCCACGAAGAGATCGCCGACACTCACGCCGCTGATCAAGGAGTAGAGGATCATCGGGATGGATGGCGGGATCAGAACATCGATCACCGAGGACGTGGCGTTGTTGGCAGCGCAAAGAGCGGGCGGATAGCCATGCTTCTTCTGCCAGGGAATGAGCACCGAGCCAAGGGCACTGGCATTAGCGACCGCAGATCCAGAGACGCCGCCGAACACCACGGAAGAAACGACCGTTGCGGACAGCGGTCCGCCGCGCCAGCGCTGCATGGCGGTCGAGGCCAGTTCGAGCAGTCGCCGGCCGAGCTCGCCGCCGAGCATCAGGGTGCCGGCCAGCATGAAAAACGGCAGGGCCAGCATTGGGAAGGACTGTGTTTGATCATAAACCTGCTGGGCGACCACGGATAGGGGGACATATCCGTTGAAGAGAACGCCAAGACCTGCGGCGATAATGAGCGCGTAGCCAACCGGCACCGCCATGATCATCAGGATGCAGAAAGCGGCAATCATCACCATGGTCATAGCGCCACCTCCTCGGGCTTGAGTTCGGTTCGACATTCCCAACCAAACCTGAAGACCCGCAGCATGGCTGCCACTGTGACCAACGAGACGAGAAGGGCGCCGGCTGCTAGCGAGTAGTAGCCAATGCTGTTGGGAAGTCCGAGAACCGGGCTCTTCTCAACGCCTGCGATTCCCGCCACCAGAACGGCTTCGTAGGCCAGGATCAGAAAGGACATTGTGCTGATGCTGCCTGCAAGGCCGAATGCGACAAGCCGCGAATGCCCTTCGAGCTTGTCGTACACCCACTCCACCGCCATGTGGCCGCCCATATGGGCGGCGAGCACGATGCCCGAGAGGATAAACCAGGGAAAAATCAGCATCGGCAATTCCTGTGCGGAGGAAAGGCCTCCACTGCTGAGCGCGTAGCGGGCGATCACGTTGGCCGTAGTGATGACGGTCAACACAATGCCGCTGGCGATGATGACCAACCGCGCGAAGAAGACCACAACGCGCGCGGCAGCATCGATGACATTCAAGAATGCGGTCATGGTTGAACTCCCGGCTGCCCGGGGGATCAACCCCGCGCCGCTTTCTCGATCTGGCCGACGAATTCGCCGAACGGCTTCTTCTTCCAGTTCTCCGCCACCGGGGCGGTTGCCTTCATGAAGGCGTCCCGATCGACCTCCGTCACCTCGATGGCCGCGTTCTTCCGGAACATGTCCAGGACTTGTGCCGCTTTCTCTGTGGAGAGCTTGCGCTGCAGTTCACCCGCTTCCTTCGCCGCCACCTTTACCGCCTCCAGGTCGCTTCCCAAGCGAGCCTGCGCAATCTTCGACATCAGGAAGGGCGTCGATTCCCATTTGTGCGCGGTCAGGCTGATAAAGCGATTGACCTCGAAGAGCTTGGAGCTTTCGATGTTGGCGAGCGGATTTTCCTGGCCATCGACGACACCCTGCTGGAGAGCAATATAGAGTTCGCCAAACGCGATCTGCTCCGTCCCCGCTCCCAAGGCCTGGAAGATGTCGATCGTCATAGGATCGGCAGGCGTGCGGATCTTCATTCCGTCAAGATCGGCCGGGCTGGTTACCTTGCGCTTCGAATTGGTGAGGTGTCGGATGCCGTTATCCCACCAATCAAGCGGTACGACGCCGACGGCTTCGAAGCGCTTGTTCAGTTCCTCGCCAACCGGACCGTTCAGAACGCGGATCGCGCTGTCGGTATTTTCGAACAGGAATGGGAGGCCGAGCGCTGCGAGTTCCGGAACGATGGCAGACGTGGCGCCTTGGCTGTTGGCGGTAAAGTCGAGCGCCCCTGTTCGCAGGCTGGTGAGCATCGCAGAGTCGCTTCCGAGCGTCTCGGCACCTGCGACGTTGATCTTGATTCGCCCCGCGGTCTTCTCCGCGACGAGTTCTGCGAACTTGGAAGCCGCGACTGTTCGTGGGTTCCCAGGTGCGGCCCCGTGGCCCAGCGTCAGGGTAGTGGCGGCCTGTGCCGGGCGAATGCCAGTTATGATCGCCGGAGCAGCAATTGCAGCTACCGCGGCTGTAAGAAACCCTCTTCTTCTGAGATGCAAGTTCATATTCTCCTCCTTGTGATTTCATCTCACGGCATGCTTGAGGTCGGCCCCTCCTGGCCATCCTCTCGCCGTGTCTATGCGTCCATCCATCCTTTGATTGCCGAGACGACCTTGTTGGTCGAAAGGCCGTACATGTCATGCAGCGTCGGCAAAGCACCAGCTTCCAGGAACCGGTCCGGCAGCGCGATCTGGCGGAAGCTCGTAGGGCGCACGTCCGAGCGCATGAGCGTTGCCGCAACCGCTTCGCCCAGGCCACCGATGACCGTGTGGTTTTCCGCGACCACGACGAGGCGGTTCTGCTTGCGGCATTCGGCGAGGATTGTTTCCTCATCGAGGGGTTTGATCGTCGGCACGTGCAACACTGCGGCGTCGACGCCATCCTTTTGAAGGGCTTTTGCCGCTTCGAGCGCCCGCATCGTCATCAGACCAGAGGAGATGATCAGCGTGTCGCGTCCATCCCGGATGAGCTTCGCCCTGCCGAGTTCGAAACTGTAACCATATTCATCGAGCACCAGCGGGACGTTGCCCCTTAGCAACCGCATATAGACCGGACCCCTATGCGCTGCGATTGCCGGCAACGCCTGCTCGATTTCTAGTGCATCGCATGGATCGATGATGGTGAGATTGGGCATGCCGCGGAAGATGGCCACGTCCTCGGTCGCCTGATGGCTGGGACCGTAACCGGTCGTCAGGCCGGGAAGCGCGCAGACGATCTTCACATCCAGCATCTCCTCGGCAATCGCAAGGCAGATGAAGTCGTAGGCCCGACGCGATGCAAAAACCGCGTAGGTCGTAACCCAAGGCTGCAGCCCTTCGCGGGCCATGCCGGCCGCCGCCATCATCAGAAGCTGTTCGGCCATGCCCATCTGGTAGAACCGGTCGGGGTGGGCTGCGCGGAAGATATGCAGATCGGTATATTTTGCGAGATCGGCCGAGAGGCCGACGATCCGGTCGTCCTTTGCCGCCAGCGCCGCCAGCGTATGCCCGAATGGTGCTGGCTTCGTCGGCTGCTCCGGGCCGGCGATCGAAGCGATCATTGCGGATGTCGTGAGACGCGGCTGATCGTTTCCCTTCAAAAGATTGACTGGCCGCTCGTATTTGGAACGTCTCATGCCGAAACTCCCGCGTCGATGATCCTGATTGCGTCTGTCCATTCATGCGGTTCCACCCGCAGGAAATGGTTGCGCTCGCGCGCCTCCAGGAACGGGATGCCCTTGGCCATCTTGGTATCGCAAATGATGATGCGCGGCTGCTCATCCTCGTGGTTGCGGGCAGCATCGAAGGCCTTGACCAGGGCATCGATGTCATTGCCGTTCACCCGCTGCACGAACCAGCCGAATGCCTCGAACTTCGGCCCAAGCGGTTCAAAATTCATGACGGCGAGCGATGGGCCATCAGCCTGCATCAGATTCACATCAACGATGCCGATCAGATTGTCGAGCTTGTAGGAGCTGGCCGACATGGCGGCTTCCCATGTAGAGCCCTCGTCGAGCTCGCCATCGGAGAAGAGATTATAGACAAACGATCTGGACGACTTGCGCTTGAGGGCAAGGCACATGCCGACTGCAATACCGAGACCGTGGCCCAGCGACCCGCCGGTGATTTCCATACCCGGCGTATAGCCGGCCATGCCGGACATCGGCAGGCGGCTGTCATCCGTGCCATAGGTCTCCAGCTCGTCTTCCGGAACGATCTTCGCCTCGATCAGGGCAGCGTAAAGGGCGATTGCGTAATGTCCGATCGAGAGCAGGAAACGGTCGCGCCCTTCCCATTCGGGATCCTCGGGGCGATATTTGGTGGCGTGAAAGTAGGATACGGCCAGCACGTCGGCGATCCCGAGCGCCTGGGCGATATAACCTTGGCCTTGCACTTCACCCATGCGCAACGCATGGCGACGAATGCGCCGCGCCCTCTCCGTCAGACTGACGTTGTGACCGATCTGGGTCATTCCTCGCGTTCCTCCTTGAATCTCGACATGGCCGCCCCGTCAATGAATCAGCATGCCACCGTTGACGTCGATGACGGCGCCGGTGACATAGGCGGAGAGGTCGGAGGCGAGGAACAGATAGATGTTCGCCACATCGCGAGCGTCGCCGAGACGGTTAAGCGGGATGCCCTTCAGGATATCAGTGCGCATCTCGGGGGTCAGTTTGTCGCCGGTGATGTCGGTCTGGATGAGGCCAGGCGTCACCGAATTGACTCGGATGCCGGCCGGCCCGAATTCTCGCGCCATCGCCTTGGCCAGACCGAGCACGCCCGCTTTGGCGGCGGAGTAATGTGGTCCGCCGAAGATGCCGCCACCACGTTGGGCCGAAACCGAGGACATGCAGGCAATCGAGCCGCCACCATGGTCGCGCATGTTGGGAATGAACACCTGGCTGAGATTAAGCACGCCGGTCATGTTGACCGCGACGATGCGCTGCCAGTCCGCGTCGGAGATTTCCAGCGTCTTGACCGGCTGGGTGACGCCGGCATTGTTGATGAGAATGCTGGTCGGGCCGAATGCTTCGATGACATCGCGGGCGGCGGCCTCGCAGGAGGCCCGATCCGTAACGTCGCAACGCAGGCCGAGATGTTTGCCGAGCTCCGAAGTCGAAAGTTCGGACGCCGCTTGCCTGGCAGCATGCGCATCGACATCGAGGATCGCAACCCTCGCGCCGTGGGCGGCAAACAATTCAGCCGTGGCGCGGCCAATGCCCCGCTTGCTCGCCGCGCCCGAGATGACCGCGGTCTTGCCCTGCAATAGCATGTAAATCTCCTCCCGATGCTTCCCGTGCACCTGGTAACCGTCTGTGGCGACGAACCGTCGTCGCTGAGACATTTCTGACGGAAGAGACGCTCGCCGACAAACGGGAAGTTTACACCTGTAGGTGAATATGGTTCACTAATCCAATGCTCCACATGACACCCCTCTCCGCCATTCGGATTTTCGAATCCGCCGCCCGCCTTGGATCCTTCCGGGCCGCTGCGGCCGAGCTGAATCTTTCTCCCAGCGCCGTCAGCCACGCGATCAAGGGTCTGGAGAAGCATTTGGGAGTGGCATTGTTCGAGAGAACCACACGGAATGTGAGCCTCACGCTTGCTGGGCAAACCTTGTTGACGCACGCGTCCAATGCCTTTGAGGAACTGCGGCGGGGCGTTGAGATGATTTCATCCAACAAGGCGCATTTGCTTCGCGTTCATTGCGCGCCGAGTTTCGCGGCTCAGGTTCTTTCGCCGCGCCTGCCGCACTTCCTGAAAGCCAATGCGGGTGTGGAAGTGAGGGTCGCGGCAAGCACCAATTATGCGCGGTTTGTCGACGGCCTGTTCGACGTGGATATCGTTTATGGGGAGCCGCTCAACCGGGAGGATCTCATCGTCGTTCCGTTGCGAGAAGAAATCGTCTCTCCCCTTTGTTCGCCGGAGTTGGCAAAGGAACTGCGATCGCCGCGGGATCTGGTGCGCCACCCCTTGATCCGCAGCGACCTGAAACGCATTCAGTGGCTCGACTGGTTCGAAGCAAACGGGCTGGGACCACCCCCGGCCCCTGCGATGAGTTTCGACAGGAGCTTTCTGGCGTTGGATGCCGCGGCAAACGGTCTTGGCATCGCGTTGGAATCCCACGTGCTCGCCCACCGGGAACTGGAAAACGGGCGGCTTGTACATCCGTTCGCCGCGAATTGCCGGGACAACCGATATATCGGGCATTATCTCGCCTATCCGAAATCCGGCAGCCAAAGGCGATTGGCGCGGATATTTGCGGACTGGCTCACGGGTGAGGTAGTGCAGTAACCTCAACCAGCGCGTCCTGACCTTGTCTGGCAGGCCCGCTTTTCAACGCCGAGCACCTCACACAACATTCTGCGGATCGGAACGAGAGCGTCCCTCACTGCCGACAGAGCTTTCGGGAAGCGATTGATCGATGTAGATCTTGATGTTTGGCATCGATCTGGCCTCACAAAGGATTGAGGACAAAGTCAAAGGGCGCTTGGGTGTCGCGGGCGTCGTGCACGCGGCAGGAAGATGGATGCCCGTGCCAGGCGAAGGAGGTCACGTGGATCTCGGTCCCCGATCGCGGCGCGACCAGGAGATATGGCCCCACCTCGAGCCGATCGAAGGACGCATCTCCGCCGAGCAGGTTCTGTCCGGGCGCGGTCTCTCGAACCTTTACAAAGCTGGGTGCCGCGCAGACGGCTGGGCGCCGCTTTCCAGCCATCCGGCGGATGTCACCGCACGCGCGGCAGGTCTCGATGATCCCGCTGCGGAAGAAGTGGTACGGCTGTTCTCGACGTATCTGGGCCGGGTCGCAGGCGAGGCGGCGTTGACTTACGTGGCGAGGGGCGGAGTATTCCTCGCCGGGGAATCTGCCAAAAAATCCTCAGTCCTTAGAGACCACGACTTCCGGGAGGCCTTCGAAGACAAAGCGCCGCATTCCTCGCTCTTACGGTCCGTGCCGGTCTTCGTCGTGACCCATCCAACGGTGACCCTCGCCGGTCTCGCCGCATAGGCGCGCGACCCAGGGGCGTTCATGCTCGAGACGAAGGGGCGACGCTGGCGGCGTTAGGCACTGCCAAGCTCAATAGCATTTCCGCTATCGCCAACGACGCCCGCATTTGGGTGCCCGCCATGACAATGGTGGCGCTTGCACTCAAATATGCTTCCACCGTGCCGTATCAGTCGGTCGTGGGCATCACCGAGCTTGCCATGAGCGACGGCACCACTCCATCCTCGTCTTCCTGTTCTCACGTAGCTAAAGGACCTCCGCTTCCATCTTTTCGTTGATCTCGGCGATGAGAGCTTCGATCTGGCGGTCGTCGAAGTCAACGCGGAGACGTCTGTCGAACGTCGCGAACAGGCCGAGGAAAGAATGACGGCAATGCTCGAGGGAGACTACGATACTGCCAACGTCAGTCGGCGAGTCGGCATGCAGTCGGTGAACGTTTGTCGTTCACATTTCTGATGCTTAACCGTCCATAATCGGGGCAAATGCCGATTGCTGGCCCAGCATTGGAGACAACCAACTGTCGTCAGGAGTAAGCCCGATGCCCAGAACTTTGACCGCTGGGCCGGGCGACCATGTCGCTTTCGTTCGCATGCGTGCCACTAGCGATATCGGAGCGACAGCGAATAAACCCCAAAAAATGAGGAAGAACCCGTCTAACTGACAAGCGACAGTATCCCGTCTTGCGATCTCAAATGCTGATCAACCGGCGAGCTGTAGCCCATGCGCTCGCCGGATGGATTCACCGTCTTTTTGTATAGCCCTGGACTTGAATTGTGACAGGAGGGCGTTGAGCTCGGCGGCCTCATGGGCAAGGGTATGGCTAGCGGCGGTCTGTTCTTCCACCATCGCCGCGTTTTGCTGGGTCGCTTGATCCATGGTTGCGACAGCCGTGTTGATCTCGTGCAACCCGGTCGATTGCTCTCGGGATGAGACGACGATGGCACCAACGTGGCTATTAATGTGCTCCACGACCGCGACGATGGATTGTAGCGCGTTCCCTGCTTGATGAACAAGGTCAACACCATTACTGACATGCCCACCAGAGGCAGTTATCAGGCCTTTGATTTCTTTTGCCGCGTTTGCGGAGCGTTGGGCGAGCTCACGGGCCTCCTGAGCCACGACAGCAAAGCCCTTTCCCGCTTCGCCTGCTCGGCTGCCTCGACGCCTGCATTTAGAGCAAGCAAGTTGGTCTGAAACGCTAAATCTCGGCTTTCTTCCAACCATGCCCAGTTCCTGTAATTCAGAAACTGTCCCCTATTTATTTGTCTCAGTCGAGGGGTGCACTCCATGTCAGTCCTTGGCGAATGGTGTAAACCTGTCCGCCAAGGTGACAAATGTCTCTTAGGACACATCAGCTCTTATGTCCCACCTTTTCCGGCATTGCTGAAGAGTGGTGGGATGTGATCAACCACTTTCCGTTTTCGACGTGATACGTAAAGGTATAGCGCGCCGGGACCTTTGTTCCATCAGAGAGGGTGAAGGTATAAGTACCGGTATCAATTGCCTTGTCGCAGCCGATCTTCACGGTTCGGCTGTCGATGTGGCCCTGCGGCTTCTTCTTCAAGAACTCTTTGAAGTAGTCCTTGCGCTCTTCCTGCGTCAGGCGTGGTTTGTTTGATACGGTCGGAAGGAGAACTGCGTCTGTGGCGTAGTTCTCGACGACCTTGTCAGGATTGAGTGTTGCCAAAGACGCATTCCAGCGGTCAAAAAGTCCTTCGACCTGCTTCTCTGTGATTGGTGTACATGTGGTAGCTAGTGCCGGGCCTGCCACGAGTGATGCGACGGCAGCAACAAAGACAAGTTTATACATTAGTGGTATCTCCAATTCAGATTTTACTGTTTTCTCCGGCCGATTGCCGATGATGAGGAGATGGGGATGGCCACAGCTTGAAACGTCTGCCGTTTGGCGGTGAAACGATATGCCGGACGGCATATGATCAATGGCTTATTGAGCACCTATGTATAGCAAAACCAGTCGGGGATGGTCCCGCACATGTCAGAGATCCGTAAATTGGAAAATGTAGAGACACCTGTCCGAGAATTGCGACGGCTCTATAGGGAGTCCGAGGCGAAAGCGGCGCGCCTGAGGTTGATCGTTGAGACTCGGGGCATCCTTGATGCAAATGACTTTGATTTCGCAGCCAGGCAGGTGCTCGCCCATGTTTGCTCATTTTGTGGCGCTTCCTTCGCCAGGATCGAATTTTCGGGGGATCAATCGGCCCAGACCATAAGTTATGAGCGAAACCAGACGTCTTTTGGAATCGTATTCATCATCAATCTTGATGGAGATGATCCGACGGTCTCTTTAACCGTGACATCTGAAGCGCAGGCATTACTTGGTAGCGACGATCGCCAAAGTCTCATCATTGTCGCCGACCAGGTTCTTTCGGCGCTCAGCGAACGGCGGCGACGGCAGGAGCGCGAAACCTTTACCGGAGCGTTGCGGGGACGCGAAGCCATGCTCGCGCATCTGGTCGCAGAGATGATCGATGCACAGGAGAAGGAGCGTGCCCGTGTTGCCTATGATCTGCATGACGGCGTCGCCCAGAGCCTGATCAGTTTGCTTCATCACCTTCAGGCGGCAGCGGCTGGGAAGGATGACAACACGCAGATTACGGAAAAACTTGAGAACTACATCGATCTTACCCGTCGATGTGTCCGTGAAATCAGGCATGCAATTGCGGACCTGCGGCCTGCGGAACTTGACGAACTGGGACTTGCCGCAGCAATCCGGGCAAAGTTGGATTCAACGCCGGTGGGGAAAGTATCCTTCACGAACCGACTGAGCGAAACACGACTGCCGCGTCCTGTCGAAATTGTTCTCTATCGCGTCGCCCAGGAGGCACTTGTAAATGCTGAAAAGCACGCAGCTTGTACCCACATCCAGATTGACCTCGCCGAAGATACGGAGGGCCGCATTACGTTGATAATTTCTGACAATGGGCGCGGTTTCATCCCGGACGAACACAGCCCGGAGAGAGGGTACGGGTTCGGCTTGTCAGCCATTAGAGAACGGCTGGCACTGATTGGTGGAACGCTTTCCATTGATAGTTCACCCGGAGCGGGTACGCGCCTTGTAGCGGATGTGCCAGTTGGTTTGAATCTGGTGCGCCGCTCATGACAGCCGCCTCGGTTATCATTGCCGATGACCATGATCTGGCGCGTTCTGGAATTGCTGCCATCCTTGCTACATCAGACAAATTGCAGGTCGTCGGTCAGGCGAAAAACGGTGTCGAGGCAATTGAATATTGCACTCTTCTGCGCCCGAATCTTATTCTACTGGATATTCGCATGGTGCCCGTCAACGGTCTGGAGGCGGCATCCGAAATCCGGAAAATCGCTCCAGACACCAAGATCATCATGCTCACCATGCACGAGAGTATTGATTACCTCAGTGCGGCGATCAAGGCGGGAGCAAGTGGCTATCTCCTCAAGGATGTCAGTCGTGAAAGCCTGTTGCGCACGATAAACATTGTGCTTGAAGGGCAAGCCTTCTTCGATGCCGAACTTATGCAAAAAATGTTGACGCGCATCACTCGGGAACCGTCGGCGGAGACAACAATTGCTAGGTTGACAAATCGGGAACGTGAAATTCTCTGTTCCCTGACAACTGGCGAAACCAACAAAGAAATAGCCCGAACACTGTCTATCTCGCCAGGAACGGTGAAAGTTCATGTCGAGCGTGTCCTGCGCAAGCTCGGTGTCAGCGATCGCACCCAGGCAGCGGTTCTGGCAATTCAGGCAGGTCTGCTGGATAGGATGAGCAGTGAGCGGAAGTATTGAAACAGGCAGGACGGGTTTGAAAGCCCGGTTCCTTGATCAACCGCTGGCACGCAAGGGTGTGACTGTTATCTCTCTTCCGCTTGTGTGCCTGTTAATCGCGTTGGGATCAGTTTTTCTGGCTGATCGGGAAAGCCGCCGTGCAGAAGATTATGTCCGTGTTACCTTTGCCATCCAATCGGACATTCTTGAACTGCATGCCCTGTTGGCTGAAGGCGCTTCTGGTGTTCGCGGTTTCCTGCTGACCGGAGATACAGCCTTTCTTGCGCCCTTTGAAAAAGCCAACGATGAACTGCCTGGTGTCTTTGCCACCATGCGGCCTCTGATAACGGATAGCGAGCAGCGTGCGCGCCTTGATGTGATCGAACCGCTCGTCTTCCAAAAATTGGCTGGTCTCAATGACCTGCTGCAAAAAGGCCGCGTGAACGCTCCGCTTGTCAATGATGAAATGCGCCGAACATTGGTGGAGAACAAGACAGTCCTCGATGAGCTGCGGACCCGAATTCAGCAGATGCGGGAACGTGAGAGTGTTCTTCTTGAGGAACGGACGCGGCAGGCGGATGCCATTCGCGACCGGGCGCGGTTGATCACGATCTTCGGAGCGATTTTTGGTCTGGTTGGATGTGTGGCCGCTATCATCCTTATGCTGAACGGTATTGTTCGCCGCGTCGCATCACTGCAGAAATCAGCTTACAGTTTGGCGGCGGGCCAGCCACTGGCAAGTGGCGAGGCTGCACGTGACGAGCTGGGTGCACTTTCGCGGGCACTTGGCGATGCAAGCCGTCTTTTAAAGGAACGCGAACGTGCGCTGCGAGAGAGCGAGGAGCGCTTCCGGCTTCTTGTGGACGGCGTTCATGACTATGGAATTTTCGCGCTTGATCAAGAGGGGCGTGTGGTCAGCTGGAATGCCGGAGCAGAACGCATCAAGGGTTATACGGCTGCCGAGATTATTGGCGAACATTTCTCCAGGTTCTATCCTGAGGAGGACCGTGCGACCCTGCCAAGACAGGAGATCGAGCGGGCAGCGGTCTATGGCCGTGCTGAAGGCGAGGGATGGCGCGTGCGCAAGGATGGTTCGCGTTTCTGGGCCAACGTCGTGATGACTGCGCTGCATGACGAGAATGGTAATCCCCGCGGCTTTTCGAAGATCACGCGCGATATCACGGATCGTAAGCATGCCGAGGAAACAGTGCTTGCAGCCCGGCGGGAAGCGGAGCGTGCGAATGAAGCAAAGAGCGCTTTCCTTTCCCGTTTGAGCCATGAATTCAGAACGCCGCTCAATTCGATACTGGGGTTTGCCCAAATTCTGGAAATGGATATCGATGATCCCGAGACACAGGCAAGCCTTGCGCAGATCTTGACGGCTGGACGACATCTTCTCAGTCTGATTGATGAAATTCTCGATATCGCCCGCATCGAGGCAGGGCGGATGGAGCTTTATACCGAAACCTTGCATGCGAGCGAGGTCATAAGGGAAGCGGTTGATCTTGCGCGGCCGCTTGCCAAGCCTCGCGGTGTTAGCATCACTGTTGCGGTTAACGATATTGAAGAAGTCGCTGTTATGGTGGATCGGCGGCGCTTCCTGCAGGTGCTTCTGAACCTTCTTTCAAACGCGATTAAATTTAACCGCGAGCAGGGAGAGCTTCGCGTTTCCGCCCGGTTGGCAGTAAACGATATCCTCGCGATCGATATCAGTGACACTGGTTCAGGTATCCCGGACAACAAGAAAAATCGCCTGTTTCAGCCTTTCGAGCGCCTTGGGACTGATAGCAATGCAACGTCGGGCACTGGACTGGGACTGGCGCTTTCAAGGCATTTGGTGGAGGCAATGAGTGGAAGCCTGGATCTGAGCTCTACAAGCACCGAAGGTAGCACATTTACTGTTCTTGTACCCGTGGCGGCGCATCTCGGTGGTTTACTGCCGAAGGTGATCGCGGAAAAGGTCGACGTGTCGATGCCACGCGGCGGTCTCAACACCGTTCTTTGCATTGAAGATAATCCCGCCAGCCTAAGCCTGATTGAGAATGCTCTTGCTCGCCACAGCGACGCCAAGGTCATTCCCGCCATGCTTGGCAGCCTTGGATTAACACTGGCGCGCCAACATCGGCCGGATCTCATTCTGCTCGACATTGACCTTCCCGACATCAGTGGATTGGATGTTCTGAAAAACTTGAAAGCCGACGCCCAGACTCGGGACATACCTGTCATCGTTATCAGCGCCGATGCAACAGAAGTGGCTCGGCGGCGGGCACTTCGCGAAGGTGCCGCGCATTTTCTCACCAAGCCTCTTGATATAAAGCGGTTTCTCCAAGTTCTCGATGAGGTTATGGCACAATGAGTCCGCATTTCGATATCGCTGCCGACGCAACGGTTTTGATCATTGATGACGAAGCTGCCAATGTGGCCTTGATCGAACGCCTGTTGCGCCGCGAAGGTTTCAAGAAAATCACGACGACAACGGATCCTCGAAACGCTGTGCAATTATTCAATGAAACCAACCCGGATATCATCCTGCTTGATCTGATGATGCCACATCTTGATGGGTTCGCGCTTTTGGAGGCATTTTCGAGGTTGATAGGGCCAGCCTCGTTCGTCCCGATTGTGGTTCTGACTGCCGATGTTTCAGTGGAAACCCGCCGCAGGGCGCTTTCCCTCGGAGCCAAAGACTTTCTTACAAAGCCTATCGACATGGTCGAAACTCTTTTACGCATATTCAACCTGCTCGAGACACGTTTCCTATTTCGAACTTTGGCTGAGCTAACGGGCGAAGCGCCATTCGTCGGGCGCAACACCAATGCGGATCAGCGGTCATGAACGGGGTCACAACGAGAAAGATAATCAAATTCAAAAAATATGGTCATGGTGATAGGATCTGTTGCAACGTTTTGGTTACTGGCAGCATGGCAAGGAAACCGTCGAATGTTTTCGGAGAGTTTCGATGTTCAAGGGCCGCCAGTTCGACCGATCAGTGATACTTCTGTGTGTACGCTGGTACCTTGCCTACAATCTAAGCCTGCGCGATCTTGAGGAGATGATGGCCGAGCGCGGCATTGCGGTTGATCATACGACCATCCATCGTTGGACCATTCGTTATTCGCCTTTGTTGCTGGAGCGCTTCAACCGGCGCAAGCGTGGCGTCACCGGTAAGTGGCATGTGGACGAAACCTACATCAAGGTTCGAGGCCAGTGGATGTATCTCTACCGCGCCATCGACAGTATTGGGGATACGGTCGAGTTCCTCTTTAGCCAGCATCGCGATCTCGCTGCGGCAAAGCGCTTCTTCAACAAGGCGCTGGAGCCATGGCCGCCCGGATTGCGTCGTCATCGATGGCAGCCAGACCAACCGGGAGGCGATCGTTTTCAGCGATGCGACAAATCGCTTGCTGGATCGCTCGCGGCGTAGAATGAAATCGATCACGATCAACAAGGGTCATTTGTTTAAGAGAGACCATTTTATCTCCCGGCGTTCTCCGCGGTGGACAGTGACGAACGCGCTGACGTGCGGTAAAGCCAAATCTGTGGGCCACCAGGGCATGTTTGCACGGCTTGGTACACAGTCGCTATCATTTACCGTCTGCGAGATGGATAGGCGGAGCTGATTTTGCTATTCTGTGCCGGCTCGGGTGACCCCGTGGCGAAGCACAGGTCTGAGGTTGCAACCCTGTCGCGCAGCCTATGTTTGTCGCACCTCATTGGCGGCACCCGGGCACCTGTTCGGTAGTTGCTGCTTCCAGGCTGCGACGAAGCGACGGTAGACTTCTTCTGCATTGCCCATCGCCTCCCGTTCACTGTCGCGCACCGCTTTGTTACTGTAGTCTGCAGCCGGCCCCTTCCGCTTGCCGCCGCGGTGTGAGGGTTGACCTGCCGCCAGTTCCAGATGACGCAGTTTCCACTGGAGCAGCGCCGGACGGATCCAGGTATAGTCCTCCTCCTTCGTCAGCATGTGCCAGACGATGACCGCGAGTTTCCGTGCCGTTGCGACTGCGGCAACCTGCTTGCCGCGCTTGTCGCGGATACGCATGAAGAAGGCGCGCAGAGGGCCCGGTACGCCAGAGATGACCCAAGCGGCTTCAACCAGCATCGACCGCGCATGAGCTCGGCCTTGTTTGGTGATGCGGCCGTGGTAGGCCGGCTTGTCACCGGACTGCCGGACCCGCGGGTTGAGCCCGAACTAGCTGACAAGCTTTTCC
Source organism: Phyllobacterium zundukense (assembly GCF_002764115.1). Taxonomy (NCBI): domain Bacteria; kingdom Pseudomonadati; phylum Pseudomonadota; class Alphaproteobacteria; order Hyphomicrobiales; family Phyllobacteriaceae; genus Phyllobacterium; species Phyllobacterium zundukense. The sequence goes on along the minus strand of NZ_CP017943.1, from coordinate 10,152 downwards.
GGAGATGAGAATCGTTCAATGTCGCCGACGGCTGCCACGATACTCAGTGCCACCGTGACATCCACGCCGGTAATCGTCATCAGCCGCTTGACCCGCGGTTCCTGGAGGGCCGTCTGGGCGAGGCTTTTGTCAACCTGTGCAAGCTCGCCGCCAAGGCGTTCGAGTTCTCCGACATGGCGAAGCACCACGCGCCGCTGATCCTCGGCGAGCGGCTGAGCCATGAGCCAGACCTTGCCGCGTTTTGAGAACAGTGAGCCTTTGTAGGGTGGGATCAGATTGGCGTGCAGAACCGAATGGATCCGGTTCTTGAGACGGGTCATCTGGGAGACGAGCTGCGTTCGTTCCGCCACCACGCGACGGCGCGTCTCGGTTTCCTCGTCCGGCATCCAGACTTCGGGTAGAAAGCCACTCGCATGGAGCTTCGCCAGCACTGCCGCGTCGATCTTGTCGGTCTTGACTTTGGCCCAGGCGATGGCACGGACCAGGATCGGATTGGCTATGACCACCCGGCCCACAAAGGGCGACAGCAATCGCACGATCGCGCTTGTATTGCCTGTCGCCTCGATGACGATCTCGTCATCCGGCTTGAGCTTCGTGGCGAACTGCAACAGGCGGCTGCGTTCGAGATCGATCCTTCCGGCATCCTGGGTCTTGCCTTTCTCCAGGATTGCCATTTGAGCGAATGATCGGTGGACATCAAGAGCAATAATTCTCATTCCCGGCTCCTTTCCAGGTTCAGCAACAACCATGGGAGCCGGCGGGCTACACGACAACTACGGATCCGCGCTCGCAGCGCAACCGGGCAAGTCGAAGGGGGCGGCCAGATAACAACTCGAGCTCGCAGCTCATCAGGTACTTCGGCCTGCCCGCCATGCGTGCTCCCGACACCCCAATCCCGGTAGACGGATCGTACTCAAATCATCCATCTCAGGAAATGCGGATTGGCGCGTCGCGCCTATTCATGCCTGATAACAATCGCATCGAACAGGATCACCGGCGCATCAAACGCCGCATCCGACCGATGCTTGGATTTAAGTCGCTAAAGGCCGCAGAGATTATCCTGTCCGGCATCGAAATGGTTCATATGATGCGCAAGCGACAGGCGAGGTACGCCTTCAATCCAAATCCCTCCCTCGCCGAACAGTTTGCGATTCTTGCCGCATAACTGTTACAGCATCAGGCCATCGGCGTTCCAATTCCGCCGTTGCAACAGAACCTTTCTTTTTCGTCGGTCAAGCACTCTCGATTTTCCCGATGGATCAGACTGTTGTGATGGGTTGCGAGATGCGGCGCGGCCGCATGGTCCGCCGCCCGCTTGGGCGGCTGTCGTCCCATTGTTGCGGCGCTGGAAAAAGCCCTTGGCCGGCAATAATGTGCCCGACGACGCACGATTGCCCGGCCGAACGACAGTCGGCGTGGCCAAGATCGGGAGAAACGCGCGCGTCGAAGTCGACCTGACCCTCGCGAAAACAAGTTAGAACCGTCCCAACAAAGCTGAACGCGGCGCGTTTTCAGTCATGGGCTGGGAGAAACCGCGCTAGATCCAGGAATGCATCGGCGGCTGGACGTCGTTCAGATAGAACTGCCCGACGGCATGGTACTTCCAGCGTACAGGATCGTGCAGCGTATGGGTCCGGGCATCGCGCCAGAAGCGATCGAGATTATGCGCGCCCAGCGTCGAGCGGGTGCCGGCCAGTTCGAAGAGTTTCGATGCCGCCTGAAGCGCGATGTCCGTGGTCAGCACCTTCGCCTCGGCGACGGCGACCTTGGCAAGGCCGATCGACGCGAGGTCAGGCGCGGCGATCGTCGCATCGAGCTGGCGGCCGGCTCGTTCGAGCAGGGCTTCGGCAGCATGTAACTTGATCACCGTGTCGCCAATGGCCGAGATCGTGTAGGGATCGTCCGATGCCCGATCCTGGCCGCTGTCGATCCAGGGACGCGCGTGGTTCTTGACGAGATCGATGGTGGCCTCCAGCGCACCCCGGGCGATGCCGGCATCGATGGCGGCGTGAATGAGCTGGCTTTGCGGCCCGACGGCGCTCTGGTTCTCATAGACGATATGGGCCGGCAGGACGCGCGATGGATCGATCTTGACCTTGTCCAGTTTGACCGTGCCGCTGGCCGTGGTCCGCTGACCGAAGGCGGACCAGTCGTTGATGACGGTCAGCCCAGTCGAGTCCCGATCCGCAACCGCAACAACGACATGGCCCTCCTCGTCGAGGGCCACGATCGGCACCAGATGCGCGAAAAGCGCGCCGGTCGAGTAGAATTTCTCGCCGGTGACGGTGAACTGGCTGCCACTTTTCACCAGCCTGGATTCAAACGCCTCGACATTCTTGCCCTTGAACTCGGAGAAGGCATTGCCGAGCCGATAGCCCGAAAGGACCTTTCCGAAGAGATCCCGCTTCTGGGCCTCGCTGCCGGTCAGGCGGATGACATCGATGATCTCGAAGCTGTTCTGCGCGATCTGTGTCAGCGACGGATCGCCGGCGGCAAGCTTGGCGAACACCTTTGCCAGCGTCACCTGCGATACGCCGGCGCCGCCATAGGCTTTCGGTATCGTGATGCCCCAGAGCCCGCTCTGGGAGAAGACATCGACCTCTTCGAACGGCAGTCGCCGCTCCCGGTCCCGCTCCCGCGCGCCCTCGGCAAAGATTGGTTTCAGCTGCTCGGCGACGGCAATTGCTTCTTCATCACTGGCAATGACATGTGCCGGTTCGGTGGGCTTTCGAGGGCTCCAGCCAGGCTCGCCGGCGAGAGGAATGGTTTCGGCGGCGGCAGTGACGGACATCGGATGGTTCTCCCAAGTCAGATGAATATCGGCTGGCGGATCATCTCCGCCGGCCGCTGTAAATTGATGGTCGGATCAGAACGCCGCGACGATCTGGCCCTTGTAATGCTCTTCGATGAACTTGCGCATCTCGTCGCTGTTGAGCGCCTTGGCGAGGATCTTGACGCGCGGATCGTCCTTGGTTTCCGGACGGGTGACGAGATACTCGCTCCACACATTGTAGCCGTCCTGGCCGCGATCGGCGAGGATCGCCTTGGAGATGTCGAGCTTGGCCTCGAAGACGTAGTTTCCATTCAGCGCGCCGAGATCGACCTCGCTGAGCGCACGGGGCAGCATGGCCGATTCAAGCTCGACGATTTTGAGGTTTTTCGGGTTCTCGACCACGTCCTTGATGGTCGGCAGCGTATCATCCGGCGAGGTCAGCACGTCCTTGCCCTTCACCTTGATCAGGCCAAGCTTCTGCAAGAGCAACAACCCTCGGCCGCCATTGACCGGATCGTTGGGGATGGCCACCGTCGCACCTTCGGCAAGCTGGTCGACCGAAGTGATCTTGGTCGAATAGGCGACGAAGGGTTCAATATGGACGGGCACGATCGGCACGAGATTGGTGCCGCGCTGCTTGTTGTAGTCGTTCAGGAACGGCCGGTACTGATAGTAGTTGGCGTCGAGTTCGCCGGAGACCAGCTGCGCGTTAGGCTGGATGTAATCGGTGAAGACACGGATATCGAGATCGAGGCCTTCCTTGGCCACGATCGGCTTGACGAATTCGAGGATTTCCGCGTGCGGGATGGCCGTCGCACCGACGACCAGCTTCTCGGCCGATTGCGCGGATTGCGAAAGGCCGAGTGCGAGCGTGGCCGCCAGTGTCAGTGATTTCAAGATGTTCATGTGTGTTTCCTTCCATTGGCCTTGGTCATTTTCTTGAGAAGCGGATGACAAGATGGTTGCCGCTCACCTGGATCAGCTGGACGAGGATCACGAGGATGCCGACGCAGACGAGCATGATTTCGGTCTGGAACCGCTGGTAGCCGTAGCGGATGGCGAGGTCGCCGAGCCCTCCGCCGCCGATGGCGCCGGACATCGCGGTGTAGTCGACCAGCACGATCGCGGTGACCGTGACCGCGGCGACCAAACTGGGCAGCGCTTCCGGCAATACCGCGCGAATCATGGTCTGCGCGGTTGTCGCGCCCATCGCTTCGCTGGCCTCGATGATGCCACGGTCGACCTCACGCAGTGCCGTTTCCACCAGCCGAGCGAAGAACGGGGCCGTGCCAACCACCAGCGGGAAGATGACGCCCCGGGTACCGAGCGAGGTACCGGTCACCAGCACAGTAACAGGCATCAAGACGATGAGCAGAATGATGAAGGGCAGCGAGCGGATGACGCCGATGACGACCGAGAGCGCACCATAGAAGAGCGGCTGGTCGAACATCTGCTTGCGCCCGGTCAGGAACAGCAGGACGCCGAGCGGCAGACCGATCAGCACCGTGAGGAAAAGCGCGCCGCTGACCATGGCCAGCGTCTGTAGCAATCCCTTGGCGATGTCGGCCCAGTAGATGTTCTCAAGCGACATGAATCAACCCTCGCCTTGGGTCGGCCTGCGCATCCGGTGCGACGGCTGGCTCGGGGAGCGCGTCGAGCTGCTCCACGGTCACACCGCCGCTTCTGAGGCCGGCAATCGCACTGTCGACGTCACGACCCGACAGCGCAATGGTCAGCTGTGCATAGGGCAGCTGCCGGATATGGCCAACCCGACCGGATAGGATCGCATAGTCCACTGCATTCTCGCGCGCGATGCGACCGAGAATAGCCTTTCGCGCTGCTGGGCCGACAAGGGTGAGGCGCAGCAGGCGACCCGCGGGTACACTTGACGCGGCCTTCTCATCCATCGCCTGATCCGGCTCGGTTTCGCGAAGCAGGTTGAGTGTTGCGTGATGCTGCGGATGTAGGAAGACATCCGCCACCGCGCCCGTCTCGACGATCTGGCCATGGTCGAGCACGGCGACGCTGTCACAGGCCCGGCGTATGACGTCCATCTCATGGGTGATGATAACGATGGTCACGCCGAGATCGCGGTTGATCTCCTGCAGCAGGTCGAGCACCGAAATGGTCGTCTGAGGATCCAGCGCGCTCGTCGCCTCGTCGCAGAGCAGCACGGTTGGTTCCGACGCGAGTGCCCGGGCAATGCCGACGCGTTGCTTCTGTCCGCCCGACAGTTGGCGTGGATATTTTTCCGCGTGCTCGGAAAGTCCGACGCGGTCGAGCAGGACGGCCACACGCCGCGCGATCTCGACCTTGTCGTGGATCCCGGCAAGCTGGAGTGGATAGGCGACATTGGCGGCGACCGTGCGGGCGCTCAACAGGTTGAAATGTTGGAACACCATGCCGATCTTGCGCCTCAAGGCGCGAAGCTGTGCACCCTGATAGTTGGTGATGCGCTCGCCATCGAAGAAGACATCACCACTCGAGGGCCGCTCCAGGAGATTGATCAACCGCACCAGCGTCGACTTGCCGGCCCCGGACGAGCCGATAATGCCGAAGATCTCCCCCTGATTGATGGTCAGGTCGATCTCCGAGAGCGCCCGGGCAAACCCGTCCTGCACGACAAAGCTCTTGGAAATCTGCTCGAGCCGGATCATGGCTTGTCCGATCCGGACGGCGCTGGCGTTTCGCCGATGCGCCACTGATAGGGCGGTGGCGTGCCGTTCACGGCAAAGTCACCGATGATGCGGTCCTTGTAGATCCGCGGATTGTGCGAAGACAAGGTCCGCGCATTGCGCCAGTGGCGGTCGAGGCCGAGAGGCTTCTTGGTCGACGAGGCGCCCAGGGCGTCGAAGATGATCGTGGAGGCCTCAAGGATAAGGTTGGTGACAACCGTCACCGCCTGCGACGTTTCCAATTCGGCGATCGCGTTCGCTTTTTCCTCCGCATCCGGATCGTCGACGAAATGCGCCTCGAAGGCTCGCTGGATCGACTGGGCGACCTGCAGCACGATTGCGCCGGCGGCATAGGCATTGCTCCGAATGCGGCCCACGACCTGCAGAACCTGCGGGTCCTGGCTCGAGCGCGGTCCGGCCCCATTGGAATAGGAACGCGTACGCGCGCCGACCGCAGCAGCCGTCTCGTTGGCAATCGACCGGCCAATGCCGGCGAGCGTGGCGAGATGGACCAGCTGATAGAAGGCCGCACCATAGCGAAACTTTTCCTCGTCGATGACGACGTCATCGGGATCTACGTCTACATCGGTGAAGGTGGTCGTGCCGCTTGCCGTCAGAATCTGCCCGAAGCCGTCCCAATCGTCGACAACATTGACACCGGGGTGGTCCCGACGCACCTGAAGGACAATCCCCTCGCCTTCAAGACCGGTCGCGCCGACATCGATCCAGTCTGCATAGAGCGAGCCGGTCGTGTAATATTTGGTGCCGTTGACGACCAGGCCGATGTTCTTCTGCGAAATGCGGGTCGAGAAAGCGTCTTGTTTTGCGCCGCCGATTTCTGTCCAGGCGTTGCCGGCAATGTCGCCGCTGGCGATCCGTTCCGTCCATCGCTTGCGGCTCGCATTCTGCGACCGGTTGACGACATCCTCGGTAAAGCCGAAATGACCGCGAAGCGCCTGGGTAATATTGGAATCGGCTTCCGAAAGTTCGATCAGAATATTGGCAAGCTCAGGAAGTGTGGCGCCGAAGCCGCCTTCGGCTTCCGGCACGCGCAGGGCGCCGAGGCCAGCGTTCTTCAGCTTCACGATCTCCGCCCTCGGCAGTTTCCGCATGAGTTCGCGCTCGACCGCCTCCTTGCCGATCTCGGCAAAAATCGGCCGAAAGCGGGCGGCGAGTTCTTCATAACGAGCACTGGGACCAGCGCCCCAGGCCAAATCGATCTGTGTCATGCATCTATTCCCCTGGTCTTCAAACCACCGATCCGCTAAGCCGTCGCGGGTTCGATTTGGCCGCGTTTGCGCTGCCAAGATAAAAGTCGTGGACGTCGTCCCGGGCGCGCAGCTCTTCGGCCGTGCCCGACAGCACCACGCGTCCGGTTTCGAGGATGTAGCCATAGTCAGCGTAGCGAAGCGCCAGGTTGGCGTTCTGTTCGGCAAGCAGGAAGCTGACGCCCGATTGCTGGTTGAGCGTGCGGATGATCTCGAAGATCTCCTGCACGATGATCGGCGCGAGCCCCATAGACGGCTCATCCAAAAGGACGAGCCTTGGCTTCGTCATCAGCGCCCGCCCGATCGCCACCATCTGCTGTTCGCCACCCGATGTCAGGCCAGCCTTGGTGTTGCGCTTCTCTCTCAGGCGTGGAAACCACGTGTAGACCTGCTCCAGATTCTGCAGCAGCTCAGCGCGTCCGGGCTTTCGGACGAAGCCGCCGGCAAGAATGTTCTCCTCCACCGTCAGCTGGGGGAAGCAATGGCGCCCTTCGAGCACCTGGACCACACCTTTGGCCACAAGCCGCGAGGCAGAGAGACTGCTCACCGGCTCGCCCTGCCAAAGGATGATGCCGCGGCTGACTTTGCCGCGTTCCGGGCCGAGCAGATTGGAAACGGCCTTCAGGGTTGTCGTCTTCCCCGCGCCATTGGCGCCGAGGAGAGCTACGATCTTGCCCTCCTCAACCCTGAGCGAGACGTCGCGGACGGCCAGTATCGCCTGACCATAGAGCGCTTCCACATTGGTGATTTCGAGGAAGCTTTTCGCCTGAATGGTCATGATCGATCCTGTCCGTCCGGTTGTGCTCAGTTTACAGCGTTGCGTGGCGTGATGCCTTTTTCGGTGGCATAGGCCGCCGCCTTCGCTTTGATCACGTCGGCGAACAGGGACGTGTCGGCCTTGATCCAGTCCGTCCTGGCGTCCCATGACTGACCGTTCCACTGGATGATCTTGCCGGCGATCGTTTCGCCCTTGTGGTTGTCGATCGTGGTCCGGAGCGGGCTGATCAGCCCCTGCGCACCAAGTTCGGCGATGCGCTTTTCATCGATGTTGAGGTTCTCGAGAGCCCACTGGCCTTCGGCAGCGGTCAGCGGCCGGTTGCCGAACTTCTTGTGGCCGGTACGCAGCACCTCGACGAAGGTGATGGCTTCGATCACGCCGTAATTGTAGTAGACTGTACCGAACTTCGTATTGTCCTTGAGGTCGGACTTGCCCGCATCAAGGATCTTCTCTTTCAGCGTCTTGATGATGCCGTAGTCGGTGCCGGGCGGGAACACGGAGACCGCGAGATAGCCGTTGGCAGCCGTACCGGCCGGACGCGCGTCGTCTTCCGAGCCGCTCCAGATATCACCGATGATCCGGTTGGCCGGGAAGCCGACGCGAGCGGCCGTCTTGATCGCCACCGGGGTCATCACGCCCCAGCCGCGCAGGAAGACCCAGTCCGCGCCGAAGCGACGGATCTGCTGCCACTGCGCCTGCTGCTGTTCGCCCGGATGAGGAACGGGAACCTGGATGTCCTCGAACCCGTACTTCTTCGCGAGGATACCGAGCGGCTCGATCGTGTCGCGGCCATAACCGGAGTCATGATAGAGCGTTGCGATCTTGACACCCTTCAGCTTGTCATAGCCGCCGGACTGCTGGGCGATGTAATTGACGATGATCTGGGCTTCGCTCCAGTAGTCGAAAATTAACGGAAACTGATAAGGGAACACGCGGCCATCCGTCGCGATGTTCTGGCCGCCGCCGGGGCTGACGATCGGTATCTTGTCGACGCGCGCCTTGTCGGTCAGCGCTACGTCGAGGCCGCTCGAATGCGGATAGATCGCCGCGGTCAACGCGCCGTTATGGCCGTTCTTGTAGCGCTCGTAGCATTCGATGCCGCGCTCGATCGCATAGGCCGTCTCGCATTCCTGGACGAGGATCTTGACGCCGTCGACGCCGCCTTCGACCTCGTTGATGTAACGCAGATAGTCGATAATGCCAGCGCCGCCGGGAATGAACGATGGCGCGTAAGGTCCGGTGCGGTAGGTGAAGAGCGGATAGAGCTGCTGGCCCTTGCCGTCTTCGGCGAAGGACGGCGCGCTCATCGTCGTGACGGCAATCGCGGCGGCTGCCGCAAGGCCCATGGTCTTCTTGATCAGTGACATAAGCACCCCCTAGTGCTGGGTTATGGAAAATGGCGCCGGATGCTTGGGAGGAGAGACGGAAATCCGGCGCCGCCATGTTCCGTCCGTATTCGGTGTCAGGTCGGCGCGCCCCGGCGACGCAGCGAAGCCCATCCGCGCTTGATGAGGCTGGTCAATCCATCGGGCTCCTTGATCAGGAGCAGGATGATGATCGCGCCGAAAATGATGCGCTGCAGGTTGGCGAGCGCGCCCTGGTCAGCCAGAAACGAGAGGTCGAAGACCAGCGACAACCGGTCGATCACGATCGGCATCAGCACGATGAAGGACGCGCCCAGGAAATTGCCGTAGATCGTCGCGACGCCGCCGATGATGACGATGAACAAGATCTGGAAAGACTTATCGAGGTTGAACGCATGTGCGTCTGCGGTGCCAAGATAGGCGAAGGCCCACAGCGCGCCCGTTATGCCGAGAAAGAATGAACTTATGCCGAAGGCTTGAAGCTTGCGGCGGGCGACAGGGATGCCGATCACCGAGGCAGCCGTATCCATGTCACGGACCGCCATCCATTCGCGGCCGAGGCGGCTCTTGACAATGGCGAAGGCGAGCGCGATCAGCAGCGCGGTCGTCGCGATTACCAGACAATAGCGTCCGGCGGCGGACTGCAGATCGTAACCGAGAATTTGCAGGCGCGGCGCCGAAATTGTCAGCGACTGGCTGTCATTCGAGAACCAGCTGAAATTGGTGAAGAGCCACTCGAAGAAGAACTGCGCACCAAGCGTCGAGGCGCCGAGGTAGAAGCCCTTGATTCTCAAGGATGGCAGGCCGAAGACGACACCTGCCGCGGCCGCAAACAGGCCTGCCAGGATCAACACCACCGGCAATGGCAGAAGTGGCGCACGGAGCAGGAGATTGTAGGTCGTGAACGCGCCAATCGACATGAAGGCGGCCGAGCCGAGCGTGACCAGCCCGGCATATCCGAAGAGGAGGTTCAACCCGACGCCAGCAAGGCCCATCACGATGGCCGGAATGATGATCGAGCTCAGCCAGTAATCGTCAGCGACGGCAGGTACGGCGAAGGCCGCTACCAGCCCGATGGCCACGAGCACCGCGTTCAGGCCCGCGAGCGGCTGGCGTATCGGGGCGGAAAGGATAGGCTCTTGCAGCGTGGTCATCATCAAACCCTTTCGATTTCACGGTCGCCAAACAGGCCGGCGGGACGGATCAACAGGAAGCCGACGGCGAGGATGTAGGCGAACCATGTGGAGACGCTGCCGTTGACCAGCGGGCCGATATAGATATCCGCAAGCGCCTC